>CAYYHY010000019.1:0-23523 GCA_964471855.1 uncultured Oscillospiraceae bacterium | reverse complement strand
GCGGCTGACGCCGACGGGAGGGGACGGGTGACATGGTGCTGGAGAGTCTGGATCTGCGTCTGTCTGTCTGCAGAGTCCGGTCGTTTACTCCGGACATGCTGGAGGGGGAACTGTGCTTCCTGGCCCGGACAGATGAGGAACTCTCCCTGGTCTGTCCTGAGGACCGGGTGCCGGACGGAGTCCTGGACCGGGAGGACGGATGGAGAGCCCTGCGGTTCCAGGGTCAGCTGGATTTCTCTCTTACGGGTATCCTGGCTCCTGCAGCAGCTCTGCTGGCGGAACACGGCATCAGCATGTTTGCCGTATCAACCTTCAATACGGACTACATTCTGGTACAGGAGAGCCAGCATAAGGAGACACTCCGTGTCCTTGCAGAGGCAGGCTATTCCATCGTCAGCCGGCGGCTGCGCTCCCCGGAGTAAATCCGCAGAGGGAAGGGGCGCCGGAAGAAAGGTGCAGAAGGGGTGGAGCAGGATGGACAGCGGGAGGGACACAGCGTTCCAGGACTGGATGTATTCCGGCGAATACCTCACTGTCCTCCGGGAAGCGGAGCAGATCCTGCAGACAGAACCCGGTCTGGATAAAGATGACAGGATCCGCTGCCGCCTTCTGCAGGCGGAGGCCTGCTTCCGGCTGGTGTCCGAGAACGGTGCAGACGGACGGCCCCTTCACTTCAATGAGACAGCCCTGCTGCGTCTGGCCGCCTGCATCTTCCGCAGATACTCCGGCACTGTCCGGGAATCCCTGCAGCTCAGCCGCATGGAGGCGGAGACAGGGCGGTATCTGGAGCTTCCGGAGCTGGAACTGGAGGGCTGGAGCGCCGTCTCTGCCCTGGACTCCCGCAGCGTCATGGCTGCAGAGGGTGCGGTCCGGACCCGGCACATGCTGTCCCTGCCCCTGTTCCGCAGACCCTTCCAGAAGAGAGTCCGGGAGGTCTGGTCAGTATTCGAAACCTTCGAGGCGGAAATCCGCAGGCGCCTGGAGGCGGGTCAGACCGGGCAGGCGGAAAATCTGGTGCGCCGGATTCTTTCCCTGCTGACGGACAGACTTCCCTTTACCCTCACCCTGTGCAACGGGACCTGTATTCTGCATCTGCAGTCCTGCCGGGAACCGGCCATGGAGTTTGCCGCTGCAGAGTTTCTGAGTGCCGCCCCGGCCGGACTGGGTGAGCAATGGATCCTGCTGTCAGAGGAACCGGACGGGAGCATGAAGGCGCATGCTGCTGTACCGGGTCCGGAGATGACCTGGCGGCGGGACGGCGCCGCCGGACACACACGCTGTCCATCCCTGCTGGAGCAGATGGAAGGGGGCAGATGCACAGGGGCGGAGGCCCTGCTTCATGCAGGGGCTGTACCTGGCTGTCTCTGCTTCCCGCTGGACCGGATACAGGGAAGCGGCGCAGATGCTGCGGAACCTGCCCTCTCCGCACTGAGGGGAGCGGCAGAGGATGGCACTGGTCTGCTGCTGGGCAGCTCCAGAGGGCAGGAGTACCTGTATCTGGACTTTCTTGCCTGGGACCTGCAGGCTCTGCTGGAGAGAATGCTGCCTTTTGTCCGGGAACACGGGCTGGCCGGCACTCTCTTCCACACCCTGACAGCGGACTCCAGGGGTATACCCCCGGAGGAATGGAGCGGGGAACCGGAGGTGCAGCTGTGACTGCAGAGGGGCTTGAACCATGAGCGGACAGAAGACGGCTGGCAGACTGCAGGACATGCTGGAAGCAGGGGAGTACGCCCGCCTTCTCAGCGCTGCCGAAGCGGCTGTCAGAGGAGCAGACAGAGAGACCCGGGTAAGGCTGCGGCTTCTCCAGGCGCAGGCCTGCTGCCGCCTGGCCGGCAGAACAGGTCCCTCGCCGGAGAGGACAACCCTCCTGCGCACGGCGGCAGCTCTGCTGTGGAGGTACCGGAATGCGTTCCGGGACAGCAGTGAAATGAATCTGCTTATGGAGGAGACCGGGCAGGCACTGGAACTGCCGCTCCTGGTCCTTGCAGGGGCCGCCGCGGCGGACCCGGAGGACGGCATGGTAAAGACCGCCGCAGGACTCATGCAGCGCCCCCTCTTCCAGGTCCCCTTCCGGGAGCGGATCTCCCGGTTCTGGGAGGAGTTTGCGGGGAGAGAGGCGGACATCCGCCGGGAGATGCAGCAGGGACCGGAGGGCATCCGGCACGCCAGGGCGTCTGTGCGGCATGTGCTGAACCTGGTCTTCGACGGCATGGGATCTGACCTCGCGATGCGGGATGGCACATGCGAACTGTGTCTGCTCCCGGGGCGGGAGCCCGTCATGGCCTTTGCGGCGGATGCCCTGCTGCAGAAGGCACCGGAACACCTGGAAGGGAACTGGCGCTTTGATGCGTACCGGCGGGCCCCGGATGAGAGGGTTACCCTCCCGGACGGCACGGAGCTCTCCGCCGGGGATGTGACAGTACAGTACTCCATCGCAGAGGGCGGGAGGCTGAAGCTCCTCCTGTGTGCCCCGAAGCTGGTCTCCCGGGATGGCGGAGGTCCGGACGGAAGCGGCTTTGCAGCGGGCCGGAAGGAAGCGGAGCGGGCTCTGAACACCCTGGCTGAGAATGTGCTGGGGCAGCTGTTCCTGCTGCGCCACCCCTGTGACACCGCATGCCGGGTCTCCCTGGAAACAGAGGATGTTCTCTGCCTCCGGGATCTCCCTGCTGCCCTCCGGAAACAGGGGCTGGATGCGGCCGCCCCTCTGGGGGACTGGCGGGACTGCATGAGAGACTGCAGCCCCGGGGGCGGCATCCTCCGGTGCCGGAGCATGTGCCCCTCCCTTCTGGAGCAGATGGAGGAAGGCCGCTGCAGCGGCATGATGAAACTGTACGGAGCCGGAGCCGCAGCGGCAGGTCTGTCGGTCCCTGCGGAAGACAGGGACTCCGCCGGCCGGTTCCTGTGGGCCATGCAGGATGTGCTGAGCGGGGACCTGGGGGTCTTCCTGGGGGAGCGCTGGAGCGCGGACCGGGTCAGCGCGGACTTTCTGGCCTGGGACCTGGCCGCCGTGCTGGAGAGCGCCGAGACGGTGCTGGAGGCGCTGCATCTGGAGGATGCAGAATTCAGGGTCCTCCTGCCCGGAGCAGCGGGGATCCCCATGGACGGATGGCGCACCTCTGCACCGGAGACCCCGCCGGACTGGGCGGACCGCCTGCAGAGCGGGTGAAGAGCGGGAAGAGAAAGACGCAGAACGGGGGGAGACCGCATGGAGGACATACTGCGGCGGTGTGAGTGTCTGCTGGACGGCGGATGCTACAGGGAGACTGTGGACCTCGTCAGCAGGTACTTTGCAGAGGAGGGCAGAAAGAGCGCAGGCAGCCCGGCCGGCCGCCACCTGGCGGCAGAGCTGGATCTGCGCAGGGCCCTTGCCCTGATTCTTCTGGCGAAGGAAGAGAAAGGGGAGGACGGGACCACGCCTCCCCAGGCAGCAAAGCTGCTGGACCAGGCCATGGAGATCTTCTCCGCCCGGCACAGCATGTTTGCCGCAGACCCGTACTGGGAACAGATGATGGCGGAGACCGGCTTTGAGACGGGGCACCTGATGGAGGCTCTGTCTGCATACAGGCAGCTGCAGGAGATG
This sequence comes from uncultured Oscillospiraceae bacterium, assembly GCA_964471855.1. Classification (GTDB taxonomy): domain Bacteria; phylum Bacillota; class Clostridia; order Oscillospirales; family Oscillospiraceae; genus Lawsonibacter. The sequence continues at coordinate 19,940 of CAYYHY010000019.1, read as the reverse complement.
GAGCCTGGAAACGGGGAGTGGACTGCCGGCGAGTCCCGCTGTCGGGAGCGGCTCTCCATGCCTGCGGAGAGCGAGCCCTTCCGCAGCCGGGTCAGGCGCATGTGGGACAGGTTCCTGGAATCGGAAGGGAAGCTGAAGGAGAGCTGCAGCGGCAGAGGGTCTGTTCCTCTTCCTGCGGATGTCAACTCCGCCATACCGGATGTGGAGACTGCCATGAGCAGGCGCGGCAGGCGCCATCTCCTTGTGTTCTCCCCCCGGGGCCGCTCGGAGCAGGCGCTTCTCTGCCAGGAGGTGCTGCGGCACATCCCCCCTGAGCTGAAGGAAAACTGGCACTTCCTGGCGGAGGACCAGTCGGCCAGCATACAGATCACCCCTCCCGGCTGGGGGAACATGAACACCGGGAACATCGCCTGCGAGGTGGAGGTCACCAGTTTCAACACCCTGAAGCTCACCCTCTGCAGCCAGTCGGCTGTAGAGAAGAGCCCCTGGGACAGCAGCGAGCTGCTGTTCATATACGGGGAGGAGAGCACCCGGAAGGCGCTGGAGTACTGTGTGACCGGAACCGTGGGAAGTCTTTTCTTCCAGCGCTTCGTCTCCGAGTGCAGGGCGGCGGTCTCCCTGCCCGAGGGCACCCCCGTGCTGAAGGCGCTGCCCGCGGCCCTTGTCCGGAGCGGGCTCCCCGTGCCGTTCAAACTGGAGTCATTCGGAAGCGTATACACAAAGTACGAGATGACGGGGGATCCGGAGAAGCTGTCCTGGCGGACCGGAGTGACCCGGGGCTGGTCCTCGGTCCCCCAGCTTCTGGAGTCCCTCAGCACGGGCACCTGCCGCACGGCGGACATCCTGACCCGGCACGGTGCGGCTGCAGGCTCCATCTGCATCCCCCTGGCCGGTCTGCCTGTCACAGGGGATCTGGCGGAGGCGGTGCTGGGGGATCTGAACCGGGAACTGACGGAACATCTCAGCAGCGACATCTGGCTGTACACCGGCTTCGGCATCGGGGAGAAGGAGGAGTATCTGGACTTCCTGGCCTGGGACCTTCCCGCCTTCCTCAGCGCCGTCAGGATCTGCCTGAAGGACAGCGGCATCACGGGCGTCTGCTTCTGCAGCATGTTCTCCGGTGCCGTCCCGGTCCCCATGGAGAAGTGGCCGGTCTGGAACCCCCCGGAGGGGGAGAAGCTGGAGGTCAGCCCCCTGCAGGTGGCCCGTTCCATTGTCCCGGATCCCGGCCGCCGCCAGTCGGTCCCCCTGACCTCCCTGCCCTGGCCGCCGCCGGAGCCGGAGCAGGCTCCGCCCTCTCTGTATGAGGACCTGGAGCAGGAACTCCTGGACCTGGACTGCGGGAAATTCAACGCTGCCGTGGACAGATGCCTGGTGCAGCTGAAATCCGGGGGATACAGCGCAGTGGTGCAGACGGTGGCCGCCTCCGGCCTGGAGCAGGAGGGCGTGACGGGCGACACCGTATTCCTTCTCAGAATGCTGGAGTCCATGGCCTGCTACCGGAAGGCGAAGGATCTGATCCGGCAGCAGGGGAAGGTGACGCTGGATTCCCTGCCTCTGCTCCGGCGTGCCGCCGGCAGGATAACAGACCAGTACGCAAAGCGTTCCGCTGTGATGAGCCGGATCCGGTCAGACTGCTGGGACCTGCTGAGGGCCGCGTACTGGCCGGGGCAGGCGCTGAGCCGGAAGTCCGGTCTGCCGCCGGAGACCGTGAAAATGCTGACCCGGTGCGGCCAGCGGGCCGCCCTTCCTGTTCCCAAATTCTCCTTCCGGCTGCTGGCCGGCGTCATCTGGCAGGTTTTCGAGAGCAGGGAGGCGCAGTTCCGGGCCATGCTGGACCGGAACCCCGACGGCTCGGAGGAGATCCTCTCACGCCTGCTGGATGTGTTCTGCATTGCCTTTAACAGCCCGGATCTGCGGGCGGACAAAACCGGGAACGGCCGGTACCGCATCTGCTTCAGGCTGGGAGATCTGACCGCCGGCGGCTTTGCCTATGCGGAGCTGGTGCGCCGGGCCCCGAAGTCCCTCAGCAGATACTGGACCTTCCAGGTGGGCGACGCCGGCTACATAAAAGGCATGGAGGTGGAGGGAAAACTGATCACCCCGGGGGATGTTGCTGTATCTCCGGACAGGGTGGATGACGTCTTCAGTTTTACCATGTACGCGCTGGAGCTGCTGCCGCGGAACATGCTGTGGACCCTGGGGAGCTACACGGACAACCTGTTCGCAGCAGCGGTGCCCCTTCTGAAGAGCGCCCTGGGGGAGCTGTGGTGCGCCCGGTACCTTTATACCGTCAGCGCCGTTCACCGCTGCCCGGCGGGCAGCGTCACGCTGGCCGACCTGCCGGTGAGGATGAGCGCGAGGTTCGGTCCGGTCCCCCTGAGCCTGGACGCATTCAGAAGCAGCTTCGGGCTGTACGTGCAGAAAAGCCGGGATACGGCCAGGGGCGTATGGCGCAGCGGGGAAGTGGCCAGCAGCACCTGCTGCCCCCGCTTCCTCCAGCAGCTGTACAGAAACGAGAACAGCGATGTGGCGTGGCTCAGCTATGCCGGAGCGGCCGCAGGCACCATCTGCCTTCCCAGGACGGGCAGCGGCCTCATCCAGGACGGGGACCCGTACATTGCGGTCCTGGAGAAGAAGCTCAGGGAGCAGCTCAGCCCCGACATCTGGCAGTACCTGGGCTGGGGCTGCAGCAGGGACATGATCTATCTGGACTTCCTGGCCTGGGATCTGGCTGCGTTCCTGGATGGCGCGGCGAAGTGCCTGGGTCCGGCCGAGAGATCCCGGGCCGTCTTCCACGCCTGGAGCGGAACATCCCCGGGCATCCCTCTCAGGGAATGGCGCAGCTGGAAATTCCCTGAGTGGAAGAAGGGATTCCCTCTGACTTGAGGACATGAGACGCAGCAGGTCCCGCCGCCCGGGCGGGACCTGAAGACAGGAGGGGTGACAGTGTGAACAGCCTTGTAGAAAAGTGCGAGCGCTGGCTTGACAGCGGCAGCTTCCAGGAAGTTGTGGATGCAGTGAACCAGTACAGGATCCGGGAGCGGGGAGCCGACAGCCCCGAGATGGCGGAGCTGGAACTTCGCAAGGCTGTGGCCCTGGTGCATCTGGCCCGGAAGGGGAAGGAAGAGAACAGCGCCGATCCCGGGAAGATCGAGGCGTGGCAGTCGGAGGCCATGAAGATCTTCGCCTCCCGGCACAGCCTCTTCTCCGGTGACATCTTCCTGGAGCAGATGATGGCGGAGACCGCCATGGAGACCGGGCGCCTGTCGGAGGCCCTGACGGCGTACAGGCAGCTTAAGAAACTGGAGCCCGGGAACGGGGACTGGTCCGCCGGAGAGGCGGCGTGCCTGGAGCAGCTGGTCCATCCCCCCGCCGGGGAGTCCTTCCGGGCCCGGACCCGCCGCATGTGGAGTGACATTCTGAACATCCGCAGTGACCTGGAGAAACAGGTCAGCATCTTTGTCGTCGAGAGGCTGCCGCATGCTGTCATCTCGCCGGTCCCGGAAGCGGAGATCACCCTGGTGAATACCGGAAAGCGCTTCACTGTCTACTTCAACCCGAGGGAGGATCCCGCCCTGGGGCTGCTCTGCAGCGAGGTGGCGCGCCAGGTTCCGGAGCAGATGAAGGACAGCTGGGATTTCAGCGGGAGCCCCCAGCAGGAACCCGGCCTGTTCAGCCCGGCGGGGTGGGCCATGATCGACCTGAGCAGCATACATGTACAGTATGAGCAGACCCCCATGGGGACCCTGCGGTTCAGCCTCTATTTAAAGGAAACGGTGGAGGCGAACCCCTGGGAGGAGGGGACCCTGATGTTCCGCCTGGGCGAGACCTCCACCCGGAAAGCTCTGGAGCAGTGCCTGCACGAGCGCCTGGGCGGTCTCTTCACCCAGCGGTATATTCAGGAATGCCGTGCGGTTCTCTCCATGCCGGAGGACACTCTGAATCTGCTGGGTCTCCCGGACCGGCTGGAGGAGGACGGGTATCCTGTCCCCCTGCCTCTGGACACGTTTGCAGACAGGCTGGATGCATATGAGATGACGGGGGACCCGGAGAAGATGTCCTGGCGCACCGGGGTGACCCGGGGCTGGACCGTGTTCCCCGAACTCCTCCTGGAACTGAGCGCCGGCACCTGCGGGACCCTGGACGGCCTGCGACGCCACGGCGCCTGGGCTGGCTCCGTCTGCATCCCCCTGGCCTCCCTCCCCGCCGGCGGGGATCTGGCGGAGGCCCTGCTGGGGGACCTGGTCCTGGAACTGGAACAGCATCTCAGCAGCAGCATCTGGCACTACTGCGGCTATGGCATCGGGGAGAAGGAGGAGTATCTGGACTTCCTGGCCTGGGACGCCCCCGCCTTCCTCAGCGCCGTCCGGATCTGCCTGCAGGATGCGGGGATCCCCGGCATCTGCTTCCGCAGCATGTTCGCGGAGTCGCCCCCGCTGCCCTTGGAGAACTGGCCCCTCTGGAACTTCCCGGAGTGGGAGACGCTGGAAGTCAGCCCCGTCAGTCCGGCCGCCTCCCTTCCGGAGGATGCCTGGCGCCGGCCCGGATACCCCCTCTCTTCCCGGGCTCACCTCCGGGAGGAAGAGAAAGAGAAACCGGCAGAGGAGGGGAAGTTCGAGGACCTGGAGCCCTGGGCTCTCAGGCTGAACTGCGGGAAGCACAGAAGAGCCGTCGACGCCTGTCTCAGGCTGCTGAAGGCGGAGGACTACGACGGGGCCGTCAAAGCGGTCCGCTCCAGCAGGGCAGAGTCCGAGGGCAGGGGCAGCAATGCGCTGTTTCTGCTTAAAATGCTGGAGGCCATGGCCCTGTACCGCAAGGGGAAGACCCTGCTGCGCAGCCAGGGGAAGCTCACTTCGGAGTCCGCCTCCTGCCTGCGGGGTGCCTACAATACAGCGACCCAGTACAACACGGACGGCCGCTCCGGCGTAATGACCCGCATCGCCGGGGACTGCCTGGAACTGCTGGGCGGCATCTATTTCCAGCTGGAAACTGTGAGCGGGGAGAATGTCAGCCCGGAGACGGCCCGGTGGCTGACGCAGGCGGGCCAGCGGGCCGCCGTTCCCCTGGACCCCATCCCCCTGCGGCAGCGGATCTCAGACACCTGGAAGGCCTTCCAGGCCAGGGAGGAGGAGTTCCGGAAGGCGCTGAACGCAGATCCCCGGGGCGGTCCGGAGATCTGTGAACGCATGACGGATGTATTCAACTTCACCTTCTGCAATCAGTCCCTCCGGGCCAGCCGCACCAGCAAAGGGAAGTACCGGCTCAATTTCCTCACGGACGGCGAGTTCGCCCTGGCTCTGGCTCTTGGGGAACTGATCCGCCGGGCTCCGCCGGCCCTGAAGAAGCTCTGGGTCTTTACGGCAGGCCAGCCCGATCCCCTGCGCACCGTTCCTGCAGGGGACACCGTCCTGACCCCCATGGACATATACGTACTGGCAGACAGGACCGGCGGCGGCTGGGACTTCGCCATGTGGGTGCCCCGCTGCGCCGGAAACCGGAGCTTCAGAACCCAGGCCGGCTTCGAGGAGCTCCAGTACAGCGCCTGGTATCTGGTCAAGATGACTCTGGGGGAACTGTGGACCGTCCGGAACAGGCGGGATGTATGCCTGATGCCGGGGACGCAGAAGCCCCCCGCCTGCAGCCTTATGAACCTGCCGTCGCGGATGAACATGCAGGGCGCCGAAGTTCCCATGAGCCTGGACAGGTTCCTGAACACCTTCGAGATGCATGAGCTGAGACCGGAGGACGGGGGGAAGTGCGTCTGGCGCAGCGGTCATGTGTTCAGCTTCACATGCTGCCCCTATTTCCTGCGGGACATGTACAGCGGCGATATCAGCGGCCTGAAGTGGCTCACCTTCGCAGGGGCAGTGCCGGGCAGCATCTGTCTCCCCAGGTCGGACACGCAGCCGCCCGAAAAGGGCGACCGCTTCCTCCTGACCCTGGGGAGGGATCTCCCCCGCCGGGTCCCCCAGAGCTTCTGGAAGTACCTGGGCTGGGGATGCAGCAGCGACATGATGTACCTGGACTTCCTGGCCTGGGACCTGGCCTCCTTCCTGGACGCCGTGGAGAAATACCTGGGGGTGACGGCCTCCATGGCCGTCATCCACGTGTGGCACTGGAACTCCCCCGCCGTCCCCCTGAAGCGCTGGCGCAGCTGGAAGTTCCCGGACTGGAAAGAGGGCTTTCCTCTGGCTTGAGGACATGAGAGGCGGCGGACCCCGCCGCCGTGAGAAGACGGGATGGGAGGACGGACAGTGTGGATACCCTTCTGCTGAAGTGCGAGCGCTGGCTTGACAGCGGCAGCTGGAATGACATTGTGACAGCGGTGGACCGGTTTGTTTCCACGGCGCAGTCCGGGGGGCAGCAGGCCGATGCCTCCATGGTGGCGGAGCTGCAGCTGCGCAAGGCCATGGCCCTGGTGCAGATGGCCCGGGAGGAAAAGGAGAAGGGCAGTGCCGCCCCCCTGCAGATCGAAGCGTGGCAGACGGAGGCCGTGAATATCCTGACCGGCCGTCAGAACCTCATCTCCGGCGACACCTACTGGGAGCAGATGCTGGCGGAGACCGCCATGGAGTCGGGGAACACGGCGGAGGCCCTGGCTGCATACAGGCAGCTGCAGACCCTGGAACCCGGAAACGGGGACTGGTCCGCCGGAACGGCGGCGTGTCTGGAACAGCTCGCCCTGCCCCCCTCCGGGGAGTCCTTCCGGGCCCGGACAGACCGCATGTGGAAGAGGTTTCTGGACTCCCGGCAGAGCCTGGAGGAACAGGCCAGAAGCTCGTGGAGCGGAAAGCCCCTGCCGCCGGAAATCAGCACGGCCGTCCCTGACATGAAGATCACCCTGCGGAAGGACGGGAGGCGCTGCGAAGCCGTCGTCAGCCCCGGGGACGGCCCCGGTCTGTCTCTGCTGGGCAGGGAGATGCTGCGCCGGGCTCCGGAGCAGCTGAAGACCACCTGGGATTTCGCGGACAGCGACAGCAGGGGTTCCAGCGCGCTGACCCCGGCCGGGTGGAGCAGGATCGACCTGGACGATGTGCATGTGCAGTTTGAGAAGACGCCCCTGGGGACCATGCAGTTCACCCTCTTCCTCAGGGACACGGTGGAGGAGAGCCCCTGGGAGAAGGGGACCATGATATTCCGGCGGGACGAGACCTCCACCCGGGAGGTCCTGGAGCAGTGCCTGAAGCACCGCCTGGGCAGCCTCTTCTGCCAGCGGTATGCGGAGAGCTGCCGTGCGGCCCTCTCCATGCCGGGGGACACCCCGACCCTGACAGACCTCCCGGACCTGCTGGAGGAAGCGGGGTATCCGGTCCCCCTGCCTCTGAACATGTTTGCTGACAGGCTGGATGCTTATGAGATGACCGGGGACCCGGAGAAGATGACCTGGCGCACCGGGGTGACCCGGGGCTGGACCGTGTACCCGGAGCTCCTGCGGGACCTGTGCAGCGGCAGCTGCCGGACCCTGGACAGCCTGCGCCGCCACGGCGCATGGGCCGGCTCCGTCTGCATCCCCCTGGCCTCCCTCCCCGCCGGCGGGGAACTGGCGGAGGCCCTGCTGGGGGACCTGATCCTGGAACTGGAGGAACATCTCAGCAGCGACATCTGGCACTGCTGCGGCTACGGCATCGGGGAGACGGAGGAGTATCTGGACTTCCTGGCCTGGGACACCCCCGCCTTCCTCAGCGCCGTCCGGATCTGCCTGCAGGATGCGGGCATCCCCGGCATCTGCGTTCACAGCATGTCCGCAGAGTCCGCCCCGGTCCCCATGGAGGACTGGCCCAGGTGGAACCCCCCGGAGGGGGAGACGCTGGAAGTCAGCCCCGTCAGACCGGCCGCCTCCCTTCCGGAGGATGCCTGGCGCCGTCCCGGATATCCCGTCTGCTCCCGTTCTGCCCCTCCGGAGCCGGAGAAGAGGGAAGAAGTGCCGGAGGGGGAGCAGTTCGAGGATCTGGAGCGGAAGGTACTCAACGAGGACTGCGGGAAGTACAACAGCACCGTCGACACCTGCGTCAGCCTGCTGGCGGCGGGAGACTATGACGGGGTCGTCAGCGCGGTCCGCGCCAGCGATGTGGCCAACGGGACCGGCAATGAGGATGCGAAGTATGTGCTCAAAAATCTGGAGGCCATGGCCCTGTACCGCAAAGGGAAGACCCTGATGCACAGCCGGGGGGAACTCACCTCGGAGGCTGCGGCCTGCCTGCGGGGGGCCTACTTTACAGCGGACATGAACAGGCAGGGCGCCCGTTCCGGCGTGATGAACCGCATTATCTACGACTGCCTGCAGCTGCTGGACGGCATATACTTTCTGACTGACCGCATGGACGGGGAGAGCATCGACCCGGAGACGGTCCGGTGGCTGACACAGGCGGGGCAGCGGGCCGCCGTTCCCCTGTTTCCCATCCCCTTCCGGCAGCGGGTCGCAGACACCTGGGAGGTCTTCCAGGCCAGGGAGGCGGAGTTCCGGAAGGCGCTGGACGAGGCTCCGGGGCGTAACCCGCAGGACATGCCGGAGATCTGCGGCCGCGTCATGGATGTGTTCAACTGCACCTTCTGCTGCCAGACGGTCTGCGTCTCGCGCACCCCCGAGGGCAGGTACCGGGTGAATTTCCTTACGGACGGGGAGTACTCCCTGGTCCTGGCCCTGGGAGAACTGATCCGCCGGGCCCCGGAATCCCTGAAGGAGCACTGGGACTTTACGGCAGGCCAGCCGGAACCCGGCCGCTCTGCCCCTGCGGGAGACACCATGCTGGATGCCGAAGATGTCTATGTGCAGGCGGACAAGACGTCCGAGGGCTGGAAGTTTTCCATGAGCGTGCCCAGCATGACCTTCAGCTCCTGGGACTGGGACTGGGAAGGTGAATACAAGTGCAGCCAGAGGGAGCTCCGGGGCGCCGCCACATTTCTGCTGAAGATGACCCTGGGGGAACTGTGGATCGCCCGGAACCGCTGCTCCGCGTATCTGGTGGCGAAGACGCGGATGGACCCCCGCATCGGTCTTCTGACCCTGCCGGCGCGGATGAACAGGAAAAATGCCGGGGTCCCCATGAGCCTGGACAGCTTCCTGAACACCTTCGAGATGCACACCTATATCCAGAGCAGCACTGTGGGGTGCTCCTGGCGCTGCGACGATGTAATCAGCAGAACATGCTGCCCCTACTACCTGGAGTCCCTGTACAACGGCTATTTCAACGGTCTGGAGTGGCTCACCTTTGCGGGGGCGGTGCCGGGCAGCATCTGTCTCCCCAGGACGGACAGCCGCACTCTCTACCAGGGCGACTCCCTCTCCCTGGCCATGGAGGAGGATCTCCCGAAGCGGATCAGCCCGGACATCTGGAAGTACCTGGGCTGGGGGTGCAGCAGTGAAATGCTGTACCTGGACTTCCTGGCCTGGGATCTGGCCCCCTTCCTGGACGCCGTGGAGGAGTACCTGGGGCCGGAGAGGGCTTCCAAAGCCGTCTTCCACGTGTGGCACCGGAGTTCCCCGGCCGTCCCCCTGAAGGACTGGCGCAGCTGGAAGTTCCCGGAGTGGCAGCAGGGGTTCCCTGTGTAATGCAGGCAGTCTTCCCCCGGAGTGAGTGTATGGTGACAGGAGGCATGCAGCATGCAGGAGCTTCTTAAGAAGTGCGAAAACTGGCTGGACAGCGGCAGCTTTGAGAAGGTCGTGGAGGAGGTTGACCGGTTTCTCAGGGTGCAGAAATCGCTGCCCCTGGATCAGCGCGAGGACGACTCCGCAGTGGCGGAACTGGAACTGCGCAAGGCCTTTGCCCTGGTGCACATGGCCAGAGCGGCGGCGGAGAAGAAGGATGCCTCTGCCGAGACCATTGCCGGCTGGCAGCAGGAGGCCCTGAAGATCCTGTCCGCCCGCAGCAGCCTGTTCTCCGGCGACCCCTTCTGGGAGCAGATGCTGGCGGAGACGGCCCGGGACTGCGGGAGCCTGGAGGAGGCCCTGGCGGCCTGCAGGCAGCTGCAGGTGCTGGAACCCGGGGAGGAGAAGTGGACCGGGTGGGCCTCCGAGTGCGTGCAGAAGCTCTCCTTCCCCGCCTCCGGGAACACCTTCCGCGTCCGGGTGAAACAGATGTGGGACAGCTTTGCAAAGGTACAGCACAGCATCGAGGTGGACCTGGAGGATGTGGTGCCGGGATTTGGATCCCGCAGCCTTCCGGCCCTCGCCCGTTCGGCTGTTCCGGAGGTGAAGAACACCTTGAAGCGGGCGGGCTCCCGCTGCATCCTCACCTTCCAGCCCGAGGGGGACCCGGCCCAGGGTCTGCTCTGCGGGGAGGCGGTGCGCTGCGCCCCCGCGGCCCAGAGGAAGACCTGGGATTTCACCGCAGAGGGGAAGTACCCGGGCACAACCCTCTCCGCCCCCGGCCGGACTCCCACTGACCTTCGCAAGGTGCGGGTCAGCGCGGAGAGGACCTCCATGGGCACCCTGATCCTCACTGTCTACGATCCCGCGTGCGTGAATGACAACCCCTGGAGGGAAGGGGCAAAGATCCTCAGGGAGGACGAGGAGACAGCCCGGAAGTGGATGGAGTACTGCCTGCGGCAGGGTCTGGGGTCCCTCTTCTGCCTCCGGTATGTCCGGGAATGCAGACCGACGGCCGATCCCCCGGAGGACAGCGTCCCCCTGACCCAGTTCCCCGCCCGTCTGGCACAGATGGGCATCCCGGCCCCCATGGACCTGGAGCAGTTTGCCGGGGTTCTGCAGGAGTACGAGATGACCGGGGACCCGGAGAAGATGACCTGGCGCACCGGGGTGACCCGGGGCTGGACCTCGGTCCCGGAACTCCTGGAGCAGCTGTGCGACGGACGCAGCCAGTCGGCTGCAACCATGCGCCGGCACGGGGCGGCGGCCGGATCCATCTGCATCCCCCTGGCCTCTCTCCCCGCTCAGGGGGAGCCGGCGGAGGCCCTGCTGGGGGATCTGGCGGAACAGCTGACCGCCTGCCTGGCGGAGGAGGTCTGGCACTACGCCGGATACGGCATCGGGGAGACAGAGCTGTATCTGGACTTCCTGGCCTGGGACCTGCCGGCCTTTCTGACCGCAGTCAAGCTCTCCTTCAGAGTCACCGGCATTACCGGCATCTGCTTCCGCAGCATGTTCGCCTGGGCTGCCCCGGTTCCCATGGAGGAGTGGCCGGAGCGGAAGCTGGCGGGCAGAATGAAGAGGAACATCACCCCCCTGAAGCCGGTCACTTCCGTGCCCCCCGGGACCCTGCGCAGGCCCGGATACCCCCTGACCAGCCGCCCCGCACCGGAGCAGCCGGCGGCGGGGAAGAAGAAAGAGGACAGAGCCGCCGGGGACAGCCGGGGTAAGACCGGCGGCGGGGAGACAGAGCAGCGGGAGCGTCCTGACGGGAAGAGGCAGGAGCGGACAGCCCGGATTCTCAGCCAGCTGGAGTCCGAGGTCTTCAGCCTGGACTGCGGGAACTTCCGGGACCGGGCGGACGGCTGCATCCAGCTGCTCCGGGCGGGGGAGTACGACACGACGGTTCAGACCGCCTCCTCCGTCCCCCTGGGACCGAAGGACAAGGGCACCGGCCAGGAGTTTGTCTTCCGCATGGTGGAGGCTGCGGCCTGCTACCTGAAGGGGATTGACGCTGCGGAGGACCGGGGAAGACTGGACGCGGCTTCCGTCCCCTGGCTGCGCCGGGCCGCGGCCCGGGTGCAGGAGTTCGGGGGCGGCCGCTCCCCGGTCATGAACGAGATCCGGGATACCTGCTATGAGCTGCTGGAGGACACCCTCTTCCGGGTCCTGAATCTGGAGAACGAGCCCATGGCCGCCAGGGAGAAGAAGGCGCTGCTGACCGCGGCAGGCCAGCGGGCCGCTCTGCCCCTGTTTACCGCCACCTTTTCCAGACGGGCGGCGGACACCTGGAAGGCATTTGAAGCCAGGGAGAAGGACTTCCGGCAGATGCTGGACCGGGTGCCCGGGGGTGCGGAGACCATCACCTCCCAGGTCATGGACGTGTTCGACATCATCTTCAGCTGCCCGAAGCTCAAGGTCAGGCGCATCTCCAGGAGCAAATACGAGGTCCGGTTCCTGCTGAACGGCGTGTGCAGCATGGGTCTGGCCATCCCGGAACTGATCCGCCGGGCCCCCAAGAGCCTGCTCAGCAGGTGGGTCTTTGCGGTCGGGGATTCGGAGACCCGCCCCGAGGTCCGCCTCCGGGGCGAACTGCTGACTCCGAAGGACGTAAAGGTCTATGCTGAGAAGTACGGCCTGGACTGGTACCTGACCTGCAGCGTGCCCAAATGGGTTGTGTCGGAGGGCGGGACCAGCAGATACAGGTTCAGCCGGGAGGAGGTCACCGGCGCCGTTCAGGAACTCCTGGACAGGATTCTGGGGGAGCTGTGGATGGCCAGGTACGGCTACAGCCTGCAGCTGACGGAAGATGCGGACATGAACAGCGACCTCTCCATGGCCGGTCTCACCCTGCGGATGCGCAGGCAGGGGTCCGCAGTCCCCATGACCGTGAAGGACTACCTGGCTCTTAATGAGATGCACTGCCAGCCGGGGGACGGGACGCAGCCGGGGGTCTGGCGCAGCGGCACTGTATACAGCCGCACCTGCTGCCTCTACCTGCTGGAGGACATTTACGACAGGTACCCGCCGGAACAGGTCGCATACCTCAACTATGCCGGCGCGGTGGCGGGCAGCATCGCCCTGCCCAGGACGGACAGGCACCCCCTGGAGATGGGGGACGGATTCTCCGACGAGCTGGAGCGCAGGTGCAGAAAGCGCATGGGCCCGGACATCTGGATGTACCTGGGGTGGGGCTGCAGCAGTGACACGATGTGGCTGGATTTCCTGGCCTGGGATCTGCCTGCATTCCTGGACGGGGTGTCCATCTGCCTGGGGACAAAGCTGACAGACAAGGCCACCTTCCACACCTGGATCGGGGATTCCCCCGCCATTCCCCTCAGGAACTGGCGGAAGTGGCAGTTCCCGGCCTGGCAGCGGGGGTTCCCCCTGCCGCCGGATACCTGGGAGGACCGGTTCATCTGACCGGCGCGGATCAGAACGCGCCGGAAAGGAGGGGTGAGCATGGACGAGAAGAAACTGTGCAGCCGCCTGGAGCGGTGGCTGGACGAGGGAAAGTACCAGGACATGGTGAACGCCTTCTACGGCTACAGAGGCGGGACGGAGGTCCCCCGGGCCGAGGCGGGGGAGGTGTACCTGCTGGGAGGCATGGGGGAGATCCGCCTTGCGGAGCAGAAGCTCCGGGAGAACGGACAGCAGTATACCACGGAAATCCTGAGGCTTCTGGAATTCGGGGTATCCCGGCTGAAGGAGTACCAGGATCTGATCGGAGACATCCCTGTGTGGTACAGCACCCTGGCGGAGGCGGCGATGAAGGTCGAGCGGGAGCCGGCTGCTCTGGGGGCCTTTGAGGTCCTGATGCGGCTGGAGCCGGACTGCGCCGAATGGCGGGAGAAGGCGGAGCAGTGCCGGCGGAAGATGAATCTGCCCCTGTTCCAGGTGCCCTGCAGCGCCCGCATGGCCCAGGTGTGGCGGGAGTTCTCCGCCTGGGAGCTGGACGCCTGGCGGAAGGTGACCCGGCGCTCCTCCGACGCCCGGGATGCCACCAGGAGGCTCTGGAAGAGCTTCGACTGTCTGTTCCAGGAGAGTTCGGCCAGCATGTACGTGGAACCCGACAGCACGCTGCTGATCCAGATGGATGCGGGTGCCGCGCCGGGACAGCCGTATGTCACCGGCGAGCTGCTGCGCAGGCAGCCCCCCGCTCTGTCGAAGCGCTGGAAGTTTGAGGCGGGGATGTGGCAGCCGGACGCATGGTTCAGCCGCAAGGACATGCCGGAGGTTGCCATGAGGGACGTGACGGCGGCATATGAGAGGGACCGGTTCGGCATGTACCGGTTCCAGCTCCATGCGCCGCTGCTCCTGCAGAAGATCCCCTGGGACGAGGACGCCATGGACTTCACATACGGGGAGACCAGGACAGACCTTGCGCTGACGGGACTGCTGGAGCGGAAGACAGGGGACCTGTTCATGCGCCGCTACTGTACCCGGGCGAACGCTGTCACCAGCCTTCCCCCCGGTCCCAGCTGCAGCCTGGAGGATCTGCCCGCCGCCCTGAAGAAGCAGGGCATCGAGATCCCCCTCACCCTGGACCGGTGCGTGAACACCTGGGAGGAGTACGACCTGGAGGGGGATCCGGAGCACATGGACTGGCGGTCCGGCCGCACCAGAGGGAAGACCTGCGCCATGCCCCTGCTGCGGGAACTGTACACCGGGGAGAGCACCGGGGTGGACGAGATCCACAGGTACGGCGCCGCCGCCGGAAGCATCTGCTTTCCCCTCTCCTCCCTGCGGGGGGCGGAGGCCTTTGAACCCGGAGACCCCGGGCGTCTGGCGGAGCAGCTGCAGAAGCAGGTGCCCCCGGAGCACTGGAGGTGCACGGGCTGGGGGGCCGGTGAGACAGAGGGGTACATCGACCTGATCGCCTGGGACACGGAGGCCTTCCTGAAGGCCCTCCGCCCGGAACTGCAGAAGGCCGGCATCCGGGACTTCTCCTTCCGGTCCATGCGCAGCAGAGCACAGGCGGTGCCGGAAGAGGACTGGCCCCGGGACTGAGCGGAAGGTGCCGGAAGAGAACCTGCGGCCCCTCTTTATAAAGACGGACGGAGCAGAGGACGGCACCTGCAGTTTCCTGTTTCTGGTTATATACGGATGCGCTCCCTCCCTCCGGAGACGGAGCGGCCCTGGCGGGCACAGAGAGGACCGGGTCATATTGCAGCATGTTACTGAATGAACGGCAGCTGAGCGTCCAGTTTGTCAGGTGGCTGGACGCCGGGGAGTACGAGAAGGTAGTCAGGGAGGCGGACCGGTACACCCTCCGGTGGAACCGCCCCCGGTACGAGTACGGGCAGATGCTGGTGCTGGCCGGCCTGGCCGGCGTCCGCCTGGCGGCGCAGAAGGCGGAGGCGGCCGGGGGACACACCCGGGAGACTCTGCATCTGCTGGACACCGCCCTGAGAAGAATGGTGGAGTACCGGGACCTGATCAAGGAGGACCCCCTGCTGCTGGAGAACCTGGGGGAGGCGGCCCTGGTCCTGGAGCGGGAGTCAGACGCCCTGTCCGCCTATGAATCCCTGGCCCTGCACGAGCCCGGCACCGGGGAGTGGGAGGCCAGGGAGCGGCTCTGCCGGCAGAAGGTCAGCCTTCCCCTCTTCCGGCACAGCTGCGCGGACCGCATCGAGGAGGTCTGGGAGGCCTTCGGGGAACACCAGGAGACCCTTTACAGACAGCTTGTCCAGGACCCGGCGTCCCATGCCGCCGTCCTGCGGCAGGTGGAGGAGGACCTGGGGCTTCTGCTCATGCACCCCTCTGTCACCTGCACCATGAGGAACGGCACCGCCTGCCTTGCCCTGCGTCTCTCCGGCACGGCCGGGGAGGCCTGGGCGGCCGCGGAGCTGGTGCGCAGGTTCCCCGCAGAGCGGTTCCGGAACTGGTCCCTGGAGACCGGCTGCACCGTGCCGGCGGTCTCCTACCCCTGGGGATTTCCCAGGCTCAGGCTGACGGATGTGCAGGCGTCCTTTACCAGGGACGAGTTCGGCATGTACAGCTTTACCCTCAGCGCCCCCAGGCTGCTCCAGAAGAAGCGCACCGGCGTGGAGTTTGCATACAGCGAGGGGGCCTGCCTGCTGGTCATGCGGGCCATGCTGGAGGGGGAGACGGGAGATCTGTTCCTGCGCCGCTTCTGTGCGGAGACGGTGACCTCCACCCGGGAGACGGAGGGCAGCTTCCCTCTGGGCCGGACCGGTGCGGAACTGAAGAAGCTGGGCTCCTCCACCCCCGTCAGTCCCTATGCCTTTCTCAACACCTGGACCGCCTGTACCGCAGAGGGGGATCCGGAGATTATGAACTGGCGCAGGGGAAAGGTCTGCGGCACCTCCTGCGCCGTGCCCCTGCTGCAGGAGATGTACCGGGGGAAGAGCGCCTGCGTGGACGACCTCTTCCGCCACGGCGCCGCAGCGGGGAGCATCTGCGTCCCCCTCTCCTCCCTGCCCGGCTCCCGGTCCTGGATCGCCGAGTCCATGCTGGGGCTGGTGGAGATGATGCGCAGGAACCTGGACCCGGACCTGTGGTGGTGCACGGGGTATGCCGCCGGGGAGACGGAGGGGTACCTGGACCTGATCGCCTGGGACCCGGTCCGCTTCTTCGCCGAGGCCCGCAGCCTCCTGGAGAGAGCAGGCCTCCGGGACTTCTCCTTCCGTGCCATGCGCAGCCGGACCGACCCTGTCCCCGGCTCCATGTGGCCGGAGAGGGACACTGCCTGCCCGGACACCGGGGAGGGAAGAAACGCAGCAGCGGACTCCCCCGGCGCCGGGGTGCTCCCCGCCCTCCAGCAGATGATGGAAGAGGGGAAGTACGAGGCGGCGGCCGCCGCCGGAGAGCAGGCGCTGCGAAGCGCCCGGGCCGGCAGGGGGATGCCCCCCTGGCTCCGGTCCCGGATCCGCATTCTCTGCGGCGAGGCCTGGTGGCGCCAGACCTCCCCGGGGCTGGAGGGGAAGAAGCTTCTGACCCTGGACGAGATGGCCCTGGTGCAGAAGGCGGCGCTCCATCTGGGGGCCGCCAGACAGGACATGACCCCGGAGCAGCTGGTCACCCTGCAGCGGGCGGCGGAGGCGGCCGGTGACGACAACCTGGCGGCGGAGGCCCTGCATCTGCGGATGCTGGTCCCGGACAGCGACCCCGGCCTGGGGGCCCAGATGCGGGTGATCGGGCAGCGCCTTGCCCTGCCCCGCTTTGAGAGGCCCTTCCGCCGGCGCATCGGCGAGACCTGGCGGATGTTCCAGACCGCGGAGGGGAAGATCCGCGCCATCCTCACGGAGGGAAGAAACAGCCAGGAGGCGGCGGAACTGGCGGCCCGGGTTCTGCGGGCGGCCTTCTTTGACCCGAAGTTCACCCTGGGCCGGAGCGGGGACCGCTTTGTGCTCCGGCTGCTGCCGGAGGGGAGCGACGCCCAGGCCCATTTAATGGCGGAGTTTGCCATGCGCATGCCGGAGAATCTCCGCAGCCGCTGGACGGTGGCGGTGGGACGCTCCAGTGCCCGGCCCTCTGCCCCCCTGCCGGGGGGCGGTGTCCTGACCTCTGCCGACGTGCAGGTAAGGTGGGAGGCGGAAGACGGGCGGCTGCACCTGCAGCTGCTCCCGGTCCCCTGCACAGGGGAGGACGGCTCCGGTTTCCGGACAGATGTCCGGAGCGTGGAGCGGGCCTGCGAGAGCCTTCTGACCTGCATCCTGGGGGAGCTCTGGTGCCTGCGGCGCCGCCCCGACTGGAAGGCGGTGCCGGTGCTGGAGGAGGGGGGAAACCGCTGCACCCTGTCTGAACTCCGGACGTCCCTGGCCCGGAGCGGCATCAGCCTCTCCATGACCCTGACCCAGTTCCGCACCGAGGAGGTCCGGTACCAGGCGGAGCCCTCCGCGGACATGAAGTGGCGGCAGAAACCTGCCCTCTGCACCACCCTCTGCCCCGGTCTGCTGGAGGAGCTGTTCAGCGGCAGCACCCGGAGCGCCGGGCTGCTGCACAGCGAGGGCGCCGTGCCTCTCACCTTCTGCATAAAGGGCCGGATGCGGCCCGAGGGGCAGGACCCCGCCTTCTGGGCCCGGAGCCTGCTGGAGCTGATCTCCCTGCTCTGCGGGGACATCTACTGGACCTCCCTGGGGTTCAGCTGGGACGGCACCGATCTGTACCTGGATTTCCTTGCCTGGGACCTGCAGGAGTTCCTGTCCCGCTGCTGCGAGGGCATGAAGGCCTCGGTCCTCCGCAGGGTGACCGTCCGGGTCATGCGCTCCGACGCCCCGCCCGTCCCTCTGTACCGCTGGGACAGCTGGGAACTGCAGGCAAAGCAGGCCTTCCCCTACGGGCCCCAGAGCTGAGACCCGGGGAGGGGAAGGGAAGATGCACCCTGCATACAGGAGGAAGATAACCTTTGTTTGACACATCCAGGCTCGTCTGGACAAGAGAGCCCGCATCCTGTTCCATCGGCAGGGACCGGGTGGAGATTGTCACCCGCCCCCATACCGACCTGTGGCAGAGGACCTACTACCACTTCCGGAACGATACGGCTCCGGTCCTGCAGGCGGAGACGGAGGAGGAGTACTTCACCTTCACCGTGCGGACGGACTTTGAGACCCGGCACCGCTTCGACCAGTGCGGCGTCGCCGTCTATCTGGACAGCGAAAACTGGCTCAAGGCGGGGGCGGAGTACGAGGACGGGAAGATTCAGCACCTGGGCAGCGTGGTGACCCGGGACGGCTGGTCCGACTGGGCCACCACGGACCTGGACGCCGGCATCCGCACCATCTGGTACCGGCTGAGCCGCCGGAGGGACGACTGGCGTCTGGAGAGTTCCCTGGACGGGGTGCAGTTTGCCCAGATGCGCATCTGCCACCTCCCGGCAGAGGGGCCGGTCCGGTTCGGCCTCTGCGCCTGCAGTCCGGAGGACTCCTCCTTCCGTGCGGTGTTCACCTGCATGGACCTGGGGGAGTGCCTGTGGCCCGCCCACGACGGACAGCCCCCGGACCCGGACTGAGTCCGGGGACAGGAAACCTTTTCACCCCGGCCTTTGTGTGGTATACTGCAGCGGGAGACCCCTGTCTCTTCCCTCTGCAGCCCCGCCGGGCACAGCCAGCACGGGAGGAGGACAGGCATGCGCACAAGCTACTCGGCAGAGGAGGTCACTCTGCTGCTCAAGGACATCACGGGGCTGGTGGAACCCCTGCCGGCGGAGGTCCGGGAGAAGCGGATCCAGAGCGGGGTCCACTACAGCGAGATGCTGCCCCTGGAGTACCGGCCCACGGAGAAGTACATGCGGACCTACGAGGCGGCCCTGGAGCACTGTGCAGAGCCAACGGCCCGGTCCGTCTGCGTGCTGGCGGAGAAGCTCCTGGCCCTCCACGGGGAGAAGCTGGTTCTGGTCTCCCTGGCCCGGGCCGGTCTGCCGGCGGGAATCCTTCTGCGCCGGTACCTGAAGCGGAAGTACGGCTTCGCCCCCGTGCACTACGGCATCTCCATCATCCGGGGCCGGGGGATCGACCGGAACGCAGTGGAATACATCCTGGCGCGGCATGATCCCGCAGGGGTGCAGTTTGTGGACGGCTGGATCGGCAAGGGGGCCATCCTGCGGCAGCTGGAGGAGGCCCTGGCGGAGTATCCACTCTCCCCCTCCCTGGCGGTCCTCTCGGACCCGGCCGGGCTCACGGAGCTCTGCGGCACCCACGAGGACATCCTGATCCCCTCCTCCTGCCTCAACGCCACGGTGACCGGTCTCATCTCCCGCACCTTCCTCCGCAGCGACATCATCGGTCCCGGCGACTTCCACGGAGCCGCCTACTACGGGAACCTGGAGAAGGAGGACCTGTCCGAACAGTTCCTGACTGCCATCGAGAACTGCTTTGACTTCAGCATTACCGGGCAGGAGGACACCGTCCCCCGGGGCCCCTCCGGACCGGAGGTGGTCCGGAGCGTGGCGGACTTCTATGGAATAGAAGACATCAACTTTATCAAGCCGGGGATCGGAGAGGCCACCCGGGTGCTCCTGCGGCGCATCCCCTGGAAGGTGCTTCTCCACCCGGACTTCGCGGACTCCGGCGAGCTGCTCCATATCCGCCAGCTGGCGGAGGAGAAGGGAGTCCCCTGCGAACTCTCCCCCGTAAACCTGGGCAGCTACAAGGCGTGCGGCATCATCCGCAGGCTGTCCGACATCTGACCGAAAGGAGGCGCCCCTGATGGCGCGCAGGCAGCAGCAGCCCTATGTGCCCATCCCCTCCAGGGTGGGGACTCCCCTCGACCGGGGGAGCATCAGCACACTCAACCGGAGAACCGTGAGCGCTGTCAACCGCAGCACCGTGCTTGGCCTCAATATTCCCCAGGCCATTGCCGGGGCGGGTCTGCTGGCCGCACAGGACGC
>CAYYHY010000018.1:0-23561 GCA_964471855.1 uncultured Oscillospiraceae bacterium | reverse complement strand
ACGATCTGTAGCCCTCGTCCTCCAGGACCCGCTCCACGTCGATGTGGCTGACGCCGGCGTAGCGGCGCTCCGCCTTGCCCTGGGGCCAGCAGGCGACCTCCACGCACTCGAAGCCCAGGCTGGACGCGATGTCCATCATCTCCTCGTAGTTCGAGGTGTCCAGGATTGCGCTGACAAATCCTAACTTCATCGTTTCTCCTCCTTGCGTTTGTCTGCAGATTTCAGAAGTTTCGTGAAGGCGCTGACGCCGGCCCCCACGTACCACACTCCCACCAGCATGGCCGCTGCGATCTGGAGCGGAAGGGTGCCCAGTTCCTGCCAGGTCAGGCTGCCCATGACGGTCAGGCCCACGGCCCAGCCGCACAGCCAGGCGGGGAGATAGAGGAGCCGGGGGAGGGCGCCTGCGATCAGGACCGCGGCGCCTCCCAGCAGGGCCAGCAGAAGAAAGAGCTCCAGCTCCGGATTCCAGGGGAGCAGCCCGGACAGACCGATCACCGCCAGGGCCCACAGGTCTCCGCAGAGAAAGCCCAGGGAGATGCGGACAGCGTCCCGGACCTGGTTCCCGCTGGCCACGTAGATGCCGGCGCAGATGAGGGCCACCGCCCCGGTCTCAATGTGGAGATGGGGGGCGAGGACCGCCCACAGGGGAGGCAGGAGGGCGATGCCGATGGCGAGGCGGACCGTCTCCCTGCGGGCTTCGGCGCGGTCAGGCTGCTTCCTGCTGTCTGCTGCCATGGACAGGCTCAGAAGCGGATCTCTCTGCCGGCCCGGTCGGACTCGTAGATGGCCTCCAGGATCTGGGTGACCACAAAGGCCTCCTCCGGCTTGACCAGGGGCTCGGTGTCATGGAGAATGGCCTCCAGCCACTGCCGGCACTCCACGGTGCCCGGCTCGCCGCTGGCGCCCTCGAAGTAGGCCACGTTGCCCTTGGGGGAGATGTGCTCCTCCATCAGCTGGCCGTTGCGGCCCCGGTTGTAGATCAGCTGGTCCACGGGGTAGCCCATGCCGGAGAGGATCTCGGCGCCGGCCTTCGTGCCGCAGAGGGTGGTGGAAGCTTCCTTGGACTCCCGCAGGTTGATGGCCCAGGCGGCCTCCAGGTTGATCAGGGCGCCGTTCTTCATCTTGATGAAGCCCATGGCGGAGTCCTCAACCTCGTAGTGCTCGGGATCCCAGGGACCGAACTCGTTGCCCTCGGTGGCCTCGGGCAGGCTGCCCAGCTTGTAGAAGACGCGGCCGGTGACGGACTCGGGCTCGTAGTTGTTCATGCACCAGAGGGTGATGTCCAGAGCGTGGGTGCCGATGTCGATCAGGGGACCGCCGCCCTGGAGGGCTTTGTTGGGGAAGACGCCCCAGGTGGGGACGGCGCGGCGGCGGACCGCATGGGCCTTGCCGTAGTAGATCTCTCCCAGATCCCCGGCCTCGCAGGCCTTCTTCAGGTTCTGGACCTCGGGGCGGAACCGGTTCTGGTAGCCGATGGTGAACTTCTTTCCGGACTTCCGCCAGGCATCCAGCATCTTCTGGGCATCGGCGGAGGTGTGGGCCATGGGCTTCTCGCACATCACGTGCTTGCCGGCCTCAAAGGCGGCCACGGTGATGGGGCAGTGGGCCACATTGGGGGTCAGGATATGGACCACGTCAATGGCCTCGTCCTTCAGCAGCGCAGCGTAGTCCGTATAGACCTTCGCATCTGCGGTGCCGTACTGGGCAGCGGCTTTCTTCGCGCGCTCCTCCACGGTGTCGCAGAAGGCCACGACCTCGCAGAGATCCCCCTGTTTGGCCAGGGCGGGCAGGTGCTTGTTGTTGGCGATGCCGCCGCAGCCGATGATGCCAACCTGCAGCTTTCCGTTTTTCATTGCCTTTCCTCCCGGTTAATCCGCAAGATTTTTGTTCATCAGAGCAACGAAGTGCCGCAGCTGCTCTTCGCTGTCGATGGTCTCGTCGAAGTGGTGGCCCTCATACTCGCTGGCGATGTAGCCCTTGTAGCCCAGGCGCTTCACCTCGGCCACGATCTCCTCGAAGGGGATGCAGGGGTCGTGGTCGTCGTTGTCCAGATAGTAGAACTTGCCGTGCATGTACATGGCGCAGTCGATCATGTCCTTCCACTGGTCGATGCGGGCGGGGGCGCTGAACTTGGCGAACATCTCCTCGGCGGTGTGCTTCTCGATGTCGCTGTAGTCGCCGTTTGCCACCACGCTGTAGTCGGCGCCCTGGCGGTGGAGCTCCACGATCTCAGCCAGCTTGTCGGGACGGCAGCCGAAGGAGATGGCCTGGTCCAGATAGAGCTTGTGGGGCATGCGCTGGAAGATGGAGAAGTCGGGGACGAAGCCGAGAACGCCCTTCCCCTCGCCCTTCATGATCTCGAAGTACTCCTTCCACACGGGCACCTCGGGGTGGTGGGGGTGGTGCATCTCGATGGTCAGCTTCATGCCCAGTTCCCTGCAGAAGGGGATCATGGAGCGGAAGATCTTGGGGGAGATGGCGTGCTGGGTGCGCACCAGGGGGAAGCCGGCCTTCTTGGCCTGGATCAGGTCGTTGACCGTGAACTGGATGATCTCGTCCTCGGTCAGATCCCGGTCGGAGCGGATGCCCATGTCCACATAGGCGCTCCAGCAGACGGGCTCCAGCTCGTACTTGGCCATCAGGTCCCTGAGTCCGTACAGCCACTCGTCGGTGGGGTAGGGGTAGTCGGGCACCATCTGGGAGGCCACGATCTCGATGCCCTGGTAGCCCATGTCCTTGGCCTTCTTGAGAACGCCCTCCAGGTCCAGCTGTTCATGGATGAACTCGGTGGAGAAGCTGTAGAGGGAGACCCCTAATTTGATGTCGCTCATGTGAAATCCTCCTTAAACCGCCCGGCGCGTCTCGGTGACGTCGCTGTCCAGAGTCAGATACTGTCCAAAGTAGCCGGTGTAGGGCACGCGGTGCCGCATGTACACCCGGACGCTGTGCTCGCCCGGGGCGATGCCGCCGGAGGTGCGCACGAAGATGGTGGCGGGGTCGCGGACGTACCAGTACTCCTTGAAGCACTCGGCCAGCTCGGAGAGCAGGAAGTCCTTGCCGTTGACATGGAAGGTGACCTTCTCGGGAGGGATGGGCTCTCCGTCCACCTCGAAGCTCAGAGCCTCGATGCAGCTCAGGAAGGCGCCCCGGTAGGACGGATACTTGATCTTGAACTGATAGCCCAGGACGACGTCGCCCACGCTGACGTTCTCGATGTCATCCTTGCAGATAAGGATCTTGTTGTAAGCCTGAAAATCCATCGTTGTGTTCCTCCTTAAATTTTCACAGCCTGGCGGGTCGCCGCGGAGCGCCGGACAGCTTCCATGACTTCCAGAACTTTGCGGACCTGGGGGAGGGTGACGGCGTCCGGCTCCCTGCCCTGGCGGGCCGCAATATAGTGGGTGAAGAAATCCCGGTGCTCGGTGTGGATGGCCGGAAGCGGCTCCTCATAGAGGAGGCCGGGCTCAGGCTCCCCGAAGCTGCGGGTGGGACCTGCGGAGGTCATGGTGAGCCTGCCGGGAACACTCTGCAGCAGGTGGGTGGTGCGGACGATCTTCCCCTCGGCGTTGCCCTGGGCCCGGAAGGGTCCGTCGATGACGGCGCTTCCCTTTGTGCCCCCCACGAACCAGGCCCGCTTGGGGGTCAGATAGTAGGTGCCCAGTTCCACCTCGGCGGTCATGCCGGACTCGTACTCAAAGATGAGCTTGAAGTAGTCGTCCACCCGCTCGTTGATGACATTCTTCATGTCTGCGTAGACGCTCACCGGCTTCTCGTCCGTGATCTGCATGATCTGGTCGATGAGATGCACGCCCCAGTCGTAGAGCATGCCGCCGCCCTTCTCCGGGTAGACGTGCCAGTCGTGCATGTTGCCGTTGAACCCGTAGAGCTGGGACTTGATGAGGTAGACATCCCCCACCAGACCCTGGTTTACCACGGCCTTCATGGTGGCGTAGTCCACGTCCCAGCGCCGCTGCTGGTGGACGGTCATGTGGATGCCGGCCTTCTTTACAATATCCACCATGGCGTCGAACTGGGCCACCGTCATGGCGGCGGGCTTCTCCAGGAGGATGTTCTTTCCGGCCTCCGCGCTCTTCTTTACCATCTCGAAGTGGATGTCGTTGGGGATGGAGAGGATGACGGTGTCCACGTCTGCATTCGCCAGCAGGGCGTCCGCGCTCTCATAGACCTCCACCCCCTCCGGGGCGTCAGTCAGCTGGGCGGGGTCGGTGTCGCATACGGCGGTGAGCTCCATCTCCGGCAGGGTGGCCAGCATGTTGGCGTGCTCGTGGCCCATGAAGCCGAAGCCGATGATTCCAGTTTTGATCATTTCAAGTGCCTTTCTGGGTAAGAATAGATGTCAGTGGGATTCCTTCCAGAAGTCCGCGATGTTGCGGAACATGGTGGTGGTCTCCCACAGGGAGTGGCGGGCCAGGAGCTGGGTGAAGGTCAGGTCGGCGGGCTTCCCGTGGTGGAGACGGGGGACAGTCTTTCCGTCTTTGAACTCCGCTCCGACCCAGAAGTTGACCCGGGTCTCGTAGGCGTCCGGCAGCACCCGGTAGTAGCACAGCTCAGTGACGTACTGGGGCTCCGCATCCGGGTCGTGGAGGGGATGGCAGAAGGTGTTGGCGCCGGTGAGACCGATGCAGGCGGTGTCCCCGGACCCGGTGTGCAGGCCCACCTTCTCGGGGGTCATGCCCTCGAAGAAGCGGATCACGCTGAAGCCGTTGCCCACATCCTCCACGGCGCAGTCGGCGTAGTGGCGCAGGTGGGCGCCGGGGCACCAGATCTTGTAGTAGAGGTCCCCGGGGGGATTGAAGTTGTCAATGAAGTAGGCCACCATCTCGGGGGTGACGCCGCGGCTGGTTACAGTGGCGGAGGCGAAGCCGATGCCGTTCTCCAGCACGCAGTAGCCGGTGCGGACGGGGCAGCAGCCGGGCACGTCCATGTTGGCCGCGAAGTCCTCGATCAGGAAGGCGTCCTTCGGGTCCATGGGGCGGCCGGACTCCACGCAGATCAGGTCCCGCTCCTCGGGCATCACCACGCCCTTGCAGTAGTACTTGGCGTAGGGGGACTTCTGCTCCTCCTCCGTCAGGTCGGAGGTCAGAGCCAGAACCTGGGCATAGTCCTCCCGGCCGGGGCTGAGGAGCTGGCAGTCCTTGGGGAAGAGGATGGGCTTTTCATGGTCAAAGGGGACGTCCCACTTCCAGTCCTGGGAGTGATCAAACATGCTGTCTGTCTCCTTTCTGTACGTGTTCAAACCAGTCGAAGGCGGCCTCGTCCGCAGAGTCCGTGCCGTTGCCGGAGGCGAAGATGCCGATCATGGTGCCGGTCATGCAGCCCACCTTCTCCGGGTTGATGGCAAAGCCGTCCGCCCGGGCGAAGACCTGCAGATCCTCCCGGCTCTCTCCGCAGCGGAAGGTGTAGCGGTTTCCGTCCAGCTCCGCGGCCAGTACGATCCGGTCTCCCTCCCAGTCCTTCTCGGCCAGCACCTGGCAGGTCTCCCTGGCCTGGAAGCCGGGGACGTAGGCGGGGACATCGAAGTCGGAGGTGTTCAGAATGAGGCGCAGCTTCGTGCGGCCCTCCTCCTGAGCCAGCTCCAGGCGGTACTGGTGGTTCATGGCCTGGCGGATCACCAGACCGGCGGTCTGGGCGCCCCGGGGCCTGAACTCCATGGATGCGGCCACGGACTCCCGGGGCTCCAGCTGCCGCTGGCAGAGGGCGGGGGCGTAGTATCCGTAGGCCATGGTATGCACAAAGCTCATGGGCCGCAGGGGCTCCGCCATGGCCTGGGGGATGCAGCGCAGGTACAGGCGGGAGTCTGCGATGCGCCAGAACTTCTCGTAGGGGCGGCCCCAGAAGGACCAGTCCATGGAGAGCTCTTCGCTGTCAAAGTCATCCAGGTCCGGCTTCTTCGGGAAGGGGTGTTCGGGGAGATCCGGGGCGGGGTACTCCCACACCATCCTGCCGGTCTCGGGGCTGAAGAGGGGCCAGTCCCGCTCCCAGATGACGGGGCAGATCCAGGTCTCCCGGCCCATGTTCTTGCTGACCCCGTCGATGACACGGGAGGCCAGCATCACGGCGTACCAGCTGCCGTCGGGGAGGTCCACCAGGTCCGCGTGGCCCACGTTGCCGATGGGGCAGTGGAAGCCCATGTGGCGGTGGGTGATCAGCGGGTTGGCGGGGTTGTTCTCATAGGGTCCGAAGACGCTGCGGCTTCTTGCAATGGTGGCGGAGTGGTAGTGCTCCGTGCCGCCCTCGGCGATCAGGAGGTAGTACCAGTCTCCGATGTGGTAGATGTGGGGGGACTCCGGGGAGGCGACGTCGGCGAAGGCGCCGCCGAAGATGGCCACGGGCTCGGAGGCCATGCAGCAGTTCTCCATGTCAAACTTCGCCACCCAGATGCCCTGGCGCAGACCGCCCTTTCCGTCCGGCCAGTTGTCTCCGGTGCCCATGACATAGCAGCTGCCGTCGGTGTCGAAGAAGAGGGAGGCGTCGATGCCGGGCACGTCCCGGAGCCAGCGGGGCTCGGACCAGGGACCGGCGGGATCTTTCGCGGTGATGATGTAGTTGCCGTCGTGGGAGAAGTTTGTGTTGATGATGTAGAAGGTGCCGTTGTGGAAGCGGAGGGTGGGGGCCATGACGCCGCCGTTCATGCAGTTGCGCTCCACATGGAATCCGTTCTCCTCCGTCATGGCGTAGCAGATCTGCTCCCAGTTCGCCAGGTCGCGGCTGTGGAAGACGGGGATGCCCGGGTACTCCTCAAAGCTGGAGCAGGCCAGATAGAAGTCATCGCCTGCGCGGCAGATGGTGGGGTCGGGATAGAATCCGGGAATGATGGGGTTTTTCAGGGTGCCTATGGGACTCTCCTCCTTGTCAGGTACCGGCCGCAGGCCGGCACGGGGTTGTTTAATAGCGGAACAGCTCCACCATCAGGCAGGACAGCTGGTCTCCGAAGCGGAGAGACATCTTCTCGTCGCCGTTGAGGATGCGGCCGGGGACCCACTCGCCTTTCCGGATATCCCCCTCCTCCAGGCGGAGGATGTCGATTCTGCAGGCATCTCCCGGCTTGGGCTGGAAGGTCAGGGAGCTGCGCATGCCCATGACCAGGAACCTGTCCTCAGACAGCTCATAGACAAGGCCTGCGGGAAGGGGCTTGCCGGAGATCCGGGGGTCGTAGGCCACCGTGAGGTCGCAGCGGTCAAAGCGGAGGAATGCGCCGTAGTCGGTCTCCGACTTGCGCAGCCAGGCCTTCAGATGGGGGGTGCCCCGCATCTTCAGGTAGAGGGGCTTCATCTCCTCCATGAGACCGTAGACCCGGCGCAGGTGGTCTGCGCTGCCTGCGATGTCGAAGGCGGAGGGGTCGATGTTGAGGGCGATCATGACTTCCATGGGCGGCTTGTCCACCTGCTCCGGGGGCAGGGCCAGCTCCTCGATGCCGAAGGGGGACCAGCAGATGGCGTTGTGCTGTCCGAAGGCATAGAGACAGTAAGAGGCGGTGACGGCGTCCTTGCGGACCTCGGGCACCACCAGGGGGTTGCCCTCGTATGCGTACTCATCCAGAATCTGGGCCACGTAGGAGACGTAGATGTCCGGACCGAAGGCGAAGAGGGAGGGGGCGGCGATGCGCCAGACTGGGTGCATGCCCTTTACAGGTCCCCCGGAGGGGTAGGAGCCGGCGTACCAGGGGTACTGGCGCAGCCAGCAGTTGGCGTAGCAGGGGAGGGGGTACTGGGCTCTGCCGGCGGAGGCGATGCGCTCCACGGCGCGGCCGAAGTGCCAGGCCATGAAAGACTCCTCCGCGTCCTCCCCGAAGGCCTCTCTCCAGGTGCCGGAGACCTGCAGCCCCTCTGCCAGGGCGGCGGGGATCTGGGATTCGAAGAGGCGGTTCGCCTCGGGGCCGTAGTCCCGCTCCGTGCCCATCACGCCGATCTCGTTTTCCACCTGGATGAAGATCACAGTGGACTGCTCTTCGTCGATCTGGCGCAGGTGGGCCATGACGGCGGAGAAGGCCAGGGCGTCCCGCTCCACGGCTTTTTCGCAGAGAGGGGATACGGTGTTGATGGGTTCCCCGCTGACCTTCCGGACCCGGAAGTAGGTTTCAGGGTCCTTCTTCATCCAGGCGGGGACGTACATGGACTCCGCGTTCTTCCAGAGGCCGAACCAGAGGAAGACCAAATGCATGTTCCGCTCCCGGGCCTGGGCGATGATGCCGTCCATCAGGGAAAAATCAAACTGTCCTTCCTCCGGCTCGATGCATTCCCAGTAAAGCGGAAGAAGAACGGTGTTCATGTTGAGGTTTTCCAGGCTGGGCCAGATCTCCCGGGCCATGTAGTCCAGGGAACTGGCGCTGGAGTTGTGGAGTTCGCCGGCCAGGGCGAAGAAGGGTTCCCCGTGCACATACAGGGTGGGGATGCCCCGGTCCATGCGGATTTCGGGTATGGTTGCCAAGAGGTCACAGCTCCTTAATGCAAATGTCTGATGATGCAGGGGGCGGGGCCTGTCCCCTTTCAGGAGGCAGACCCCGTCGAAGGAAGGATGGATATTACTTCTTCTTGCCGTCAGGGTAATCCCATGCATGCCTGCCGGCGTCCAGGTCGGCGCGGATCTCCGAGACCTTCTTGTCGTCCAGCTTGTAGAAGAACAGAGGGATGAGGGAGACGATGGCAATGATGGCGGGGAGGATGTTGACCATGAAGTTGATGCCGAGCTTGGTGGAAGCAGTCTGCTCAACGTTGGGGACATAGCCCACAGCCTCGATCAGCATGACAACGGGGGAGCAGAGGGCGGTGGCCAGCTTCACGCCGAAGCTGAGCATGGAGGCGGCCAGGCCTTCCTGGCGCTTGCCCATCTTCCAGTCGCCGTACTCGATGGAGTCAGCGACCATGCCGTAGCAGATGGCGGGTGCGCCGAAGCCCAGGGAGCCGACGAAGGAGAAGCCGATCAGGAAGACAGGATTGCTGGTGGGATACAGGAACAGGGCTACAAATCCGATGGCCATGACCACGTTCATGATGATCATGTAGTTGCGCTTGCCGAACTTCCTGGTGCCCCAGGGGACCGTCAGGGTGCCGACCAGCTGGCCGAAGGTCATGGCTGTGAACATGATGGAGATGTACTGGGGACCGCCGACCACGTAGATGACGTGATAGGTGAGGATGCCGTAGCGGCCGGTGACGCAGATGGTGCCGGCGACGGTGGCGACAACCACCATCAGCAGCTGGTCGTTCTTGATCAGGTCCTTGAGGCTCTGGATGAAGCTCTGCTTCTCAGCAGGAGCGGAGGCGTGCAGCTGGTTGGTGTACTTCTCCTTGCAGCCTGCGGCGCACAGCCAGAACATGGGAATCAGGGCAATGGAGAAGATGACGGTGGCCACGAAGTAGCCGTGGGCATCGGGCATGGCTTCGCCGGTGGAGGGATTGGTGGCGGAGCTGAAGTGGAGGATCAGGGGCATGGCAACGGCAGACAGGATCATGCCGATGATGGAGGCGCCTGCGCTGCGGGCGGTTGCCAGTGCCTGGCGGACATTGGAGTCAATGGCGATGACGTTCTGCATGGCCTGGTAGGCGATGGAGCAGGCGGTGTACGCCATGCCGGCGCCCACATAGCAGACGAGGCAGAGGAGAACCTTGGCGATGCCCTTCACCGGGAATACGGTAAAGGTCAGGATGTTGAAGATGGCGAGGAACGGGGGTGCGAACATCAGGTAGGGACGGAACCGGCCCCACCGGGTGTTGGTGCGGTCTGCGATTGTACCCATCATGGGGTCGTTGATCGCATCCCAGATGCGGGCGACCGCCACGATGAAGGAGATGGCCACGCCGGTCAGACCAACGATATCTGTATAGAAGATGTTCAGATAGTTGTTGATCATGTACCAGCTCATCTGGCAGCCGACCTCGCCTAATGCATAGGCGGTCAGCAGCTTCGGACTGGCCTTGTCCTTCGGCGCGGTACTTGTTTGTGTACTGCTCATGAAACCTTCCTTCCTTTGCATTGCGGACCGCGCTTCCGGCCTCCTTCCTTCGGCGCTTTCCGCAGTTTTCCCGGGCCGCCGGCACATGTGTGCTCCGTTCCCGGTCTGTGCCTTTATTATAGGAGCACCGCTCCGGCGCTCCCTCCCGGGGATTGCAGAATATGACCGCGATTTTTGCGACCTTGCAGGGGGCCCGCCGGAGGGTGCAAAATCCGGCAGGCAGTTTTTGCACAGCAGGAAGAAATTCCAGCAGGTCCTGCCGGCCTGCTGGAAAAAACATGGAAATTCAGAATAAATTTGACTGAAAAGGTATTGGCATGATAAGATTATGGACATCAATACTGCGAGGTGCTCTGCATGGGTGTTTATCAGGGAATGCAGATAATGCTTCTGCATGGGGAGAGCAGAGAGGAGCACTGGCACTCAGAGGTGGATGTCCTTTTCACAGCCCACGGCACCTGCAGGGTCCAGGCCCAGGGCCGGACGGTGAACATGGGGGAGGAGGACATTCTGCTGGTCAATTCCAGCGTGCCCCACAGCCTTGAGTGTCCGGAGAACACGGTTCTGTGCTGTGTGAAGTATCCGTGGAAGCTTGTGTCGGAGCTGCTGGGCACCAGCGCCGTGCTCTTCCGCTGCTCCAGCGCCGAGGATCATGCCCGGTCCTACACGGAGGTGCGGCGGATCCTGCGGGCGCTGGTCTACTACTACGTGGGGGAGAGGCACAGGACAGACTGCCTGCTGGACAGCCAGATGCTGAAGCTGCTGGACTGTCTGGTGGAGAACTACCTGGTGGAGCTGCCCCAGGACGGCTCGGGCCGCCTCAGCGACCAGGAGCGGATGCAGCAGATTTTCCAGTACGTAAACCAGAACTTCCGGGAGAGCGCGGGGCTGTCCCGCCTGGCCGAGCAGATGTACGTGTCCCCCTCCACCCTGTCCCGCTTCTTCCGGAAGGAGGCGGGCATGGGGTTCGTGGAGTACGTCAGCCGGGTCCGGGCCCAGGCTGCCGCAGTGGAGCTGGAGAACACCCAGGAGAACGTGACCAAGATCGCAGTGGACTGCGGCTTCTCCAGCCTTTCCGCCTTCAACCGCACCTTCAAGGAGTACAGCGGCACCAGCCCCACGGAGTACCGCCGCATCCGCCAGGAGGCCAGGAAGGAGGAGGAAGAGGGCAGGAGCCGGTACATCGACTCCGTCCGGGAGCAGCTGCGCCATTCCGAGATCGCTCCGGACCCCGCCTCCGGATTTGCCGAGCGGCACAGGAGGGCCGTGGTCCGGGCTGACGTGCGCAGCGGGGAGCAGCAGCCGAAGGTCTGGAACCATGTGATCAACATCGGTCCCGTCGCCATGCTGCTGCAGGCCGGCATGCAGAAGCAGGTGCTGGCCCTGACCGAGTCCCTGGGCTTCACCTACGTGCGGCTCTGGAACGTGTTCTCCCGGCAGCTGATGATGGCGGACGGGGAGCACACCGGCAGCTACAACTTTGCCCAGCTGGACGTGGCCCTGGACTTCCTGCTCAGCCACCGCATCATGCCCTACCTGGACTTCGGTCAGCGGCCGGACACCATCACCCGGGACGAGAAGGGCACTGTGGTGCAGGAGAACACCAACATCCTCTTCCGCTCCTGCCGGGCCTGGGAGCACCTGGTGCAGAGCCTGGTCCGGCATGTGGTGAACCGCTACGGGCAGAGCATGGTCAGCCAGTGGATCTTCGAGCTGTCCTACATCTTTACGGCGGACGACCGGGACGGCTTCTGGCAGGATTCAGAGAAGGACTTCTCTTTCGGCGGCTCCTTTGTCTTCTTTTACCGCGCGGTGAAGGAGCAGGTCCCCGGGGCCAAGGTAGGAGGTCCCGGCGCCATCCCCTTCTGGCAGGAGGAGAAGCAGCGGGCCTTCCTGCGGGAGTGCCGGGACCAGGGGTGCGTGCCGGATTTCTGGTCCGTGCTCCTCTACCCCTATGACTGCGAGCGGGACCAGGTGTCCCCCATCGCCCGCCGCTCCAGTGACACCCACACGGAGGAGAAGCAGATCCTCCACACCCGGGAGCTGCTGGGGGAGGAGGGCATGGAGAGCTGCAAGCTGTTCGTGGCCGAGTGGAACTGCACCCTCTCCGACCGCAACTGCCTCAACGACAGCACCTACCGGGCGGCCTACATCGCCCAGAAGCTGCCCAAGATCTGGAGCCGGATCGACCTGGTGGCGGTCCAGCTGGGTTCAGACCTGGTGGGGAGCCACTACGACACCAACAAGGTGGTCAGCGGCGGCATGGGTCTCATGACCACAACGGACATCCGCAAGCCGGCCTTCTTTGCCCTGCAGTTTCTCAACAGCCTGGGACTCTGGATCATCGACCAGGGGGAGAACCACGTGGTGACCCGGGCCCTGGACGGCAGCTTCTATATCCTGTGCTCCAACCAGAAGCACTTCAACAGCACCTACTACATGCGCTCCGAGAGCTCCTTCGAGCCGGGGAAGCTGGGGGAGCTGTTCGAGGACCTGGACCCCATCGAGCTGACCTTCCAGCTCTCGGGGCTGCCGGAGGATTCGGTGTGCACCGTCCGGGTGCGGGCCATCTCCTCCGCCGAGGGCAGCATCCTGGGGGAGTGGCAGAAGCTGCAGTTTGAGACCGACCTGAGCCCCCACGACATCCGCTACCTCAGCGAGACCTGCTGCCCCCGCCTGACCATGTTTACGGAGCAGGTCAGGTCCGGTACCCTGACCGTGAAGCAGACCGTCCACCCCAACGACGTGCTGCTGATCCACATCTGTGTCAGGGACTGACGGGCGGACGACAAAAAGGGCTGTCTCCTTAAGAACCCTTCCGGGCAGGAGACAGCCCTCTGTCATGTTTCGGCAGGGCCGGTGCGCAGGGATGACAGGATTCCGGGAGGCGGCGCAGGCTCAGCTGCTCTCCTTCTCCACCAGGGTCCAGGGCAGCAGCTCCGGGCGGCAGGATTCGCCGTTCATCTCCCGAACCAGGAGCCGGGCGGCCGCACCCCCTGCGTTCTGCTCCCCGTGGGAGAGGGAGGTGATGCGCACCGGGGCCAGTTCGCTGTACTGGCTGCAGTCGAAGCTCACCACGGCCAGGTCCCGGGGGATCTGCACCCCCTGCTCCGGCAGAAGCCGGACCAGATGGCTGGCCACCTCGTCGTTGTAGCACACCGCTGCGGTGCACCCCTCCAGCGCCCGGAGGATTCTGGGGGAGAGGGGACCGTCCAGGATCTCGCTGCGGTCCTCCGTGCTGTACCAGAGCACGCTGCGGTCCTCCATGGGGATCCCCAGATCCCGCAGGGCCTGGGCATAGCCGGAAAAGCGGAGGTGGCCCTGGATGTCGTCGCTCTTGAAGATGCCGGCAATGCGGCTGTGCCCCTTTCCGTGCAGGTATTCCACCAGCATCCGGCCGCCGCCGGCGTTGTCATCAAGAACGGAAACAGCTCCGCTGAGACCGGCGTAGGCGCCGTTCATGAACACCAGGGGAATCCCCTTCTCCTGCAGCTGTTCGTACAGATCCAGATTGGGATTGGGCAGGGCCGACCGGGTTCCCTCCGCCAGGATGCCGTCCACGGGGGAGTTCAGCAGCCGGGTGAGGATCTTCCGCTCGCGGCTGAGCTGGTTGCAGGTGGCAAAGAGGACGGTGGTGCAGCCGTTCTCCGCCAGAACCGACTCCGCCTCCCGGAGGATGGCGGGAAAGATGTAGTCGCTGATGTAGGTGGTGATCACAGCCACGCTGCGCAGAGGGGAGGGGGCGCTCTCCGCCCCGCTGCGGATGCGCAGGTAGGAGCCGCTGCCCTGGCGGCGCTCGATGAGACCGCTCTCGGCCAGCAGGGACAGGGCCTGCCGCACCGTCTGGCGGCTGACCTGGTACTCCTCGGCTATGGCGTGCTCCGTGGGCAGAGGCCGGTCGCTGCGGTACTTCCCCTGCAGGATGCGGCTGCGGAGCTCCTCCGCGATCATCCGGTATTTCGGCGTCATCCAGGTACCTCCCTTTCTGTGCAGGCGATACCTTATTATATAAGTTCTCCGTACATCCCGCAAGCAGGGAGGGGGAAAACCGTACAGCTTTTCCCGCCTCTGCCGGTTCACGAGGAGGGAAGACGGGGAGCTTCTGTGCAGAATGACGAAGCCCCGGAGGCGGAACAGCGGAACTGCCGTACAAACTGCAGCTCTGAAAAGTTGCTGACATGCCGGGAAATCCGTGTTTTCTGTAACGGAACAGGCAGTTCCTGATGGAATACCACGAAGGAAGGACCGGCAGGAGAGAATTTGTATTGTACATGTGTACGAATTTGTCTGGTTGTGCAGACCATGTATTGACAAATCCTGTACAGGTCTCTATCATGTATGCAGACAAATCTGCAGCCGGCCTGAACCGCTGCCCTGCCCGGCTCCGGGAGGGCCGGGATCTGCCGGCAACAGAAAGGAGAATCGCAGTGAACCACACGGACACCGTTTCTGCCATCCGGGAGGGCAGAACCATCCTGGGGGTGGAGTTCGGCTCCACCCGCATCAAGGCGGTCCTGATCGCCCCGGACCACACCCCTGCGGCCTCGGGGGACCACGAGTGGGAGAACCGCTATGAAAACGGTCTGTGGACCTACTCCCTGGAGGACGTCTGGTCAGGTCTCCAGGATGCCTATGCGCACCTGGCCGCCGATGTGCGCAGCCAGTACGGGGTCGACCTGACCCGGCTCGGGGGTCTCGGCATCTCCGCCATGATGCACGGGTATCTTCCCTTCAATAAAGAGGGAGAACTGCTGGTGCCCTTCCGCACCTGGCGCAACACGGTCACAGGTCCTGCCGCCGCAGAGCTCACCTCTCTGCTGAACTTCAACATCCCCCAGCGCTGGTCCATCGCCCATCTCCATCAGGCCATCCTGAACGGGGAACCCCATGTGAAGGACATCGCCTTCCTCACCACCCTGGCGGGCTACGTGCACTGGAAGCTCACCGGGGAGAAGGTTCTGGGGGCCGGGGACGCCTCCGGCATGTTCCCAATCGACAGCAGCACCTGCACATACGACGCCGCCATGGTCGAGCGCTACAGCAGGCACATCGCCTCCTTCGGCTTCCCCTGGAAACTGGAGGACCTGCTGCCCCGGGTCCTGAGGGCCGGGGAGTACGCCGGAACGCTGACAGCAGAAGGGGCAGCCCTGCTGGACCCCACCGGCGTTCTGCAGCCCGGGTGCCCCGTGGCCCCTCCGGAGGGGGATGCAGGCACCGGCATGGCGGCCACCAACTCCGTCTCCCCCCGCAGCGGCAATGTCTCCGCAGGGACCTCCGTCTTCGCCATGCTGGTTCTGGAGAAGCCCCTCTCCGCCGTCCATGAGGAGATCGACATGGTCACAACCCCCTCCGGCGAGCCGGTGGCCATGGTCCACTGCAACAACTGCACCAACGAGATCAACGCCTGGGCCGGCATCTTCCGGGAGATGCTGGAGGCGCTGGGTCAGAAGCCGGACATGAACGCCATCTATACAGCCATGTTCCAGGCCGCCCTTGAGGGGGAGAAGGACGGGGGAGGCATCCTCCTCTACAACTACCTCTCCGGCGAACCCGTTGCGGGACTCTCCGACGGGCGTCCCCTGCTGGTGCGCACCCCCGGCGCCCGCCTGAACCTGGCCAACTTCATGCGGGTCCAGCTGTACTCCGCTCTGGCCACGCTGAAGATCGGGCTGGATATCCTGACCCGGGAGGGGGCAAAGGCGGACCGGCTCATGGGTCACGGCGGCTTCTTCAAGACCCCGGAAGTGGGGCAGCGGATCCTCGCCGCTGCAGCCAATGCCCCCGTCTGCGTGATGGAGACGGCCGGCGAGGGCGGTCCCTGGGGCATGGCTCTTCTGGCTGCCTATCAGGTGAACCGGAAGGAGGGTCAGTCCCTGGAGGACTACCTGCAGCAGCAGGTCTTTGCCGGACAGTCCGGCACAACCCTGGAGCCGGACCCCGCCGATGTGGCCGGATTCCAGACCTTCCTGAAGCGCTATGTGAAGGGCCTCGCCGCAGAGCGCTCCGCCATTGAGAATTTGGATGAAGAGGAGATGCGTTCCTGACAGGACTCAGGGACAGAGAGTTCTGGCTTGCGGCGGGGCAGCCAGGATGCCGCCGTCTTTCTAACAGGAGGTCATACATATGCTGGAACAGCTGAAACAGGAAGTCCTGGAGGCGAACCTGCTCCTGCCCAGGCACGGTCTTGTTGTCTTTACCTGGGGCAACGTCTCCGGAATTGACAGGGACCGGGGCCTTGTTGTTATCAAACCCTCCGGCGTTGACTATGATGTGATGCAGGCCGGAGACATGACCGTGGTGGACCTGAAGACAGGGGAGACTGTGGAGGGCAGGTACCGCCCCTCCAGCGACACCCCCACCCATCTGGCTCTCTACCGGGCCTTCCCCTCCCTGGGGGGCATCGTCCACACCCACAGCCAGTGGGCCACGGTATTCGCACAGGCCGGACGGGGGATCCCCGCCTACGGCACCACACAGGGGGACTACTTCTACGGGGAGATCCCCTGCACCCGCACCATGACCCGGGAGGAGATCACCGGGGAGTACGAACTGGAGACCGGAAACGTCATCATTGAAACCTTCCGGAACCGGCACATCGACCCGGATCAGGTGCCCGCCGTTCTGGTTCACAGTCACGGACCCTTCACCTGGGGTGCAGATGCCGCCGCCGCCGTGCACAATGCAGTCGTTCTGGAGCAGGTGGCCTTCATGGCCTTCCATTCCATGCTCCTCACCCCTGGCCTTCCGCCCATGCAGCAGGACCTGCTGGACAAACACTATTTCCGCAAGCACGGTCCCGGCGCCTACTACGGACAGGCATGATCCCGCATCCTGCGTGCTCCTGTGAGCCGTTGCAGGAACAAACAGAACCGGAGACCGTTCAGGCGGTCCCCGGTTTCTTTCTGTGAGGTTCCGCATGGCGGCGCCAGGAATGCTGGAAACTCACGGCCTGCGGGCGGTCTCCGGCCGGGTGCTGTTCCTCAGATTTTTAATACAGACAGGGTCCCGCCGCCAGTAAGCGGACCGGCTGCAGGGGAAGGACAGATGCAAGGAGTCCATGGGGGAGAGACAGCTTCCGCCCTGCAGGCAGGATGCCAGCAGGATTTGCAGATGCCGCAAACTCATGCGGCAGTAAGGATTGACCACACACGGGCGCAGATGGCTGGATTTGAAGCAACTTTTATGTTTATCGGCGCTTGACCTCCGGAGCATCAGGGCGTATAATCGTACTACTTGTAAACTGGCTTATTTTGGGCTCAAAGGTCAGTTTTTCCGGTATTTCCGCAAGGTATTTCGGCAGTGAGGTGAGTGATTTGTCCCAGTATCAGGAGAGGCTTTCCTCCTATGATCTGTTCCTGGAACTGGAAGCTTTTTCCGAAGGCAGATCCACGCATGCATACCGGTGCTTCGGCGCCCATCCGGCCAGGGATGAAAACGGTACGGAGGGCTGGCTGTTCCGGGTCTGGGCCCCCAACGCCCCCAAGGTCTCCATCATCGGCGACTTCAACAGCTGGAAGGTCGGCGCCACCCCCATGGAGAAGCAGGAGGGGGGAATCTGGCAGGCATTCGTCCCCGGCCTGAAGCGCTATGACTCCTATCAGTATGCCATCGAGGACGGGACAGGCGGCTTTACAGGCAAGGCGGACCCCTTTGCGTTCCACGCAGCGACCCGGCCGGATGTCTCCTCCAAGATCTACGACATGGAAGATCCCGGCTACGAGTGGGGAGACGCCGAGTGGCTGAAGTTCCGGGCCAAGCACCTGGTCTACCACCAGCCCATGAACATCTACGAGTGCCATCTGGGCTCCTGGCGCAAGACGGGGGAGGGGACCTTCCTGTCCTACCGGGACATCGCCGGCTACCTTGTTCCCTATGTAAAGAATCTGGGCTTCACCCATGTGGAGTTTCTGCCCCTGACGGAGCACCCCCTGGATGCCTCCTGGGGCTACCAGTGCACCGGCTATTTTGCAGCCACCAGCCGCTACGGCATTCCGGAGGATCTGAAGTATCTCATCGACCAGCTGCACCAGGCGGGCATCGGCGTCATCATGGACTGGGTGCCGGCCCACTTCCCCAAGGATATCTTCGGCCTGCGCCGGTTTGACGGCGGTCCCACCTATGAGTATGCGGATCCCCAGAAGGGCGAGCATCCGGAGTGGGGAACCTGCTGCTTCGACCTGGGCCGCAGCGAGGTCCGCTCCTTCCTGTTTTCCAGCGCCACCTACTGGCTGGAGGAGTTCCATCTGGACGGCCTGCGGGTGGATGCCGTGTCCTCCATGCTGTATCTGAACTACGCCCGCAAGGACGGGGAGTGGACACCCAACATCTACGGCGGGGACGAGAATCTGGAGGCCGTGGAGTTCCTTCAGAAGCTGAACACCGCCATCTTTGCAGCGCATCCAGACGTGCTGATGGTGGCAGAGGAGGCCACCGCCTGGCCCGGCGTCACCAAGCCGGTGGACAAGGGCGGCCTGGGCTTCAACTTCAAGTGGAACATGGGCTGGATGAACGACATCTGCCACTACATCAAGATGGACCCCTACTTCCGGCAGTTCAACCACAAGGAT
This sequence comes from uncultured Oscillospiraceae bacterium, assembly GCA_964471855.1. Classification (GTDB taxonomy): domain Bacteria; phylum Bacillota; class Clostridia; order Oscillospirales; family Oscillospiraceae; genus Lawsonibacter. The sequence goes on along the minus strand of CAYYHY010000018.1, from coordinate 5,021 downwards.
ATCACATTCTCCATGATGTACGCATTCTCGGAGAACTTTATCCTTCCCCTCTCCCATGATGAAGTGGTCCACATGAAGGGCTCCCTCTTCGGCAAGATGCCCGGGGACGACGCCATGAAGTTCGCCGGGGTCCGGGCCTTCTACACCTACATGCTGACCCACCCGGGCAAGAAGCTCATCTTCATGGGAGCTGAGATCGGGCAGTGGAACGAGTGGCACTACGAGTACTCCCTGGACTGGCACCTGCTGGAGATCGACCGCTACCAGCGCCACGAGGCGTTCTTCAAGGCCGCCAATGCCATGTACCTGAACCAGCCCGCCCTCTGGGAGGAGGACGACTCCTGGGACGGCTTCAAGTGGCTGGCTCCGGATGACGCCAGCGCCAACACCATCGCCTATACCCGCTGGGATTCGGCGAAGAAGCCCCTCATCGTGGTGTGCAACTTCTCCCCGGTGCACCGCCAGGGATACAGAGTCGGCGCCCCCTTCGCGGGGACCTGGGCCCCTGTGTTCAACACCGACCTTGATGAGTACGGCGGTCAGAACCTGGGGGACAAGGAGCCGCTGAAGACGGAGAAAGTCGCCTGCCACGGACAGGACCAGTCCCTGGTGATCGACCTGCCGCCCATGGCGGTCATGATCTACCGCTGCACCCGCCGGGCCCCTGTCCGCAGGAAGAGCGAGAACCTGCTCAACCGCCTCGGCAAGGGCAGGAAGAACACGCAGGAGAGCAGCGGGAGCGAGGCGCCTGCAAAGCCTGCAAAGGCAGAGAAGCCGGCGAAGGCGCCGAAGACTCCCAGGATTCCCAAAGCGGAGAAGCCCGAGAAGCAGGAGAAGACCGCCCGGCCTGTGCGCCGGAAGCGGGAACCTGCTGCCCCCAGGCGCCCGGCTCTGCACAGGGACAGAAAGGACACCTGACCGGGGAACATCAGGACCGGAGATCCCCTCCGGTCCTGCTTCCAGATATATTGTTCGCATGCAATCCAGCTAAACTTTTTGAGGTGACGATTATGAAGAAAGAAGTTGTTGCCATGCTGCTGGCAGGCGGACAGGGCAGCCGCCTGTACGCCCTGACCAGTCAGGTGGCAAAACCCGCAGTCCCCTTCGGCGGCAAGTACCGCATCATCGACTTCCCCCTGTCCAACTGCGTGAACAGCGGCATCGATACGGTGGGTGTGCTGACCCAGTACCGGCCCCTGGAGCTGAACAGCTACATCGGCTCCGGTCAGCCCTGGGACCTGGACGTATCTGACGGCGGCGTGCACATCCTTCCCCCCTACATGCGGGAAGGGGAGCAGGGCACCTGGTACAAGGGCACTGCAAACGCCATCTATCAGAACATGGGCTTCCTGGACATGTACGACCCCGAGTACGTGATCATCCTCTCCGGCGACCACATCTACAAGATGAACTACGCCAAGATGATCGCCGAGCACAAGAAGACCGGCGCCGCCTGCACCATCGCTGTGATTGAGGTCACCATGCGGGAGGCCACCCGCTTCGGCATCATGAACACCGATGAGAACGGCCGTGTCTATGAGTTCGAGGAGAAGCCCAAGCACCCCAAGAGCACCCTCGCATCCATGGGCATCTACGTCTTCACCTGGTCCAAGCTGAAGCAGTACCTGATCGCGGACGAGGCCGACCCGAACTCCTCCAACGACTTCGGCAAGAACATCATCCCCAGCATGCTGAACGCCGGGGAGCTGCTCATGACCTACCGCTTCGAGGGGTACTGGAAGGACGTAGGCACCATCGACTCCCTCTGGGATGCGAACATGGACCTGCTTGCCCCCCACAGCGGCATCGACCCCTACGACCCCAGCTGGCCCATCTATGCCCGCACTCCTGTCCGGCCGCCTCACATCACGGGCGACCATGCGAAGATCTCCCACTCCCTGGTGACCGGCGGCTGCGAGGTATACGGCACCGTGGAGAACTCCGTCCTCTTCCACTCCGTCACCGTGGAAGAAGGCGCGGATGTGCAGTATTCCATCCTCATGCCGGGCGCTGTGGTCAAGGCAGGTGCGAAGGTGCACTATGCCATCGTTGCTGAGAACGCTGTTGTCGAGGCCGGCGCGACGGTAGGAGCACCTCCTGACGGCAGCGAGGACTGGGGCATCGCTGTTGTGGCCTCCGGCCTGGACATCGGCGAGAACGCCGTAGTCGCTCCGAAGGCCATGGTCCGTGAAAATGTGAAAGGAGGTGAGCGGGCATGAGCAACACTCTGCACGGCATTCTGTTTGCTTATCACTCCGACGCCAATCTGGGTGAACTCACCCGCCCCCGCAACACCTGCTCCCTCTCTTACGGCGGACGGTACCGCCTCATCGACTTCATGCTCTCCAACTATGTCAATGCGGGCATCCGCGACGTGGGCCTGGTTGTGCATGAGAGCTATCAGTCCCTGCTGGACCACGTGGGCTCCGGCAAGGACTGGGAACTGAGCCGCAAGCACGGCGGTCTGCGCATCCTGCCTCCCTTCAGCTACGCCCAGGAGCACGCCGGTGAGTACCGGGGCATCATGGAGGCTCTGGCCGGAGTCCGCTCCTATCTGGAGGACATCCGCCAGGACTACATCATCATGGGCTGCGCCGACATCGCCATCAACCTGCCCGTGGACAAGGTGTTCAGGCAGCACCTGGACTCCGGCGCGGACGTGACCATCGTCTGCACCCGGAAGATGCGCGGGTCTCCCCGCAGCACCACCTACGTGAGCACGGACGAGAGCGGCCGCATCTGCGACATGTCCATCAATCCTCCCACGGCCGGCGACGCCCTGGAGTCCCTGGAGTTCTATATCGTCTCCAAGAAGATGCTCATCGAGATGGTGGACTACTGCGCCGCCCACGATCTGCACACCTTCGCCAAGGACACCCTGCTGCCCAGGCTGAACTCCCTGAAGGTCATGCCCTATATCCATGAGGGCTATGTGGCCCGCTTCCAGTCTGTGGCGGACTACTACCAGAACTCCGAGGACCTTCTGAACCCCGAAGTGCGGGCTGACCTCTTCAACCCCGCCCGGCCGATCCGCACCAAGGACCAGTCCAACCCCTCCACCTACTACGGACCCGATGCCGTGTCCACCCGCTGCCTGGTATCCGACGGGTGCTACATCGAGGGCGAGATCGTCAATTCCGTCCTGGGCCGCGGCGTCATCGTGGAAGCCGGCGCCAGGGTGGAGAGCAGCGTCCTGATGGCCGGCACTGTGGTGAAGGCGGGCGCCTCCCTGTCCTACGTCATCACTGACAAGGACGTCACCGTCAACGAGCAGCGGACCCTCAAGGGCTACTCCACCTATCCCCTGGCGATTGCCAAGGGTTCCGTGGTCTAATTTCTGACTATATTCGTGCTCCAGCCGGGCGCTTCCCTGCCCGGGGAGGTGTCCGGCTTCTGCGCGATGAATGAAAGGGGATTGAAATGAAGATACTCTTCGCTTCTTCAGAGGTTGCGCCGTTTATCAAGACCGGGGGTCTTGCCGATGTTGCCGGCTCTCTGCCCCAGGCGCTGGCAGCACAGGGACATGAAGTCAAGGTAATTCTCCCGCTGTATGAGGGCATTGGTGAGAACTGGCGCTCCAAGATGACTTTTGTAAAGAACTTCAACGTGACTCTGTCCTGGCGGCAGGTCTACTGCGGCGTCTTCGAGCTGGTCCGGGACGGCATCACTTTCTGGTTTGTGGACAACGAGTATTACTTCAAGCGCTGGCAGCTCTACGGCCACTTTGACGACTGCGAGCGGTACGCATACTTCTCCCGGGTAATCATTGAGATTAACGGGCAGATGGACTATTCCCCTGACGTGATCCACTGCAACGACTGGCAGACGGCCCTTGTGCCCGTGTACCTCCTGGAGGAGCGCTACCGCATCCCCCAGCTGGCCAGTACAAAGACCGTGTTCACCATCCACAACATCGAGTACCAGGGCCGCTACGGCGAAAGCGTGCTGGGCGACGTCATCGGCCTGAACCGCAGCTACTTCAACGAGGGCATGCTGTCCTTCTACAACGACGTGAACCTCATGAAGGGCGCCATCATGGCCTCCACCTTTGTCACCACCGTGTCCCCCACCTATGCAAAGGAACTGACCACCCCCTTCTATGCCCACGGTCTGGACGGCGTCATCCGCCAGCAGAGCAACAAGGTGGAGGGCATCCTCAACGGTCTGGATGTGGACTTCTACAATCCGGAGACCAACCCAGGGCTGGAGAAGAACTTCTCAGTGGAGACGCTGGACGAGGGCAAGGCGGCCTGCAAGAAGGCCCTGCAGGAGGCTGTGGGTCTTCAGGTGGATCCCAAGGTCCCCATTATCGGCTGCGTATCCCGCCTGGCCGGCCACAAGGGCTTCAGCCTGGTATCCGATACTCTGCAGCAGATCATGGCCATGGACGTGCAGATGGTGGTTCTGGGAACCGGCGAGTGGCAGTTCGAGGAAGCTTTCCGCCACGCCCAGGCGCAGTACCCCGGGCGCTTCTCCGCCCAGCTGACCTACTCCGCACCCCTGTCCAACATGATCTATGCCGGGGCCGACATGTTCCTCATGCCCTCCATCTCCGAGCCCTGCGGGCTGAGCCAGATGATCGCCATGCGGTTCGGCACCGTGCCCATCGTCAGGGAGACCGGCGGTCTGAAGGACACTGTGACTCCCTACAACCGCTATACCGGCGAGGGCAGAGGCTTCACCTTTGCCAACGTGAACTCGGCGGATATGCTGTGGGTTATCCGTGAGGCTGTGGAACTGTACTACGGCGACAAGAAGGCATGGAAGAAGCTCCAGACAGCCGGCATGACGGCTGACTTCTCCTGGGATGCCTCTGCAAAGAAGTACAGCGAGATCTACGAGCGCATCTGCGCTGCGAAGTAAGCTCCAGAGCGCACAGAAAAAGCCCCTGTCCGGATCTGGACAGGGGCTTCTGATATCGATTCAGTCAGTCTGGCCGGCATCACAGATGTGCCGGAACAGACCGGGAACCGGAAGGGAAGAGTGCCGTCTGCTCTCCAGCCTCTGGCTGGGGCAGGAAG
>CAYYHY010000017.1:0-23841 GCA_964471855.1 uncultured Oscillospiraceae bacterium | reverse complement strand
CTGAAGCAGAGGTCCTGAGGTCTTCAGGAGAATGAACAGGAGAGGGATGATCAGCTATATCCGTTTTCAAATGCAAAATGTGCGGGGCGCCGCTGGAGGTCTCCGGCAGCGAGACGGTGGCCACCTGCGAGTACTGCGGCACCAGGCAGACTCTTCCGCGGCTGGACGACGACAGGAGGGCAAACCTCTATGACCGTGCCAACCACTTCCGCAGGAACAACGACTACGACAAGGCTGCCGGCATATACGAGCAGATCCTCAGTGAGGACCGCACCGACGCCGAGGCGTACTGGTCTCTGGTGCTCTGCAAGTACGGCATTGAGTACGTGGAGGATCCCGCTTCACACAAGCGTATTCCCACGGTGAACCGGGCGCAGTACACCTCCATCTTCGCAGACGAGGACTACAAGTCCGCCCTGCAGTATGCAGACGGAGCCCAGCGGGAGGTATACGAGCAGGAGGCCAGGACCATCGACGGAATCCAGAAGGGGATTCTGGAGATCTCCCGGAAGGAGGAGCCCTTCGACGTCTTCATCTGCTACAAGGAGACCGATGACAGCGGCAGGCGCACGCCGGACAGCGTGCTTGCAAACGATCTCTATCACCAGCTGACCCAGGAGGGCTTCAAGGTCTTCTTCTCCCGCATAACCCTGGAGGACAAGCTGGGGACTGCGTACGAGCCGTACATCTTCGCCGCACTGAACTCCGCAAAGGTCATGGTGGTACTCGGCACCAGGCCGGAGTATTTCAACGCCGTCTGGGTCAGGAACGAGTGGAGCCGGTACCTGGCGCTCATTAAGGGCGGGGCAGAGAAGACGCTTATTCCCGCATACAGGGACATGGACCCCTACGACCTGCCGGAGGAGTTCTCCCACCTGCAGGCGCAGGACATGAGCAGGCTCGGCTTCGTGCAGGATCTTGTCCGGGGAATCAAAAAGATTGTTCATGCAGATGAACCGAAATCTGCACCTGTGCAGGGAGCGGTCCCTGCTGGCGGCGAGAGCACAGCTCCGCTGCTCAGGCGCGCATTCATGTTTCTGGAAAACAGAAACTGGGGCGATGCGGACGCATACTGCGAGCGGGTGCTGGACAGGGAGCCGGAGAACGCCGAGGCATATCTGGGCAAGCTGATGGCGGAACTTCATGTTTCCCGGCGGGAGGATCTCCGCAGCTGTGAAGAACCGTTTGACACCAGAAACAGCTGCCGGATGGCACTGAAATTTGCAGACGCTGCACTTGCATCTGAATTGCGGGAAGACAACAGGTTCATCAGGGAACGCAATGAGAATGCACGTCTGGAAGCTCTCTACAGCAAGGCTCTTGCAACCATGCATTGGGCTGGCAAAGAAGAAACATACAACGAAGCAGCTGCTGCTTTCAGTGAAATAGCTGGTTATAAGGATGCCGATGAGAAAAGGCAGGAATGCCTGCGTCTGGCTGAAGGCTGCCGCAGGGACAATATTTACAGCAGAGCCTCTGCGCTTCTGAACAGTGCAGCCTCTGTGGCTGACTGCGAGCAGGCCATTGAGATTTTCCAGTCCATTTCCGGCTGGAAGGATTCAGATGAGAAGGTCGACGCCTGCCGTCAGAAAATAGAGGAACTGAAAGCGAAGGCGGAGGCTGACAGACTGGAGAGGGAGCGGCAGGCAGAAATTGACCGCAGAGAAGCTGCTGAGCGTGCCAAACGGAACAGGAAGATTGCAGTGATCGCAGCAGCTGTCCTGCTGGTTGCTGTATCCGCAGCAGTAGTTGTTACCGTGATCATTCCCGGTCAGCGCTACAAAAAAGCGGAGCAGCTTCTTGCAGCAGAGGATTATGACGGAGCTATTGAAGCATTTGCTGCACTTGGCAACTATAAAGATGCTGTTTCAAAGCTCGAAACAGCAGAGCATGAAAAAGAGCTTTTGGAATTAGAACAAAAATATGGTGAAGCTGAAGAGCTTCTTGCTGCAGGGGACTATGATGGGGCTATCGAAGCGTTTACTGCGCTTGGTGATTATAATGACTCAGCATCAAAGGCTAAAGAGGCAAAATATGAGAAAGCCGACAGTCTTTATGCTGCAGAGGACTACGAAGAGGCCATTTCGATCTTTGCGGGGCTTGGCGACTACAGGGATGCAGCAGAAAGAATGAATGAAGCAAGAAATGTGGTGAACTATAATGCAGCTGACGCATTGGATAAAAGTGGATCGGCAGCAGAAGCGGCAATAGCCTTTGGGGAACTTGGAGATTATTCTGATGCCAGAAAAAGGTCTCTGGACCTGTGGAACACATGTGCGCAGAGGAATACGCTGTGCTGCGGGGCTTTTCACACTGTTGCTTTGAAATCTGACGGCACTGTGGTCGCTGCTGGCAGCAATTGGCATGGTCAGTGCGACGTCTCCGGCTGGACCGACATAGTCGCAGTGGCTGCAGGTGTGTTTTACACAGTCGGTCTCCGCTCCGACGGCACTATGGTTGCTGCAGGCTACAATATGCATGGTGAGTGCAGCATCTCCGACTGGACTGACATTGTCGCCGTGGCTGCATATAGTTATCACACGGTCGGTCTCCGCTTTGACGGCACTGTGGTCGCGACGGGCAGCAATGAGTATGGTCAGTGCGACGTCTCCGGCTGGACCGACATAGTCGCAGTGGTTGCAGGCGAAAATCACACAATTGGTCTCCGCTCCGACGGCACTGTGGTCGCTACTGGCAGCAATAGGTATGGTCAGTGCGACGTCTCCGGCTGGACCGACATAGTCGCAGTGGCTGCAGGCGACAGACACACAATTGGTCTCCGCTCCGACGGCACTGTGGTTGCTGCAGGCGACAATGAGTATGGTCAGTGCGACGTCTCCGCTTGGACTGACATTGTCGCCGTGGCAGCAGGCAGCGCACACACGGTCGGTCTCCGCTCCGACGGCACTGTGGTTGCTGCAGGCTACAATAAGTATGGTCAGTGTGATGTATCCGGCTGGACTGACATTATCGCTGTAGCAGTAGACAATGCACACACGGTCGGTCTCCGCTCCGGCGGCACTGTGGTCGCTGCAGGGTACAACAGTGACGGTCAGTGCGACGTCTCCGGCTGGACCGGCATCAAGCTGCCGGGCTGACATATCCAGCTTTGCTGGGAGCGGGAAGCAGACAGATGTCCATCACACTGCATCCGCCGGACCAGAAGCAGCAAATGAGGGGAACGGGACGGTCTCCCATCGCGAGTGCTCTGCATCTGCGGGGGTGCGGGCTTCCAGAGCCTGCACCGGAGGCTGTCCCCGGCCGATTCTGCTGGTTTGAGCAGCCCCCGAGGCATGAAGAACTGCATTCCCAGACTTGAGAGGTGATTTCATGGAGCCGGTTCAGGACAACATGCAGAAATACGAGAACTACCGGGAGCAGATGGGGAGGCTGAAGAAGGCTCTCAGCAGCGGGTTCTACCTGGAGGCAGTATTCATCGAGTATGCCATCCTGGAAGACCGCCTCGAGTCCATCCTGCGCCATTCCGGCAGGTGGAAGGAGCCCAGGGAAGGGGTGCACCGCTCCATCCAGTGGAAGAAAAACCAGGTTGCCAAAATGGCTGAGGAGAAGGGAAGCCTTGCCGCCAGGTACTTTTCCGACGACACCCTGGACAGGATCATCGTCTGGAAGGACAAGCGGAACAGCCTGATCCATGCGCTGATGAACCAGTCGGTGCATACGGAAGAGCTGAAGGAACTTGCGGAGCAGGGACAGGTTCTGGTCCGGGAACTGTCCAACAGGGGCAGGAACCTCGCCCGCGCCCTGGAGAGGCAGCAGAACTCCGGCAGGAAGCAGTGACAGCAGTGCTGATTCTGCAGTATTGAAACCGCCCTGGCACACAGATGCCGGGGCGGTTTTCCCTCCTGCGTCAGCAAAAAGCCCGGCGGACAGCGGCGCATGCCGCCCCGGCCGGGCTGCTGTTTTCTCTGTCCGGATCTCAGCCCCTGTTCTGGGCCTCCACCAGCCGCACGCCGCAGTACATCTCCCGCAGCTTCGGCTTCTCAATCTTGCCGGTGGCATTGCGGGGCACAGGCGCAAAGATGATCTTCCTGGGGCGCTTGTAGCGGGGCAGTCCCTGGCAGTAGGTGTTGATCTCCTCCTCGGTGCAGGTCATGCCCTCCTTCACCTGGATGATGGCCGCTGCAATCTCGCCCAGGCGCCTGTCAGGCATCCCGATCACCGCCACGTCCTGGACCTTGTCATATGCAGTGAGGAAGTTCTCGATCTGTACCGGATAGATGTTCTCCCCGCCGGAGATGACCACGTCCTTCTTCCGGTCCACCAGGAATACAAAGCCGTCCTCGTCCTGCATGGCCATGTCGCCGGTATGGAGCCATTCGCCCTCCAGGACCTCGGCTGTAGCCTCCGGGTTGTGGTAGTAGCACACCATGACCCCGGGACCCTTGACGCAGAGTTCCCCCACGTCTCCCTGCTTCACAGGCTGGTTCTGCTCGTCCACAATCTTCAGTTCCCAGCCGTACCCGGCCTTGCCGATGGCACCCACCTTGTGGATGTTCCCCAGTCCCAGATGCACGCACCCCGGACCGGTGGACTCGGACAGACCGTAGTTGGTGTCATACTTGTGGTTCGGGAAGTACTTCAGCCAGTGGCGGATCAGGGAGGGCGGAACCGGCTGGGCCCCGATGTGCATCAGGCGCCACTGGGAGAGGTGGTAGTCCTCCAGCTTCAGATCCCCCCGGTCCAGAGCCGTCAGGATGTCCTGCGCCCAGGGCACCAGCAGCCAGACGTTGGTGCAGCGCTCCTGGGAGACCGCATCAAAGATGGCCCGGGGAGAGTTCCCCTTCAGCAGGACGGCGCGGCTGCCGGTAAACAGGGAGCCGAACCAGTGCATCTTGGCGCCGGTGTGGTACAGCGGCGGGATGCAGAGGAACACGTCCTCGTGGGTGGTCTCGTGGTGCATGGCCTCCATGCGGGCGGACTGGGAGAGAGCGCGGTGCTTGTGCAGAATGGCCTTGGGGAAGCCGGTGGTGCCGGAGGAGTAGTAGATAGCAGCCTCGTCCTCCTCGTCGATCAGCACCTTGGGAGCTACGCTGGAGCAGTTGGCGGACGCCAGGTGGTAGTCCTCTGCAAAGGACGGAGCGGTGCTGTCCCCTACAAAGTAGAGCAGATGCTCCTTGCCGATGCGGCCCACAATGCTCTCCACCCGGCCGATAAAGGCAGGACCGAAGAACAGCACATCCACATCCGCCAGCTTCAGGCAGTACTCAATCTCCTCGGCAGTATAGCGGAAGTTGAGAGGCACTGCGACAGCCCCCGCCTTCAGTATGCCGAAGTAGATGGGCAGCCACTCCAGGCAGTTCATCAGCAGAATGGCCACCTTCTGACCCCTGCGGATGCCCTGGTTCAGCAGCAGGTTGGCCACCCGGTTTGCCTTCTCGTCAAAGACCGACCAGGTGATCTCCCGGCGGTAGGGCACAGGGCTGGTGGCCTGAATCAGTTCATACTCTTTCCAGGTAACCCTGGGAATCTCCTGGACTTCTGGATTTATTTCAACAAGGGCGACCTCGTCGCCGTACAGTTTGCTGTTTCGCTCCAGCAAATCAGTGATTGGCATGGTGTTCGACGTTCCTTTCCCGGCGCCTGTTTCCTGCCGGCGCCTGCTCTGCGGTCATGCTTTAGCCGGTTAAACCGTTAAACCGCTGAAGCGTATATTATCCCATCCCCTCCCCCCTGTCAAGCGGGAAATCCGGCTGCAGGGTGCATTTTCCGCCCCTTCCCGGGCTGTCTGTCCCCTGTTTCCCACCTCCCGGGCATGCGGACAGGGGAATTTTGCTGTTTACTTTCGAACTTTAAAGTGCTACAATATCCGGAGCAGACTGCAGGGCAGTCATCGGGAAAGGAGCGAGGCGCCATGGCAAAATCCAGCCGGAGAGAGCGCAGCATGGCTCTTTATGAGACCATCCTGAAGCTGAAGGACCTGGACGAGTGCTGCCGTTTTTTTGACGACCTGTGTACCCCTACGGAGCTGCGCTCCATGGAGCAACGGTTTGACGTGGCGGTTTACCTGCAGCAGGGTCTGGTCTATCTGGACATTCTGGACAAGACGGGAGCGAGCAGCGCCACCATCAGCCGGGTGCGCCGCTCCATGCTGGACAACGGGGCCGGCGGCGTCATGCAGGATGTCATCCGCCGGGAAATCGGCTCCGGTTCCGGTACAGGGAACACGGATACTGCAGAAGAAAGCGGGGATTTAGCATGAAACAGCTGATGCTGGGCAACGCGGCCGTTGCCCGGGGCCTCTATGAAGCCGGGTGCTGCGTGGCTTCCAGCTACCCCGGCACCCCCAGTACAGAAATCACAGAGGAAGCTGCGAAGTTTGACGACATCTACTGCGAGTGGGCTCCCAACGAGAAGGTGGCCATGGAGACAGCCTTCGGCGCCTGCCTGGCCGGGAAGCGGAGCTTCTGCGGCATGAAGCATGTGGGTCTCAACGTAGCCGCCGACCCTCTCTTCACGGTCTCCTACACAGGGGTCAATGCCGGCATGGTCATTGCCGTGGCGGACGACGCGGGGATGCACTCCTCCCAGAACGAGCAGGACTCCCGCCACTACGCCCGCAGCGCCAAGCTTCCCATGCTGGAGCCTGCGGACTCCGCCGAGGCCCTGGCCTTTACGAAACTTGCCTACAGCCTCAGCGAGGAGTTTGACACCCCGGTCCTGCTGAAGATGTGCACCCGGGTCTCCCACAGCCAGTCCATCGTGGAGACCTCGGAGCGGCAGGAGGCCCCCGCCAGGCCCTATAAAAAGGACATCGCCAAGTATGTGATGATGCCTGGCAACGCCATCCGCCGCCACCCCTTTGTGGAGGAGCGGCTGCGGAAGCTGGAGGAGTGGGCCGAGACAGCGGAGATCAACCGGGTGGAGCCCGGAACAGACAGAAGCATCGGCATCATCACCTCCTCCACCAGCTACCAGTATGTCAAGGAGGTCTGCGGCGACCGCTTCCCCGTACTGAAGCTGGGCATGATCTGGCCCATGCCGGAGAAGAAGATCCGGGAGTTTGCCGCCTCTGTCCGCCTCCTGACCGTTGTGGAGGAACTGGACGGCTTCATTGAGGCGTACTGCAGGGAACTGGGACTGGCTCTGTCCGGAAAGGACTTCTTCCCCCTGGAGGGCGAGCTGAGCCAGACCATTGTAGCCGAAAAGATTGGAATCCCCCATGCCGCCGGGCTGGCGCTGGACGAGACCATTCCGAACCGGCCCCCTGTCATGTGCCCCGGCTGCCCCCACCGCGGTCTCTTCTACACCCTGAAGAAAAACGGGTGCACGGTTCTGGGGGACATCGGGTGCTACACCCTGGGTGCAGCGGCCCCCCTGTCCGCCATGGAGATGACCCTCTGCATGGGCGCCTCCGTCTCCGCCCTCCACGGCTTCAACAAGGCCCTGGGTGCTGAGAGCGAGGGGAAGACGGTGGCCGTCATCGGCGACTCCACCTTCATGCACTCCGGCATGACGGGGCTGGCCAACATCGCCTACAACCAGTCAAACTCCACTGTCATTATACTGGACAACTCCATCACCGGCATGACCGGTCACCAGCAGAATCCCACCACCGGCTACAACATCAAGGGGGATCCCGCAGGGAAGATCGACCTGGAGTCCCTCTGCAGGGCCATGGGCTTCAGCCGCGTGCGGGTGGTGGACCCCTACGACCTGAAGGCCTGCGACCTGGTCCTCAAAGAGGAACTGGCCGCCCCGGAGCCCTCCGTGATCATCAGCCGCCGCCCCTGCGCCCTGCTGAAGTATGTAAAGCACAGCCCGCCTCTGGCTGTGGACAGGGAGAAGTGCAGAAGCTGCCGCTCCTGCATGCGCATCGGCTGCCCCGCCATCTCCTTCCGGGAGGGGAAAGCGGAGGTCGACCCCACCCAGTGCGTCGGCTGCGGCGTCTGCCGGCAGCTTTGCGCCTTCGGCGCCTTCTCCAGCACAGCAAAGGAGGTCTGAACCGTGGAAACAAAGAATGTCATGATTGTGGGCGTCGGCGGCCAGGGTTCTCTGCTGGCCTCCAAGCTGCTGGGCCACCTGCTGATGGAGCAGGGCTATGACGTCAAGGTCTCCGAGGTCCACGGCATGTCCCAGCGGGGCGGCAGCGTGGTCACCTACGTCCGCTACGGAGACCGGGTCTTCTCCCCCATTATTGACAGGGGGGAGGCGGACTTCATTGTCTCCTTCGAGCTGCTGGAGGCGGCCCGCTGGCTCAGCTATCTGAAGCCGGACGGACAGATCGTCACCTCGACCCAGCAGATTGACCCCATGCCGGTCATCACCGGCGCCGCCTCCTATCCGGAGAACCTGGTGGAGAAGATGCGGGCCACCGGCGCAAAGGTGGATGCCCTGGACTGCCTGAGCCTGGCCGAGCAGGCCGGCAGCAGCAAGGCTGTAAACCTGGTGCTCCTGGGCCGCCTCTCCCACTACTTCGGCGCTCCCCAGGAGGCCTGGCAGGAGGCCATCGAGGCGGTTGTCCCCGCCCGCTTCCTGGAGCTGAACAGAAAGGCCTTTGCCCTGGGCAGAGACGCCTGAATTTCCTGTGAATTCCTATCAAGATGGAAGGGAGATCACCCATGGAAAGATATTACCAGCCTGAGATTGAGACGGCCTCCAGGGAACAGATCCGGGCCTGGCAGGACGAGCGCCTGGTAAAGCAGGTAAAGAACGTCTGGGACAACGTGCCCTACTACAGAAAGAAGATGGAGGCCGCCGGGGTGACCCCGGAGGACATCAGGTCCGTGGACGACCTCCACAAGCTGCCCTTCCTGGACAAGGAGGACCTGCGCAAGGCATACCCCTACGGTCTGCTGGCCCGCCCCCTGAAGGACTGCGTCCGCATCCAGTCCACCTCCGGCACCACCGGCAAGCGGGTTGTGGCCTTCTACACACAGCACGACATCGACCTGTGGGACGAGTGCTGCGCCCGGGCCATCGTGGCCGCCGGGGGAACCGACGAGGACGTGTGCCAGGTCTCCTACGGCTACGGTCTGTTCACCGGCGGACCCGGACTCAACGGCGGCTCCCACAAGGTGGGCTGCCTCACCATCCCCACCTCCTCCGGGAACACGGAGCGGCAGATCGGATTCATCATGGACCTGCACGCCACCATCCTCTGCTGCACCCCCTCCTATGCGGCCTACATCGGCGAGACCATGAAGGAGAAGGGGCTGACCCCCGACCAGATCCCCCTCAAGGCCGGCATCTTCGGTGCAGAGGCCTGGTCCGAGGAGATGCGCCGGGACATCGAGCAGACCCTGGGCATCAAGGCCTATGACATCTACGGCCTCACCGAGCTGTCCGGACCCGGCGTCTCCTTCGAGTGCTCCGACCAGACCGGCATGCACATCAACGAGGACCACTTCATTGCCGAGATCATCGACCCCGATACCGGGGAGGTGCTCCCGGACGGGGTCCAGGGGGAGCTGGTGTTCACCTCCATTACCAAGGAGGCCTTCCCCCTGCTGCGGTACCGCACCCGGGACATCTGCATCCTCTCCCACGAGAAGTGCCCCTGCGGCCGCACCCATGTGAAGATGTCCAAGCCCCGGGGCCGCACGGACGACATGCTCATTATCCGCGGCGTGAACGTGTTCCCGTCCCAGATCGAGACCGTGCTCCTGAACCACGGCTACCCCGCGAACTACCAGATCATCGTGGACCGGGTCAACCACACCGACACCCTGGACATCCATGTGGAGATGACCCCCGAGATGTTCACCGACAATCTGGGGGAGATCACCCGCCGCCAGCGGGACCTGGTGGACGGGATGCGCTCCATGCTGGGTCTCACCGCCAAGGTCACCCTGGTAGCCCCCAAGTCCATCATCCGCAGCGAGGGCAAGGCGGTCCGCGTCATCGACCGGCGCAGGCTCTGAGGGTGCCGCCCCGTCAATTCACTAACAGGAGGGTAACAGCATGAGCATCAAACAGCTTTCCGTGTTCATGGAGAACAGGCCCGGCGCTCTGTACGGCATGGCAGGGGTCCTGGCCCAGAACGGCATCGACATGCGGGCCCTGTCCCTGGCCGAGACCAAGGACTTCGGCATCGCCCGCATCATCGTAGACAACCTCTACGCCGCCACCACCGCACTGAAGGACGCCGGCTATGTCCATACCATTACCCCCGTCCTGGGTGTGGCCATCCCGGATGTGCCCGGAGGTCTCAGCCGGGTCCTCCAGGTCCTCACCGATGCGAACATCAACGTGGAGTACATGTACGCCTTCCTGGGAGGTCAGAATGTGGACCACGCCTACATGATCTTCCGGGTGGACGACATCGACCAGGCTGCGAACGTGCTGAAGTCCAGAGGCATCCGCGCAGTGGAGCAGGAAGAGATCAGCAATCTGTGAAATACGCCGTGCGCCCCCGGCTTTCCGGTCCGGCGCACGGCTTTTCTGCGCCCCGGAACGGGCCTGCCGCCCTCTGTTTCACAGGTCTGACCCGCCTTTCAGCCCCGCCGGGCAGCCTCCCGGCATCAGGCGTGGAAAAATCTTCCCTGTTTACTATTGCTTTTATCCCCGGAAAGTGCTATATTGACATGAGTTGTTTTTATCAGTATGAGGAGAGTGGAGTTGCGGCTCCGCTCTTTTTCTTGAGCTCAACCGCCGCACCTCCGGGTCCGGCAGGAGGTGCCTTTTTTATGTCCAAAGCAGCTGACACTGCGGCTGAACTGGCCGAACCCATTGTGCGGGAAGCCGGATGCGTGCTCTGGGACACGGAGTACGTCCGGGAGGCCGGCACATGGTATCTTCGGATATATATTGACAGGGAGGGCGGCGTCTCCATCGATGACTGCGTGGCCGTCTCCCGCCCTCTGTCTGACAGGCTTGACGAGGTGGACCCCATCCCGGGCAGCTACACCCTGGAAGTGTCCTCCGCCGGTCTGGACCGGGTTCTCAGGAAGCCGGAGCACTTTGCCGCCTTCACCGGCAGCGAGGTCACCGTGCGCCTCTACCGGCCCAGGGACGGACGGAAGGAGTACGTGGGGGTCCTCCGCAGCTACGACAGCGGGGATGTCACCCTTGAGGCTGAGGGAACCAGCCTCGTGTTTGAGAAGAAAGAGATTGCGCAGGTACGCCTGTACCCCCGCCTGTAAGTCCTTAGGAGGAGAACACCGTGGCAAAGAGAGTATCCAGAAAGCCGAAGACAAATGCCAACGAGATGGACGGCAATGAGTTCTTCGAGGCAGTGGCCCAGATTGAAGAGGAAAAGGGCATCAAGAAGGGCTACATGATGGAGAAGATCACGCAGGCCCTGGTCACAGCCTACCGCCGGGACCACGAGGACGTGGGGGACAATCTGTTCGTGGACGCCAACGAGGAAACCCATGCCGTGCACATGTACCTGAACAAGGAAGTTGTAGAGACCGTCGTCAGCCCCGGCACGGAGATCAGCCTGGAGGATGCCAGACTCATCGCCCCCAGAGCCATGCTGGGAGACATCATCCCCATAGAGGTAAAACCCCGCAGCTTCGGCCGCGTCGCCGCCCAGACCGCCCGCCAGGTCATTATCCAGGGAATCCGGGAGGCGGAGCAGGGGATGATCTATGACGAGTTCTGCTCCAAGGAGCACGAGCTCGTCAGCGGTCTGGTAACCAGAATCGATCCCCGCAACGGCTCCGTTACCGTCCGCCTGCGCTCCGGCTCCGAGAGCACGGACGCCTACCTGGGTCCCAACGAGCAGGTGAAGGGCGAGACCTATGCGGAGGGCGAGCGGGTGCGCGTCTATGTGGTGGAGGTGCGCCGGGCCGCCAAGGGCCCCCAGGTGCTCATCTCCCGCACCCACCCCGGACTGGTCAAGCGCCTGTTCGAACTGGAGGTCCCGGAGATCTTCGACGGCACCGTGGAGATCCGGTCCGTGGCCCGGGAGGCCGGCAGCCGCACCAAGATGGCTGTCTTCTCCTCCGACCCCAACGTGGACCCCATCGGCGCCTGCGTCGGCCCCCGGGGTTCCCGCGTGAACACCATTGTCGCCCACCTGAAGGGCGAGAAAATCGACATTATCAAGTACTCCGAGGACCCCGGCACCTTCATCGCCGCCGCCCTCTCCCCCGCGGAAGTGCTCCGCGTGGATGTCCTTCCCGACGGCAAGAGCTGCCGCGTGGTTGTCCCTGACGACCAGCTCTCCCTGGCCATCGGCAAGGAGGGGCAGAACGCCCGCCTGGCAGCCAGGCTGACCGGGTTCAAGATCGACATCAAGCCCTCCTCCGCGCCTCTGGTTCCCATTGAGCAGATCTATGCAGAGGCTGCCGCCGCGGCCGCCGCAGAGGCGGCTGCCAGGGCAGCGGAAGAGGCAGCAGCCGCAGCCGAGGCTGCGGAAGAGGAAGACGAGGATCTGGACTCTGACCTGGAAGACGAACTGACCGGGGAAGAGGAGCAGGAGGAACTGAACCCGGACCTGGACGAAGCAGAGGACGGGACGGACCTGGAGGATGACCTGCCGGAGGATGACGCGGAAGCGGACGCCGGCGGGGATGCTGAGGAAGAGCCCGTCGACGAGTTCCAGGACGTGTAGGGCTGCGGCGCAGCCATGGCCGGACGCCGGGTGCGGCGTCTGAGATTGAGGGGGGTTGCCTGTCATGCCCAGAAAAGTGCCGCTCCGGCAGTGTACCGGCTGCCGGGAGATGAAGCCCAAGCGGGAACTGATCCGCGTGGTCCGCTCCCCCGAGGGCACCGTCTCTCTGGACTTCAGGGGCAAGATGCCTGGCCGGGGTGCCTATGTGTGCCCCCAGGAACAGTGCCTGAAAAAGGCCCGCAAGTCAAAGGCCCTGGAACGGGCCTTCGGCGTCCCCCTTCCCCCCGAGGTGTGGGAGGAGCTGGAAGCGCAGATGAAGGAGGTGCCTGCAGATGCTCAGTGATCCTGTCCTTCAGATGATCGGAATGGCCCGCAAGGCCGGCCGGCTGGAGTGCGGCGAGGAACCTGTGGGCGCTGTCTGCCGGGTCCGCCGGGCCTGCCTGGTGCTCCTGGCCTCCGATGCCGGTCCCAGCACCGTGCGCAGGGCGCAGTACTTCTGCCAGGCGGATGCCATCCCCCTGCTGTACCTCCCCTTCTCCAAGCTGGAGCTGGCCCTGCAGCTGGGCCGGGGCTCCACCGCCGTCGTGGCGGTCACAGACCCCGGGTTTGCAGCCAGCATAGCGGAGAAGCTGTCCCTCCGGGACCCCTCCGCGCTGGCCGTTGCAGAGAGCCTGCGCATTCTTGCCGCAGACGCCCTGGCGCGCCAGCGGGCGGCGCAGAGAAGCATGCGCCCCGGAAGGCGGCCTGCGGCAGCGCCTCCTCCCAGACCTGCACCGCCGCCCTCAAGACCGGCGCCTCCCCCTCCCCCGAGACCGGCACCTCCTCCGCCTCAACCGAGGCCCCCTGTGAGGAACGTGCCCCCTGCCAGGCCTGCTGCGCCTGCCAGACCTCAGCCGCCCAGGGGAGCTCCGCCTTCCCGCCGCCCTGCGTCCCCATCCGGACCGGGGCGCGGACCCCGCAGCGGCTCCGGACCTCAGAGCGGTCCGGGCCGGGGACCGACCCGCGGTGGAGGCTTCCGGCGCTGATGCCGAATCTGAAACTACTCCAGGCGGCCGGGCGGAGACCCGCAGAGCCTGATTATACGAGGTGCATCGCTTATGATGATGAAATATCCCATCCACAAAGTCGCCAAGGACTTCAAACGGGGCAACAAGGTTCTCCCCTCCAAGGAGATCATGGACATCCTGACGAAGTACGGCCATCCTCCCAAAAACCACATGCAGCCTCTCAGTGATGAGGAGCTGTCCATTGTGTTCGAATATCTGACCCAGCACAACCAGATCGACTCCATCGCATCCGTGTTCGTGGAACCCCCCGAGCCGCCGAAGCCGGAGCCCGCGAAGCCTGAGGCTGCCTATGTAGCGACCCCTGTGCCCCCTGCTCCGGAGTCCTCTCCCGCGGTCACCCCCGCGTCGGACCGCCGGGACCGGGCCCAGCAGAACCGCCAGGGCGCCCAGCAGGGCGGCCGGAACGGCGGACAGAACCAGCAGACCGGACGGCAGGGCGGAGGCCAGAATCAGCAGGGCTACCGCCAGGGTGCCGGAGGCCAGGGCCAGCAGAACGCCCGCCAGGGCGGGGGTCAGAATCAGCAGGGCTACCGGCAGGGCGGACAGCAGAACCGGGGCGGCGGACAGAACCAGCAGGGTCCCCGCCAGGGCGGACGCCAGAACCAGTTCCAGGGTCAGAACCAGGGCATGGGTCAGGGCCAGAACCGGGGACAGCAGAACCGCCAGGGCGCTCAGCAGGGCGGCCGGAACGGCCAGCCCCAGCAGAACCGGGGACAGCAGCCCGGTCAGCAGAGCAGAGGCGGCGGACAGCAGCCCAGGAATCCCCAGCAGCCTGTCCAGCAGAGAGGCTCCCAGCAGCCTGTCCAGCAGCAGCGCAGCCCCCAGCAGGGCGGTCAGCAGCCCAGGGGTCCCCAGCAGTCCGGACAGCAGAAGGGTTCCCAGCAGCAGCGGGGATCCCAGCAGCCCTCCTCCCGCGTTCCCGCCAAGAAGGTCGTGGATACCCGCGGCGGCGGCAATGTAAACCTGGAGAAGTACGACGAGCGGCTTGAGTCCTTCACGGACCAGCGCCGCCAGGACCGCCAGCAGGAGCGGGGCGGCAAGCAGAAGATCCAGAGCCGGAGCAGCCAGCGTTCCCGGGGCGGCCGGCAGCAGGGCGGCAGCAAGCGCCGCCAGGAGGAGCAGGACCGTCTGCGCCGTCTCCAGCTGGAGATTGCCAAGAAGGCCCCTGTCAAGGTGCTCATCCCCGACGAGATCGCCGTGGGCGAGCTGGCCTCCCGCATGAAGAAGACCGGCGCCGAGGTGGTCAAGTGCCTGATCAAGAACGGCGTCATGGCCTCCCTCAGCGATGTCATCGACTTCGACACCGCAGCCTTCGTCGCTGAAGAGCTGGGCTGCAAGGTGGAGAAGGAGAAGGTCGTCACCATCGAGGAGCGGCTGATCGACACCACCGAGGACAGGGAGGAGGACCTGAAGCCCAGGGCCCCCGTGGTTGTGGTCATGGGCCATGTAGACCACGGCAAGACCTCCCTCCTGGACTATATCCGCAGCACCAACGTGGTCTCCGGCGAGGCCGGGGGCATCACCCAGCATATCGGCGCCTACCAGGTGGACGTCAACGGCAGCCCCGTCACCTTCCTGGACACCCCGGGCCACGAGGCCTTCACCGCCATGCGGGCCCGCGGCGCCATGGTGACCGACATCGCCATCCTGGTGGTGGCGGCGGACGACGGCATCATGCCCCAGACCGTGGAATCCATCAACCACGCCCGGGCCGCCGGCATCCCCATCATCGTAGCCATCAACAAGATGGACAAGCACGCGGCCAACCCCGACCGCATCAAGCAGCAGCTGACGGAGTACGACCTTCTGCCGGAGGAGTACGGCGGCGACACCATCGTCTGCCCCGTCTCCGCCAAGACCGGCCAGGGCATCGACGAGCTGCTGGAGAACCTGGTGGTTCTGGCCGAGGTGCGGGAGCTGAGGGCCAATCCCAACCGCGCCGCCCGGGGCGCCGTCATCGAGGCCCGCCTGGACCGGGGCCGCGGCCCTGTGGCCACCCTGCTGGTACAGAACGGCACCCTGAAGCAGGGCGACGTGATCATCGCCGGCACCGCCGTAGGCCGTGTCCGCGCCATGACGGACGCCAGGGGCAAGAAGCTGACCAGCGCCGGTCCCTCTGTCCCCGTGGAGATCATCGGCATGAACGAGGTCCCCAACGCCGGCGACGACTTCCACGCCGTGGCGGACGAGCGCATGGCCAGGGAACTGGCCGAGCAGCGGCGGCATGAGAACAAGGCCGCCGCCAGCGCCCCCAACGCCGGCAAGGTCTCCCTGGAGGATCTGTTCAGCCAGATCCGGGCCGGGGAGATGAAGACCCTGAACATCATCGTAAAGGCGGACGTCATGGGCTCCGCCGAGGCGGTGCGCTCCTCCCTGGAGAAGCTCTCCAACGACGAGGTCCGGGTCAAGGTCATCCACTGCGCCGTGGGCGCCATCAGCGAGAGCGACGTGATGCTGGCCGCCACCTCCGGCGCCATCATCGTCGGCTTCAACGTGCGGCCTGACTCCAACGCCAAGGACTCCGCCGCCCGCAACAAGGTGGACGTGCGGCTGTACCGTGTCATCTACGACGCCATCAACGAGGTGGAGGCGGCCATGAAGGGCATGCTGGCCCCCAAGTTCCGGGAGACGGACCTGGGCCGGGCCGAGGTGCGCAACGTGTTCCGCATCACCAACGTGGGCATGGTGGCCGGCTGCTACGTGCTGGACGGCAGGATGCAGCGGGGCGCCCGCATGCGCCTGCTCCGGGACAACATCGTCATCTACGACGGCTCCATCGCCTCCCTCCAGCGCTTCAAGGACAGCGTCCGCGAGGTGGCCCAGGGCTACGAGTGCGGCATCACCTTTGAGAAGTTCCAGGACATCAAGGTGGGCGACATCGTCGAGGCCTACCTGATGGAGCAGATCGAGGCCTGATTTACATGCACAGGGCGGGCGCCTGACGCCCGCCCTGTTTCCTGAAAGCTCCGGCTCTCTGCCGCAGCCGAACCCGCGAAGGAGGGAAGATCATGCCGGGCAACCGCATCGGACGCATCAACGAAGAGATTGTGCGGGAGATGTCCGCACTGCTGACCACTGTCAAGGACCCCCGGGTCAGCGGCCTCATCTCCGTCACCGCTGCAGACACCAGCGCGGATCTGAAATACTGCAAGATCTATGTGAGCATCCTGGACAGGGAGAACGCCCCCCAGGTGATGAAGGGGCTGAAGTCCGCCACCGGCTACCTGCGCCGGGAACTGGGGCGGGTCCTGCGCCTGCGCTCCACCCCGGAGATCACCTTCATCCAGGACAGCTCCATCGACAAGGGCTCCCGCATACTGGAGATCCTCCGGGACCCCGAGGCTGTGAAGCCCCCGAATCCCGCCAACGAGGACATTGTACTTCCGGAGGTGTAGGCCGTGAATATCCAGGAAGCCGCAGCTTTCCTCCGGGACCATGACGGGTACCTCATCATTACACACGTCCGCCCCGACGGGGACACCGTGGGCTGCGCCGCCGGTCTCTGCCGGGCCCTGCGCCGGCTGGGCCGGGAGGCCTGGGTTCTCCCCAACCCCCAGATCACTCCGCCCTTCCAGCCCCTGCTGGAGGGACTGACGGCTCCGGAGGGGTATGTCCCCCGCACGGTCGTCACCGTGGACATCGCCGCCCGGAACATGATCCCGGAGAGCGCCCTGCCCTACTGCGGCAGAGTGGACCTGGCGGTGGACCACCACCCCTCCCAGTCCTTCTTCGCCGAGCACACCTGCCTCGACGCAGGCCGGGCCTCCTGCGGGGAGATCATCCTGAAGATCGTCCGGGAACTGGGCCCCCTGACGGCGGAGACCGCCGAGCCCCTCTATGTGGCCGTATCTACGGACTGCGGCTGCTTTGTATACTCCAACACCGATGCCGCCTGCCACCGGGCTGCAGCGGAACTGATTGAAACCGGCATCGACGTGTACGCCCTCAACCGGAAGCACTTCCGCTCCAAGTCCATGGTCCGCCTGAAGTTTGAGAGCGCCCTGCTGGAGCGGCTGGAACTGCGGGACGGGGGTGCCACCGGCATTGTCACCATCCCCCTGTCCCTTCTGCAGGAGCTGGGAACCCGGGAGGAGGACGTGGAGGGCGCCTCCGCCTTTGTGGGGGAGATCGAGGGCATCCGAACCGGCGCCACCCTCCGGGAACTGGAGGAGGGCGTCTGGAAGCTCTCCCTGCGCACCGACCCCGGCGACCTGGACGCCTGCCGGGTCTGCGCCCTGCTGGGAGGCGGCGGCCACGCGGCGGCCTCCGGTGCCACCATGTACGGCGTCACCATGGAGTCAGCCAGGCAGAAGCTCCTGGACGCCGTCGCCGCTGTAAGAGCCGGAGGCTGAAAGAACAGAAAGCACTCCGGAACCGCATGTTCCGGGGTGCTTTTCAGTATTCTGCCCATGCTGCCGAACTTTTCCTGACAGTTTGCTGAAAACATTCCCGCCTTTTGAGCGCTTCCGGTTTCCCGGACAGCCTGCCGGTCTGTTTCTGCAATCGGTTAATTTTTGCAAATTGCATAAATCATGTAACGTTTTTCGTCTGTCAATTGTACTGTTATCCAGCACTCTGCTCTTGAAAATTTCCCGGCGTTGCGCTAATCTAACAGACAGGGGCAGTCTCTCCCGATACCCTGCAACCGTTCCGACAGCGCAGGAGGTTTTCAGATGAAGAGAAAGCTGAGAATAGGTTTTGCCGGCGCAGGTGCCTGCCTGGATCCTGTCCAGTCCCTGGTGCTGGAGCGCTTTCCGGAGATTGATCCTGTATTCTGCCGCAGCGAGTCCATCCAGACGGAGGACGCCGCGCTGCGGGACATGACCGGTCTGAAGGCGAAGGTGGACGGTCTGATCTTTGACAGCGAGCTCCGCTTCCATCTCCTGCGGAAGCCTGTCAGTCCGGCTGTCCCCTGCTCCTGGATAGAGCGGGACGGAAGTTCCCTCAGCAGAACTCTGCTTCCTCTGGCCCGGCAGGGCATTGACATAGCAAATCTCAGCATTGACGCTGCCGCTCCCGCGGCAGTAGAGCGCATACTGAAAGATGCGGGGGTCACTGAGGACAGATCCCGGTTCCTCAGCGTCCTGTCTGCGGATGCCGGTTCAGACTGCCTCCAGAATCTGCTGGAGGAGCACCGGAATCTCTACCGCAGCGGCGCGGTCTCCGGCTGTCTCACTTCCTGGCCCATGCTGTACAGCCGGCTCGCGGAGGAGGGCATTCCCGCCGCCTGCTGTCTTCCCTCCGCAGAGGACATCGCCCTGGCCGTCGCAGCCATGGAGGAGACCCTCGGCCCTGTCTCGGAGCCGCCGGATGAGGGCATGGCCGTACTGAGCATCTTCCTCCGCCCCCGGGCGGACGCCGGGGAGAAGATGCAGACCAGCGCCTCCATGCGGGCCATGGAGGAGTGGAAGGCGGCCTCCGAACTGTACCGCTTTGCGGACCGCACAGGTGCCGCCGTCGTCCAGAACGCGGAGCGCCATTTCCTGATTCTGCTGACCTGCAGGAAACTGATGGAGTACACCAGTTCCATGAAGCACATGCCCTTCCTCTCCCTGATCCAGGAGAACTCCCTGTGCGAGGTCTGCATCGGCATCGGCTTCGGCTCCAGTCCCAAGGACGCCCAGGACAATGCGGACCTGGCCCTCAGAAGCGCCATCTATGAGGACGGAGCTTCCGTATTCACAGCCGACGGACCGGAGTCTGTCACAGGTCCGGTGGTCTTTGAGCGCACCCCGCCGGAGCCCCGGGACCAGGCCTGGGTGGACATGCAGTCTCTGGCGGAGAAGACCGGAGTCTCCTTTGACAAGCTCTACCGCCTCCAGCAGCTCATGCGCAGCACCGGCAGGAACTCCTTTACCGCAGCCTCCCTGGCGGACATGCTCCACATGTCCATGCGGACCGCCAACCGCCTTCTGGCCGCCCTTGCAGAGACCGGCTATGCGGAAATCCGGGGCCGGACCGCCACCGGCCACTCCGGCCGCCCCAGCCATATCTACTATATCCGCTTCCGCACCTGAAGCCCTTCATAAAGAAATGCACCGCCGCAGATCTCCTGGGACCGCGGCGGTGTCTGTTTCTTCCTGCGTGCGGGGAAGGATGGCATGCCCCTATGCAGTCAGGGCCTGCTCCCCTCCGTACTTCTTGATTACCAGGCGGATCAGGAAGTTGCCCAGAAAGCACGGCAGGGAAAAGCCGAGGAACAGCATGTAGACCAGGCTGAGGGGAAACATGAGTATGCCGAATATAATCAGCCCCCAGCTGCACAGCCCGGACAGCAGAGGCCGCAGAGGCCGGCCCACCCCCACCACGATGGACAGCCGCAGGGCCTCCTTGACGGGCATCCCCGTGCTGAGGAACCCGTACAGGCAGGTGGTGGAGAGCAGCGCCACCAGCAGGACGGTGGAGCAGAAGAGGAAGGGCAGGAACAGGAGAAGGTTCTCCCCCGCTCTTGTGATGTAGAACCAGGCGCCTACGGCTGCAACAGCCGCAACCCCCGCTGTAAGTCCGAAGGCGGCATACCCCCGTTTCCAGTACTTCTTAAATGCCTCGGTGAAGTGCTGAAAGCAGTTGACGTGCAGGTCCAGCATCATCCGCCGCATGACCTGGTTCATGGCGTAATAGGCCGGCGGGATTGTGATGATCGGGAGGCTGAAGAGAAGAAAGATGAGATTCAGCTTGAGTATGTTCAGAGCCTCCATCGACATAATTTCCTTCAGTCTGGCAAACCCAGTCTTCTCCGGAGCGTCCGGGTTTGGATCCGGACCGGACAGGTCCCACAGACGGCTGTACATTGACATGAAAGAAGACTCCTCCGAATAGTGTCTGTCTATTTTATCACAAAACTGAATGCCGGTACAGCGTATTTTCCCCCCGCCGGCGGGTATTTTCCCGAGGGCGTTCCGCCTGCAGCAGCGCCGGCCCGCCATTTCTTTCCAGAGCAGGAGGTCAGACCATGAAAAACAGCAGCAGAGAGATTCTGCCCCAGGCACCCGACCCGGCTGTCCAGGCCCTGCTCTCCGTACAGCGCCTGCGCTTTCTCCAGATCAGCGCCGGCGAATCCCTGGAACTCCCCGGCCGTCCGGACCAGTGCACAGTCTTTGCAGTGGAGAAGGGGCACCTGACCTTCAGCGCCGAGTCGGGGAACCAGTACTGCCTGATGGAGGAGGGGCAGGCAGCAGCCTCCGTCCTGGACACTCTCTGCATTCTCTCTGCCGTCACCCCCTGCAGCCTCATTCTCGTGGAACTGCAGGGCTCTGTCCCCGCCGGTCTGCTGGGGGACAGTCTGACGGACGGGTTCGCCCTCTTCCCCGGCGGTCTGCCAGCTGTGCAGGAGGCGGCCAGATCTCTCTCCTCCCAGAGCCGGGAGGACACCCCGGTTGCCGCCGGGACCGCCTCCGCCGCCTGCTGGAACATGCTGCTGAAACTCCGCGCCGCCTCGCAGGAACCCCCCGAGAGACCGCTCCTGGTGGAGGCCGCTGTCTCCATCATCCAGGATGAATTTGCTACTCTCGAGGGGATGGATGAGCTTGCGGAGCGCCTGGAGGTATCCAAGGGCTATCTGTCCCGCATCTTTACTGAAACTGTGGGGGTCTCCCCCGGGAAGTACCTGATCCGGATGCGGATCGCCTGTGCAAAGGAGCTGCTCCTGGACCCGGACATGACCGTCACCTTTGCCGCCGAGGCCTGCGGCTTCTCCTGCGCCAACTACTTCGCCAAGGCCTTCCGCCGGGAGACCGGCATGTCCCCGACCGAGTACGTGAAGCGATTCCGGGACGGCTCCGGCGGTCACCTGCATCTGCTTCTGTGAACGGTCTCCTGTGTCTCTCTGCCGTATTTCCTTACAGCCGCAGCGGATTCCCCCGTCTGCATCCCCATCCTGCAGGGCCCCGGCACAGCCGGTCCGGCCCTGTTTTTTCTTTCCCCTGCAGGCAAGTCTCCTGTTGCAATCTGCCTGCACATCCATTATGATAGTCGCGATTCTCATCAGCAGGGAGGCTGCCACGATGATTCAATGCAGCAGCGACTCTTCTCTCTTTACACTCCAGACCCGCAGCACGACCTATCAGATGAAGGTAAACCAGTACGGCATCCTTCTCCATACATACTACGGTCCCAGGACTGACGGGGACATGAGCTGTCTTGTCCAGTACATGGACCGGGGATTTTCCCCCTGTCCGGACGAGACCGGCCAGGACCGGACATTCTCCCTGGATACAGTGCCCCAGGAGTACTCCGTATGGGGCACCGGGGACTACCGCCACCCCGCCATGGAGGTGGAGCTCGCTGACGGAAGCAGCGGCGCAGACCTCCGTTTCGAGTCCTTCCAGATCCAGAGGGGCAAGTACAGCCTGGAGGGGCTGCCCGCCTTCTTCGGCACGGAAGAGCAGGCGGAAACACTTGTGATCCAGCTCCTGGACCGGCGCATCGGCCTCAGGGTCCGCCTGTACTACGGCGTCTTTGAGGACTGCGATCTGATCACCAGAGCTGTGCAGGTATGCAATGACGGAGATTCCCCCGTCACGCTCCGGCGCTGTGCCTCCCTCTGTCTTGATTTCCTGCCGGACTCTCTGGACCTTATCACCTTCGACGGCCGCCACACCTTTGAAAGGTTCCCCTGCCGCACGCCTCTCCGCCCCGGTCTTCAGACCATCGGCAGTGTCCGGGGCATGTCCAGCCACCAGCACAATCCTTCTGTTATACTGGCAAGGCGGGATGCAGGGGAGGACGCCGGCGTCTGCTGGGGTGTCACTCTCCTGTACAGCGGCAACTTTGAGGCATCTGCAGAGCGGTGCCAGTATGAGGATGTCCGCCTCACCATGGGCATACACCCCCGGCAGTTTGCCTGGGTTCTTCAGCCCGGGGAAACCTTCACCGCTCCGGAGGCCGCCATGGTATGCTCCTCCTGCGGCTTCGGCCATATGAGCCGCCAGTTCCACCGGGCCATCCGGGAGCACCTGCTTCGCGACCCCCTGGCGGGGCGCAGGAAACCTCTGCTGCTCAACAGCTGGGAGGCCGCCTACTACAGCTTCAGCATGGACAGCCTCCTGGAGCAGGCCGCCGTTGCCGCAGAGCAGGGCGTCGAGCTGTTTGTTCTGGACGACGGCTGGTTCGGAGACCGGAACAGCGACTCCACCAGCCTTGGCGACTGGCAGGTGAGCTTCTCCAAACTCCCCGGCGGTCTGGCTGCTCTCCATGAGAACCTTCAGCGTCTTGGCATGGACCTGGGGCTCTGGATTGAGCCGGAGATGGTCAGCGAGGAGAGCGAGCTGTACCGCACCCACCCGGACTGGGTCCTCCAGATCCCCGGCCGCGCGCCTGTGCGGGGCCGCAGCCAGCTGGTGCTGGACTTTACCCGCCCCGAGGTACGGGAGTACGTCTTCCAGTCCCTGAAGCCGGCCATTGAGGAGGGGCATGTCTCATACATCAAGTGGGACATGAACCGCGGCCTGGCAGATGTCTTCTCTGCCGCCCTTCCTGCAGGCAGGGAGGGTGAAGTGTTCCACCGCTATGTGCTGGGGGTCTACGACCTGCTGGAGAAGTTCCGGACCCAGTGGCCCTGCATCCTCATAGAGGGCTGCGCCGGGGGCGGCGGACGGTTTGATGCCGGCATGCTCTACTACACCCCCCAGATCTGGTGCAGCGACAACTCGGATGCCGGAGACCGCCTGTTTATCCAGACAGGCACATCCTACATATTCCCGCCCTGCACCATGGGCGCCCATGTCTCCGCCGTGCCCAACCATCAGAACGGCCGCATCACCCCGCTGGAGACCCGCGCCCTGACAGCCATGTGCGGAACCTTTGGTTATGAGCTGGACTTTCGAACCCTCTCCCCCGCCGAGAAAACAGAGATCCACCGCCAGAAGGAGGACTACATCCGCTTCTGGGATCTGAATCATGAGGGGGATTTCTACCGCCTCTCTGACATCTTCCACCTGGACGGATACATTGCCTGGGAACAGGTCTCCAGGGACCGCACAGAAGCCCTGATCAGTCTGGTAACCCTCCCCGTTCACTCCGCCGGTCCCTTCCGCATCCTCCGTCTGAAAGGTCTGGATCCGGACCGCATGTACCTTGTGGAGGAGACAGGTGCCCGCTTCAGCGGCTCCCAGCTCATGAATGCTGGCTATCCCCTGCTGCCGGGTTCCAAGGACTGGCAGTCCATGCGTCTCCACCTTGTCCCGGCGGATGCCTCTGCTCCGCAGGTCTGATTCTGCATGCACAGTTCTTCGCTTCTGCCATGCCGCAGTTCTG
>CAYYHY010000016.1:0-23953 GCA_964471855.1 uncultured Oscillospiraceae bacterium | reverse complement strand
GTTCTTCAGGGAGACGCCGCCGGTGGGCATGACCTTGAACATGGGGAAGGGGGCGGACATGGCCTTGATCTTGGCGAGGCCGCCGGACTGCTCGGCGGGGAAGAACTTCAGAACCTCCAGGCCCAGCTTGTAGGCCGCATGGTAGTCGGTGGGGGTGGTGCAGCCCGGATAGATGGGCACGCCCTTCTCCTGGCAGTACTTCACGATCTCCACGTCCAGTCCGGGGGTGACGATGAACTTGGCCCCCGCGGCCAGCGCCTCGTCCACCTGGGCGGTGGAGAGCACGGTGCCGGCGCCCACCAGCATGTCGGGGCAGGTCTCAGTCATGATGCGGATGGCCGTGGCTGCGCCGGCCGCCCGGAAGGTGACCTCCGCCACAGGCACGCCGCCCTCGGTCAGAGCCTTCGCCAGAGGCGCTGCATCCCGCTCAGGGTGGTTGAGCTTGATGACCGGCACCACGCCGATCTGGGAAATCTTCTCGCTGATCGCTTGCATGTTCTGTTCCTCCTTAAATAATATTCGAAGGCTGCAGGGACGGATCCCCTACAGAAGTGCGTATTTCTGCTCCAGGAAGAGCCTGGACTGCTCCGCCGTCTCGTTGGAGGTGTTCTCCAGGGTGGCCTGGATCATGGGCTTGCGGTCCTTCATGAACTGCAGGATCCGGGTGTAGTCCATCAGCCCGGTGCCCGCCGCCACGCTGCGGATCTCATTCCCGTCGGGTACGAAGTCCTTGAGGTGGACCACGGCGGTCATGTCCCCCAGCTTCTCAATGGCGTCCCCGATCACCTGCTCCCGGCTGTCCGCGTTGCCTCCGTACAGCAGGTTGACCGGATCGAGTATGATGCGCAGGTTGGGGCTGCGGATGGCCTGCAGCACCTGCAGGGCCCGGTCCGCATTGTATACGGTGTGCTTCCAGACCGGTTCGATGGCCACGGTGACCCCGTACTTCTCCGCGCACTCCACCACCGGGGCCAGGCCGCGGATGAAGCTCTCCAGGGCCTCCTGCGTGTGGGTATTGGCGTCCATTTTGTACTGGGGGTTGGGGGCGCCGGTCTCCGTTCCAACCACGCCGGCCCCCAGGAGAGCGGCCACCCGGATGGTGCCGAAGTAGCGGCTCTGGATCTCCGCCAGCTTCTCCGGGTCGGGGTGGGCCAGGTTCAGGTAGCAGCCCAGCACGGCGGTGTCCAGACCCCTGGCCTGCAGCACCCGCCTTGCGTAGAAGGCCACCCCCTCTGTCAGGGCGCAGGCATCAAACACAGTTCCTTTAAAGACCTTGGCCAGCGCCAGATGCACGCAGCAGAAGCCCTCCGCACGGGCCCGGTCCGCCCGGGCCTCCAGCGTCTGCTCCTCAGGACCCAGGTCCGTGTTGACATCATGAAGACGAATGCCGATCTGCATGCAGGTTCCCTGCCTTTCTGCGGCGGGTGTCAGAGCACCACGCCGTCCTTGAATATGGAGATCTCCCGGAACCCGTTCTTCTCCGCCTTTGTCTGCCGGCCGGAGGCCACCTGGACCACCAGGTCCATCAGGTCCTCCGCCGCCTCCGGGATGGTCCGGGTCCCGTCCGCAATCACGCCGGCGTTGAAGTCAATCCAGCCGGGCTTGCGCTCCGCCAGGGGCGTATTGGATGCGATCTTCATGGTGGGAGCCGGCGCCCCGAAGGGGGTGCCTCTCCCGGTAGTAAAGAGAATGATATGGGCCCCCGCCGCCGTGAGGGCGGTGGCGGACACCAGGTCGTTGCCGGGTCCGTACAGCATGCTCAGACCCTTCCGGGTCACCTGACCCCCGTAGCTGATGACGTCCACGATGGGGGCCGAGCCCCCCTTCTGGACGCAGCCGCAGGACTTGTCCTCCAGGGTGGTGATGCCCCCCGCCCGGTTCCCGGGGCTGGGATTGTCGTACACCACTTCCCCGTGGCGGATAAAGTAGTCCTTGAACCCGTTGAGCATGTCCGAGGCCTTATGGAACACCTCTTCGCTGACGCAGCGGCTGATGAGGAAGTTCTCCGCCCCGAACATCTCCGGCACCTCGGTGAGCACGGTGGAGCCCCCCATGGCGCAGAGCATGTCGGAGAAGCGTCCCACGGCTGGATTGGCGGTGATGCCGGACAGGCCGTCTGAGCCGCCGCACTTCATGCCCACCACCAGCTCGCTGACCGGGATCTCCTCCCGGCTGAAGCGGCCGGCGTATGCCGCGCACTCCTCCAGCAGGGTCCTGCCCGCCTCCAGCTCGTCGGGGACATCCTGGCAGGTGAGGAACTTCACCCGCTCCGGGTCGTACGGCCCCAGCTCCTCCAGGAACTGCTCCCGGGTCAGATTCTCGCAGCCCAGGCTCAGCACCAGCACGGCGCCGGCGTTGGGGTGCCGCACCAGGGAGGCCAGCAGCTTCCGGGTCTGGGCGTGGTCCGCCCCCGTCTGGGAGCAGCCGAAGGGGTGCGGAAAGGTCCAGAGACCGTCTATGCTCCCCTTCACCAGGTCCTGGTTTCTCTGCACCAGGGCTTTGGCCACATCGTTGACGCAGCCCACGGTGGGGATGATCCAGATCTCGTTGCGCACCGCCGCCCGGCCGTCCGGTCTCCGGTATCCCTGGAAGGTCCTGGGCGCCAGGGGCTTCAGGGGCACCGCCGCCGGGGTGTAGGTGTACTCCACCTCCCCGGACAGGTTTGTAGCCATGTTGTGGGTGTGCACCCACTGGCCGGGCTGGATGTCCCTGGTGGCGTGGCCGATGTTCAATCCGTATTTTACCACCATGCCCCCTGGGCAGACAGGTTCAAGGGCCATTTTGTGCCCCTGCGGAATAGCTTCAGCGGCTGTAACTCCCATGAATACCGAACCCGCCGGCACGGGGCGGAGGGCCACCGCCACGTTGTCCCGGGGGTGGATCTGTATCATGTCAGGCATGGCTTCCGCTCCCGCTCACAGGCAGGCGGCGTAGGCCGCCAGGGCCCCTTCGGTGCGGATCTGCTCCAGCACCTCCGCGGCTGCGGCCTCGAAGCCGGGGACCTGCGTCAGGTCCGTGCCCCACATCCGCTCATTTTTCATTACAGCCCGGGTCAGGGCCGCCGCATCGTCGTTCCGGTGCTCCCAGTAGAACTCCAGCACATAGCGGTCGTCCGAGCAGGTGTACAGGTCCCCTTTGGGGCGGCGGCACACCAGACCCTTGTCAGTGAGCTCCTGGACATCGCTGGTATAGAAGGCCATGAGGGCGGCGAAGCCTGCCGTCAGGCAGGGGGGCAGCTTCCCGGTCTTCTCCTGGTACTCCAGCAGGCTGGGCATGTTCCGGGCCCGCCACTTGGAGGTGGAGTTGAGGGAGATGCTCATGAGCTCGTGGTTGATAAAGGGGTTGTTGAACCGGTCCTGCACCGCGGCGGCGAAGTTCATCAGGTCCTCCCGGTCCAGAGGCAGGGTGG
The DNA here is from genome assembly GCA_964471855.1 of uncultured Oscillospiraceae bacterium. Taxonomy (GTDB): domain Bacteria; phylum Bacillota; class Clostridia; order Oscillospirales; family Oscillospiraceae; genus Lawsonibacter. The sequence goes on along the minus strand of CAYYHY010000016.1, from coordinate 20,544 downwards.
GGATGACCTCCTCATAGAGCATCTTGTTCATGAAGCCCCGCACCGTATCGTTCTGCATGCAGTCCCGGACGATGTCGAAGCCCGCCAGCCAGGCCCCCAGCACGAAGCCGGTGTGGGCCCCGTTGAGGATGCGGACCTTGCGCTTCTTGTAGGGGGTGACGTCGGGGACCACCACGCAGTTGACACCCGCCTTTTTAAAGGGCAGCCTGTCCTCCAGCCAGGCCGGACCCTCGATGTTCCAGACGCCGAAGACCTCTCCCACGTCCAGCAGGGGATCCGCGTAGCCGTGCTCCTGCTCCAGCCGGGCCACCTCCTCCGGGTCGCGGATGCGGCCGGGGACGATCCGGTCCACCAGGGTGGAGCAGAAGGTGCAGTCCTCGTTTACGTACTTTGCAAACTCATCGGAGAGCCCCCACTGCTGGATGTACTGGTTGACGCACTTGAGCAGCTCTTTCCCGTTGCTGTCGATGAGCTCGCAGGAGAGGATCACCAGGCCGGGCTGCCCCGCCTGGAAGCGGGCCAGCAGCACCTGGGTCAGCTTGCCGGGGAAGGAGTCCGCCGGCCGGTCGCTGAGCTGGCAGGCGGGGTCGTAGACGATGCCCGCCTCCGTGGTATTGGAGACCACATACTCCAGGTCCGCGGAGCGGGCCAGCTCCAGGACGGCGTCAAAGCCCCCCTCCGCGTAGGGGTTGATGGCCCGGGACACGCAGGAGATCACCCGCTGGCGGTCCACCTTCTCCCCGTTCTCCCTGCCCCGGAGGCAGAGGGTGTAGAGTCCCTCCTGCTCGTTGATGAGCTCGGCCAGGCCGGGCGCGATGGGCTGCACCAGAACGCACTTTCCGTTCCAGCCCGCGCGCTCGTTGGCCACGTCAAACCAGTAGTCGACGAACGCCCGCAGGAAGTTGCCCTCCCCGAACTGCAGCACCTTCTCCGGTGCCTCCTTCAGAATGTAGCCCTGGTAGCCCGTCTTCTCCAGGACTGCATAGTTTAACTTGTCCATGGTCCTCAGCCTCCATATGCTGCACAAAGGAAAAAGGGGTACAGCGTCTGTACCCCTCCTCTTTTAAGGCGTGTAGTGAAATCTGCGGTTGAGCCAGGCCCTGCAAAGGGGTATCCATGCCCTGCAGAATTCGTCCGGCGTCTCCACCTCCTGCGTACAGGTGGATATGCCATGCGCCCCGGTTTCAAAAAGATGGTACTCGAAAGGAATCCTGTTTTCTCTCAGCTTCACAGCCAGCAGCAGGCTGTTCTCCGGCGGCACGCTGGTGTCCCCGCCCCCGTGCCAGAGAAAGGCCGGGGGAAAGGAGGGGGTAATGCGGTCCAGCAGGTGGAGCTTCTCCCGCACGGCGGGGTCCCCTCCGGAGACCCAGCGTGCGGACTCCTCGTGGGCAAACTCCCGGGTGCTGATCACCGGGTAGCAGAGCACCAGGGCGTCCGGCCGGCAGTCCGCCGGCAGATGGAGCTCCGGGTCCTGCCACAGGGCCCCCAGGCTGGCGGCCAGATGGCCCCCGGCGGAGAAGCCCAGCACGGCGATGCGCTCCGGGTCGATGTGCCACTCCCCGCTGCGCTGCCGCAGAATATGGACCGCCTCCGCCAGCTCCCGCAGGGGGCGGAAGTTCCCCGCCGCCTCCGCCACGGAGTACTCCAGGATGAAGGCCTGATAGCCCATGGCCAGAAACTCCAGAGCGGCGGGGTCCTTCTCACGGGGGGAGCGCCAGCGGTAGGCTCCCCCCGGGCAGACAATCACTGCGGGCCGCACCCTGTGGGCCTGCAGCCTGTCATGGTCCTCCTGAATCCAGCCGTGGACCGGGGCCCCCAGCGCCTCGAAGGCGACGGCGTCCACCGCTCAGGGCTGCTTGCCGATGTAGGCCAGAATGCCCCCGTCCACATACAGGATCTGGCCGTTTACAAAGTCGGAGGCCTCGGAGGCCAGGAAGACGGCAGGTCCCCCCAGGTCCTCCGGCTGCCCCCAGCGGCCGGCCGGGGTCTTGGCCAGGATGAACTCGTCGAACTCGCTGCGGCTGCCGTCCGGCTGCCGCTCCCGCAGAGGCGCGGTCTGGGGGGTGGCGATGTAGCCGGGTCCGATGCCGTTGCACTGGATATTGGCGTATCCGTACTCGGAGCAGATGTTCCGGGTCAGCATCTTCAGGCCGCCCTTGGCCGCCGCGTAGGCGGAGACGGTCTCCCGCCCCAGCTCGCTCATCAGAGAGCAGACGTTGATGATCTTGCCGTGCCCCCGGGCGATCATCCCGGGGAGCACCGCCTTCGCGCAGATGAAGGGACCCGTCAGGTCGATGTCCACCACCCGGCGGAAGTCCTCCGCCGTCATCTCCAGCATGGGCACCCGGCGGATGATGCCGGCGTTGTTGACCAGGATGTCCACGGGCCCCAGGTCCCGCTCGATATCGGTCACAAGCTGCGATACCTGCTCCTCGATGCTGACGTCGGCGATGTAGCCCCGGGCGGTGATGCCCTTCGCCTCATAGGCGGCCATGCCCTGGTCCAGGTTCTTCTGGCTGCGGCAGTTGAATGCGATCTTTGCCCCCGCCTCCGCCAGGGCCTCGGCGATGGCAAAGCCGATGCCGTAGGCGCCGCCGGTCACAAGGGCGGTCTTCCCCTCCAGGGAGAACATGTTTGCTGTGCTCATTGTCCTCTGCTTTCTTACTTCAGTTCCGTGGGCTTCAGGGTGTCCATGTCGTCAAAGGCCAGGTTCTCGCCGGCCATGGCCCAGATGAAGGTGTAGCTGGCAGTGCCGCACCCGCAGTGGATGGACCAGGAGGGGGAGATGACGGCGTCGAAGTTCTTCATTACCAGGGGGCGGATCTCCTGGGGCTGACCCATCAGATGGATGACCGCCTGGTCCTCCGGGATCTCGAAGTAGGTGTAGACCTCCATGCGGCGCTCGTGGGTGTGGCAGGGCATGGTGTTCCACACGCTGCCGGGAGACAGCTGGGTCAGACCCATGGACAGCTGGCAGGTCTCCAGCACGTCCGGGTGGATAAACTGGTTGATGACCCGCTTGTTGGCCAGATCCGCGTCCCCGCAGGGGCGGTGGTTGGCCTTCTCGTAGGTCAGAAGGGTGGTTCTGCAGGCCTTGTGGGCGGGGCTGGAGGCCAGGTAGAAGCGGGCGGGGTTCGAGCCGTCGGCGCTGCTGAAGAAGACCTCCTTGGCGCCCCGGGAGATGTAGAGGCAGTCCTCGTAGCCCATCTCGTACTTCTCTCCGTCCACCTCGATGCAGCCGGGGCCGCCCAGGTTGAAGACCCCGGCCTCCCTGCGCTCAAAGAAGCTGTTCGTGCCGAAGTTGGCCCATACGTCGATGCCCTTGTCCACGGGCACCCGCTCCGTCACGGGGAGGATGCCCATGACCACCATGCGGTCCACGTGGGAGTAGGTGGCCTGCACCGTATCCGGCACATAGAGGTCCGTGATGAGGAACTCCCGGCGGAGCTCCTCGGTGGTGTACCGCTTTACATCAGCGGGGCTGGCAGAGTAGCGAATATCCATAAGCACGCTCCTGACTCAAGATTCAGATTACGAACTCCGTCTCCCCGTCAAAGAGGTATACGCTCTCCCAGGGGATGGAGAAGGTGATGGCGGAATCCACTTCCGGCGTGTCGTGGGGATCCACCTTGAGGATGGCCTTGTCGTTCCCTGCGGTGATATAGACGTTGGTGTTGTCCCCCAGCATCTCGGTGAGCTCCACATCCGCGTTCACCACGTAGCTCTTGTCCCTCTTCCCCAGCTCGATGGCCTCGGGCCGGAAGCCGAAGATAACCTCCTTGCCCTCGTACTTCTTCACGTTCTGCAGCCGCTTCGAGAGGTCCAGCACGTTGCTGCCGAAGGTCAGGGAACCCTGCTTCACGGTGCCCTTCACGAAGTTCATGGGGGGCTCGCCGATGAAGCCGGCCACGAAGACGTTGGCGGGCTTGTAGTAGAGGTCGTAGGGGGTGCCGGTCTGCTGCACGTAGCCCTCCTTCATCACCACGATCCGGTCGGCCAGGGTCATGGCCTCGGTCTGGTCGTGGGTGACGTAGATGGTGGTGGCGCCGGTGCTGCGGTGGATCTGGGCGATCTCGGAGCGCATGGTCACGCGCTGCTTGGCGTCCAGGTTGGACAGCGGCTCGTCCATGAGGAAGATGCCCACCTTGCGGATGATGGCCCGGCCGATGGCCACGCGCTGCCGCTGGCCGCCGGACAGAGCCCGGGGCAGGCGGTCCAGGTACTCCGTCAGACCGAGGATCTCAGCTGTATGATGCACCTTCTCGGAGATGACGTCCTCGTCCACCCCCTGGAGGGTGAGGCCGAAGGCGATGTTGTCGTAGACGGTCATCTGGGGGTAGAGAGCGTAGCTCTGAAACACCATGGCTACCTCGCGCTCACGGGGACCCAGCTCGTTGGCCCGGTTTCCGTTGATCAGAAACTCGCCGTTGGAGATGTCCTCCAGACCTGCAATCATGCGGAGGGTGGTGGACTTGCCGCAGCCGGAGGGTCCGACGAAGACAATGAACTCACCTTTTTCGATTTCCAGGTTGAAGTTGTGAACCGCGTGGTAGCCATTGGGATAGATCTTGTTGATGTTCTTCAGGGTGATATATGCCATGGTTTTCTGCCTCCTTAACACGTTTTTCGGCAGCTTTGTTCCATTCTGGCGCTGCCGGCTCCGGGCGTGCAGGACTCATCTGCATATGGACAAAACGGATATTATCTGATACAATGGCGGCTGCGCACAATCTTCTAAGGAGGGAAAGCAGCGTGAACCAGATCATCTATGTGGGCAAGCACGCTCTCACCATGGCGGTTTCCCGCCACACCCACAGCAGCTGGGAGTTCATTTACTGCACCAGCGGCTCGGGCACCATGGTGTTCGACGATCTGACCCTGGAGTACGGGGTCAACGAGGTGGCGGTGATCCCGCCCTACCTGCCCCACTCCAACCGGAGCGTCAACGGTTTCACCAACATCCACATCAACATGGAGGACGCAGCGCTGACTCAGACCAAGCCGCTCATTGTCCAGGCGGACCAGGGCGGCTACCTGCTGGATGCCTTCACCGCCGCTTTCCACTTCTACTCCAACTCCAATGCGGAGACCACCGCGCTCCTGCCCGTGTACGGGCAGCTGATTGCCACCTTCCTGGCCATGCGGCAGCCGGAACACCGCTACAGCGACGTGGTCCAGAAGATTGAGAACCACATCCTCCACAGCTGCCCGGACTGCAGCTTTGACCTGAACGCCTACCTGCAGACCTTCCCCTTCTCCCCTGAGTATCTCATCAAGCTCTTCAAGAAGGAGGTCGGCATGACGCCCCATCAGTATCTGACGGACCGGCGTCTGGAAAACGCCGTGCGCACCCTCGGCACCATCTGTGACGACAGCCGAAACATATCAGAGACCGCCCGCCTGTGCGGCTTCAGCAACCCCCTGTACTTCTCCCGTCTGTTCAAGAAGAAGTACGGGGTCGCACCCAGCAGCTACACGCCTGAACCGCCGGCGCCTCCGATCACCGACTCGGACAGCATGAAGATCATGCTGTGAGCCGCCTGATCTCGGTGTAGGCCAGGATGAAGGGGGCGACGCCCTTGGCGTCGTTCTCCACCACCGGCTCGGAAATATAGTAGGCATAGGAGCCGTCCCTGCGCCGGTTGTTCTCCGGACCCAGCCCCGCCACAAGGCAGATGCCGCCCAGATTGAGCCCCTTGTCCGTAAAGGTCAGATATTTGTCCACAATGCCGTTGAAGGTCTTCTCGCCTTTGGCGGCATATTCATTCCCCAGAACCCCCAGCCGGGCGCCCTTGAGCATGGCGTAGGCCAGCATGGCGCTGCCGCTGGTCTCCAGGTAGTTGCCTTCCCGGCCCCCCTGGTCCGGCACCTGCCAGTACATGCCGGTCTCCCCGTCCGCAAAGCGGGCGGCGGACTGCATGAGGTCTGCAAAGATGCCCTGCAGGGAATCCCGGCCGGAGCCGGCGGGAAGGATCTCCAGAAGGTCGGCCAGGGCTACGGAGAACCAGCCGATGGAGCGCAGCCAGAAGTTCTTCGAGAGTCCCGTCTCCGGGTCTGCCCAGAACGCGGTGCGGGAGGCATCGTACCCGTGATAGTACAGGCCCGTCTCAGGGGAGCGCATGTGCTGCGCCGCCGTGACGATCTGGCGGACGGTGTCGCTGCAGTCCCCGTCTCCGAAGTTCACTGCATAGAGGGCCCGGAAGGGCTGGGCCATGTAGATGCCGTCCAGCCAGACCTGGTTGGGGTAGATGGCCTTGTGCCAGAAGCTGCCCTCGAAGGTGCGGGGCTGCTTCTCCAGATTGCTGTTGAGCTTCTCTGCCGCCAGCCGGTACTTCTCCTTGCCGGTGGCCCGGTACAGCTCGAACAGGGTCCGGCCCTCGTTCACATCGTCCAGGTTGAACTTCTCCGGCACCCAGGTCCGGATCGTCCCGTCCTCCTCCACGAAGGCGTCGATGAAGCGCTCCGAAAAATCGAAGTACTCCTGCTCCCCGGTGATGCGGGCCATCTCCAGCAGGCAGGTGATCATGCAGCCGTCGATGTAGTTCCAGGAGGTCTTCTTTCCGTCCCGGATAACCTCCAGGTTCCATGCAGTGCGGTCGGGGCTGGACTCCTCCACCAGACGGCGGATATAGGCGTCAATCTGAGAAAAATCTCTCATTCCACCTCAAACCCTTCTGTTTTCAGTTCATCGCAGTGCAGCGCCGTGATCCCTTCGCCCTCGGCGCCCTTCAGGCTCACATTGCGCATGCAGATTCTGGACACGTTGTCCAGGTAGAATCCCAGGCGGCACCGCTCCTGCGCGAAGTTCTCCATGGCCGGGATCCCCGGCCGGGCGTTCTCCGCAAAGGTGACCCGGATGTTCTCCAGGTCCACCTCCTGGATGGGGCTCTCCGGCAGGCCGTCGATGTAGCAGGCCGCCACCTCCGCGTCCGTACACAGCATGTTCCGGAAGCTGAAGGAGCCCATGACGGGGGTGCGGTCGTCCACCGGCAGCTTCTCCCGGCTCCAGACGTATTCGGAGTCCCGGTCCGGGTCGCAGCAGCCGTACCACATGTTGATGACAATCGGGGTCAGCACCCGGTCCATGCGGATGCCGTCGAACACCACCCGGCTCACCACGCAGTCCCGGCCCCGGCCCCTGCGGGACTTGATCCGCAGGCCCCGGTCCGTCTGCTGAAAGCGGCAGAGGGTGACGCTCAGGTTCTGCACTCCGCCCCCCAGTTCGCTGCCCAGGGTGACAGCCCCGTGGCCGTACTCCATGAGGCAGTTGCGGATGGCACAGCGGGTGGCGGGGGTGCGGTATTTCCGGGCCATGTCGATCTTGCCGGACTTCACCGCCACGCAGTCGTCCCCCACCGAGAAGCGGCAGCCCACAATCTGGACGTCGTCGCAGCTCTCCGCATCCAGCCCGTCCGTATTGGGGCTGACTTTCGGGGCTCTGACACGGATGTCCAGAATCCGCACGCCGCGGCAGAAGAAGGGGTGGATGTGCCAGGCGGGTCCGTTGCACACGTGGATCCCGTGGAGGGTCACGTTGGTGCAGCGGTTGAGGAAGATGACCCGGGGCCGGGCTGCGGGGAAGGAGCGGAAGTCTGTCCACCAGTCCCCTCCGCCTCCGCTGCCGTCGATGGTGCCCCGCCCCACAATGGCGATGTCGCTGCAGTATTCGCCGTGGAGCAGAGACTGGTAGCTGTCCATCTCCTGGCCCTCGAAGGCGGCCATGGCCACGTCGCCGCCGGTAACCTGGTCCCGGCATGTCCCGGGGACAACCGGCCAGCGGGCGCGGTCCGGGATCCCTCTCAGCACCGCCCCCTCCGCCAGCTCCAGGGTAATGCCGCTGCGCAGGGTCAGGGGCAGGACCGGGTAGATCCCCTCCGGGAACAGGAGCCGGCCCCCCGGCGGGGTCATGAGGATGGCCCGCTGGACTGCCTCCGTATCCTCTGACACCCCGTCGCCCCGGGCGCCGAAGTCCCGGACGCTGAGGCAGCAGGTCTCGGATGCGGTTACAATCTCCACGGTCTCCTCCCGGCCGGAGTCGTAGCGCACCGTTACGGCGCACCTGCAGCCGGGGGTCAGCCCGTACGCGGAGAAGACGTTCCAGTTTCCCCGGGACTGCTCAGCCCCGTCCACCAGAACCGTGTAGTGCTCCGGCGTGCATACGGGCTCCCGGCTGTCCAGTTCGAAGCAGGCTGTGCTGCTTCCGCAGTAAAGTACATGAATCACAGGTCTTCCCTCCGTCACTGGGTCTGCTTTTTGGCCCCGGAGTGAACCAGACGGAGAACCAGATGCTTGATCTCGATGAGCAGCATGTCGCAGAGGTCGTAGAAGAGTCCGAAGCAGATGGGCTCCACGCCCAGGAAGATGTGCTCCGGATCCCCCGTGACTGCGGCCGCCGTGGCGTTGATCACGGTGTAGATGCTGTAAACCATGGCCAGGACCACGAAGGAGTAGAGGATATTCAGCGGAAAGGTAATGAACTTTTTGGCGGGGAACATCATCCAGCGGTCATTGGCCCCGGGGGTCTTCTCCATGAACCGCAGGACATTGTTGGTCAGCAGGTCCGTCACCATGCCCAGCGCGATGCCGGTGATCACCAGCATGTCCAGCTGGTCCTGCACGGCATTGCCAAGACCCCAGATGAAGAAGAAGCAGACAGCGCCGGGGAACCAGAACTTGATGAAGAGCGCCTTCACCCAGTCCGCGATTTTGAATCTGGCCCCGGACTGATAGGACCGGAGCACCTCGGGGGGCACCTCCGGGGAGTTGCTCTCGTCCGCCTCCGCCAGGTCCCTGACTGCCTGTGTATGCAGGCTGTAGTAGTCCACCTGCTTTTCAACTTCCGGCTTCCTGTGCGCCTTTTTCTTCTTGCTCATGCGCATCTCCTGTTTCCCGGACGGGGAGGTCCGGTCCGGACCTCCCCGGTATCCGTTTCATTCGTTCACAGCCCGGGCGGTGCAGATCAGTCCTCGCCGGAGATGTCGATGGCGCCCATGTCCTGGTTGCCCTCAACTTCGATGGAGGTGTTGATCTTCCGCAGCAGCTTGCTGTAGACAGGCAGCAGGGCGGTCAGCGCCGCAGCGATGCCTACCAGCAGCACGTGGATCCGTGAATACCACTCAGCATAATAGATGTAAATCGTGGATTCGTCAACGATAATCGGATTGTCAGGACGCACGACCGCAGCGAAGGTTGTGTTGGAGTAGTAGATGTCCGCGAAGCAGATGATTCCCAGCATCACGAAGAAGATGACCACCATGGGGATGTTGGGCTTCTTGCGGTAGGGGAACGCGTTCAGGAAGCACATGAAGGAGAGCATGGAGAAGAGCATCACGGCAAAGCCGGCCAGACCCATGTTCGGCCCCTGAATCTTCGCGGTGGTATCAGAGAACTTGGTCAGGTTGAAGGAGTAGAATATGAATGCGACCACCAGCGCGACCAGGGGGATCATCTGGGGGCGCCGCTTCAGGGAGACCAGAAACTTGCGCCACCATTCGGCCGGGCCGTGGGGGACCTTCCTGATGCCTTCAGGAGTATTGTTTGCCATAATCACTCAGCCTCCTTGATCGCATTCGTAGTCTCCTTGTCAAAGAAGTGCTTGCGCTTGAAGGTGAAGGACACGGAATCGCCGTTCTTGTAGCTGGCCCAGCCCTTCAGCTTGGCAACGATGCGGCCCTTGGTGCCGGCGATGTAGCCGTGAACCAGGGTGTTCATGCCCAGGTTCTCGTTGGTGGTCACCGAGACATGGATGTCGGGTCCCAGGGCGATGTCCTCGGGGCGCACGCCCAGGATGATCTCCTTGCCTGCATAGTCCTTCAGGGTGGCCTTCTCCTTCGCGTCGATGGCCGTCCGGAAGCCCTCGCCCACCAGCTCATTGCCGCTGACCCGGACATCGTAGAAGTTCATGGGAGGCAGCCCGATGAAGCTGGCCACGAAGACGTTGGCGGGGGAGTCGTACAGCTCCAGAGGAGTGCCCACCTGCTGGACATGCCCCATGGACATGCAGACGATGCGGTCCGCCAGGGTCAGGGCCTCCGTCTGGTCGTGGGTGACGTAGAGCATGGTGGCCTGCAGCTGCTTGTGGAGCAGCAGGATCTCGCGCCGGGTGGCGCCGCGCAGCTTGGCGTCCAGGTTGGACAGGGGCTCGTCAAAGAGGAACACCTTGGGGTTGCGGACGATGGAGCGGCCCATGGCCACCCGCTGCCGCTGGCCGCCGGAGAGCTGGGCGGGCTTCTTGTTCAGCTGGCTGGTGAGGCCCAGGATCTCGGCCGCAGCCAGCACCTTCTTGTGGATCACGTTGGGGTTCTCCTTGCGCAGGGTGAGGGAGAACGCCATGTTCTCGTAGACGGTCATGTGGCCGTACAGGGCGTAGCTCTGGAAGACCATGGCCATGTCCCGGTCCTTTGCAGGGGTCTGGGTGATGTCCTTGCCGTCCAGCAGGAGGTGTCCGGCGGAGATGTCCTCCAGACCTGCCACCATGCGGAGGGTAGTGGACTTGCCGCATCCGGAGGGGCCGACCAGCACAATGAGCTCGCCGTCGTCCACGTCCAGGTTGAAGTCAAAGACCGCCTGCACCTTGTTGTCATAGATCTTGTCCATGTGCTGAATATTCAGCGTTGCCATGTCTCCACCTCCTTACGCGTTCTGTGCTTCCAGGGTTTTGATGTGCTCGGACAGCTCCCTGCAGCGGGTGAAGTTTACAAAGGCTGCAGCCAGCAGGCAGACTGCAGAGGCGATCAGGACAGTCACCACGTACATGAACTGGCTGTTCTTCATGACCAGGGTCTCCACGCCGTTGACCAGGGTCACCGCGTTGTGGGCCCGCATGGGGATGATGAAGATGCGGACGATCTGTCCGATGCCCAGGGCGGCCAGGGACCAGGTGTAGCCGGACTTGTAGTTCTTGACCCCCTCGGAGGACAGGAAGGCGATCAGCATGAACATCAGGTTGTAGATGATGGAGACGCCGATGAGCCAGGTGTAGTAGTAGGTGTCCACGTCGGACTGGTAGATGTTGACGAAGAAGAGCACGTCAAAGACGATGCCCAGATAGGTCAGGTTTGCAGAGAGGCTGTTCTTGATGTAGCGCATCCGGTCACGCTTGATGTACTTGTCGTCGTTGGGATTCACGCTGCAGCCCTCCTTCCCTCTTCGATCAGCTGTGCCTCTTCCTTCATCAGCTTCACCTTCCACACCGCGTTGGCGACCAGCGCTGCGCTGACCACCAGGAGCAGGGCGAAGACTGCATAGTGGATGTCAAACCAGAAGGTGGATTCCGTATAGAGGGTGTTCCACATGGCGGCGTGCTCCGCCAGAGCCTCAAAGTCCAGCTCCAGGAACTGCCCGCGGAAGATCTGGATGTAGTGGTGCCCGAACAGGGAGATGGCGATGCTGCCGGCAGTGTAGAGGCCTATGGCCGCATAGTTGCCGATGTAGTAGCGCCGGCGGGTGTGGGTGTTGGTGATGAACAGAAGACAGGCCAGCAGGATGTGCACGATGGCGTAGATGACGAAGAAGCGGTTGAACTCCTGCATGTTGTAGTACACGATGGAACCGGGCACGTCCGTCTCGTAGACGTTCAGGGGGTTGCGCATCGTATCGTAGAGGCTGTCATACAGGTCGCTCATAATGCCGAGTGAATAGAGGAAGAGTACCGCACTCGCAATGACAGCCGCCAGGCACAGGATCTTCTGGAGTTTCATTTGCTTTTTATACATGACGACCTCCTTCCAGGGGCGCTGCGCCGCCGCCGGGAACCCGGCAGGCAGAACGGCGCGTCCTTTTCCTGGTCACCGCATCCGCCCGGGGGCGGTGCGGGGATGTGCCGGATCTCCAGTTACTGCAGAGTGTCATAGAAGGCAAGGGCCCTCTCCCAGGCACCTTCCTTGATGCTCAGGTACTGCTGGCCGCTCATCTTGGTGCTGACAGCTTCCACGGTGCTCGCGCTGTCCTTCAGGGTGGCGTCCGTGTAGCCGGAGGTGATGATCTGGAGCAGGAGGTTGTCGCCGTCCTTCTCCTGGCTGAAGCGGTCGAGCAGTTCGGTGTAGCCGCCGATGGTGCTGTTCTCAACCGTGCTGGTGGGCAGGACGGTGGGGACGGTGGTGTACCACTGGTTTTCCGCAACGGCCAGCTCGGGGTGCTTGATGGTGCCCAGGGCGATGGCGGTGGAGATCTTGCCGGCGCCCTCCTGGCCTACCTCATGCGTGCACTGGAACTCGAAGGCCTGGCTCTTCAGGAAGGACAGGGTGGAGCCCAGATAGTAGCGGGCGTAGTTGGTGTAGTTGCCGGAGGCCAGCTCCCACAGCTCGTCCCGGGTGGCGTCTGCAATGACAGGCATCTCTTCGCCGTTGAAGGTGAAGGTCTCGCCCTGCTTGATGAAGGCGTCGGGGCCGTAGGACATCAGGATCTGCCCCTCGTCGGAGTAGGCGTAGTCAATGAGCTTCAGGCAGGCGTTCAGCTTGTCCTGGTCGCCGTTGATGCCGGCCACGGAGATGCCCCAGCCGTCGGTCTTGACGGAGCGCCAGGACTCGGTGAAGCGCATGTACACGCCGTCATCGCTGGTGCCGTCATACCAGCGGGCCACGGGCACCATGACTGCCATGTACTTCTCGCCGTTCTCGGCCTGCAGCTTGGTCTCGTTGAGGATGGTCTGGGTCTGGTTGTAGTCGTAGTGCATGAAGCCCAGGTCGTTCTCCAGCATGGTGCCGGAGTTCTCTGCGGACTTGTCCATGAAGGACTTGGAGAGCAGGCCCTCTTCGGCCATGCTGTGCATCCGCTCCATGGCCTCGTAGGTGGCGGGCTCCTGGCGGGCGTCGTGCATCTGGCCGTCATTTCCTACATACAGGTAGTCCTGGCGGGACTCAAGTCCCCGGACGCCGAAGAGGGTGCCGGCGAAGCGGAACATGTCCACACGGCGCTGGTTGTTGTCGTCCTCGCGGGAGAACAGGCCCTGTACGGAGTCCGTGCCGTTGAGGGTCTGGGGGTTGGCCACCACGCAGCGCAGAAGGGCCACCAGCTCGTCTGCGTCCCATGCGGCGTTCTGTCCGATGAACAGGTCGGAGCGGGCGGTGCCGTAGTAGCCGCCGTAGGTCTCGTCGATGTAGGTGCGGAGCATGTTGACAGCGGCTGCGCCGTCCAGGTTGCCGGCTGCATTCATCTTTTCGATGATGTTGCCGCCTGCGTCGTAGTCCTTGGTGACCTTGTCCACGCCGGTGCCGTCAGCGGTCACCACGTCGACCTCCACCTTGCCGGAGGTGGGCATGTAGGGCTGATAGACAGGGGCTGCCAGGGCGTTGCTGCCGCCCTCGGGGGTGAACTCGCCCTCGCCGTCCAGCAGCTTCTGGACCCAGTCCACGCGCATCAGGGGCATGCGCTCGATGTCGTTGACGCCGTCAAAGTAGGGGCTGAAGTAGATGGCGCCGGTGGAGGTGTTGCCGGTGATGGACATGCGGACGATGGGGTTGGCGTCCAGGTAGGCCTTGAAGTTGGGCATCATGTCCAGATACTGGGCGATGTTCACAAGAGAGCCTGCCTCGCCGTTCTCAGTCAGAGCGGCGGCGGTGCCGCTGACCATGTCCACGTCTCCCAGGCGCTCTTTCCAGTAGTCAAATTCCTTGCTGGCGCTGTTGCCCTGGTACTTGTCCTCGAACTTCATGCCGAGTCTGTTCTGGACTTCCACCCAGGTGGGCTTCAGGTCGCCTGCGTTGTAGGTCTTGCCGTCGGCCAGGGTGATGCCGGATCCGGCGGTCTCTGCGTCGAAGAACAGACCCGTCTGGGGGCTGTTGTAGCCGACGGCCATCCGCAGGGTGGTGCCCTGGGCGAAGGTCAGCTCACCGGCTGCCGTGCTGCCGGAGGAGCTGGGGGAGCCGCTGCCGGAAGAGGCAGGGGTGCTGCCCGCGGCGCCGGGGTCCCCGGGCTGCCCGTTCTGCTGAACAGTGATTCTGGGGGCGCAGCCGGCGAGAAGAGCCAGCATCATGGCGAATACGAGAAGGAGAGAAAGGAATGATTTCCGCGTTTTCATCATAATCCTCCTTATGGTTGTGGTAGGGAACCGGGCTGCGGGCCCGGTCTGCAGGCTGTTGGGAGATTACTCCTTCACGCCGCCTACATTGACGCCCTTTGCGAAATACTTCTGAATGAAGGGATAGATGATCAGGATCGGTACAATGGAACAGACAATCAGCGCATAGATGACAGAGTCCGTTGCATAGGTCTCATTCCAGCCTGCCACAACCTCGGAATTGGTGTACTGCTCCAGGCGCAGACGGATGAAGACCTGCAGGGGGTGCTCATTGGTGTTGGAGATCATCTGCCGTGACCAGAAGTAGCCGTTCCAGCGGGAAATGGCGAAGAACAGCGCCACCGTGGCAATGGTAGATTTGCTCATGGGGATGTACACCTGAGTGAGCACCTGGAACTCTGATGCGCCGTCCACTATGGCGGCCTCCTCAATCTCCGACGGGACTCCTTCAAATGCGTTGCGCAGAAGGATGATGTTCATGGCCGCCATGCCCATCGCTATGACGACCAGCCATTTGTCATCTGTAATGCCCAGGAACGTGAAGACGTCCTTGGTTGCCAGGTAGTTCAGGTACTGAGGCACGATGCCGGCGGAGAACCACATGGTGAACACCAGGAAGAAGTTGAAGAACTTCCGGAAAAGCAGCCTCTTCTTGGACAGGGCGTAGGCGCCCAGAATGGAGGTGAGCATGGCCCACAGGGTGCCGTACAGGGTGACAAACAGGGTGTTGGAGTATGCGTTCCAGAACATGTTGTCGTTGAACATGCGGGCAAAGGCATCGAACTGGATGTTCTGGGGGAACAGCACGATTCTGCCGTACTCCACCGCTTCCCGTCCGCTGATGGAGGCGGAAACGGCGTACACAAAGGGATACAGACAGCACAGTGCGAATATGGTGAGCAGGGTATAGCTGATAATCTTGAAAATCAGCTCTGAGATTTCAAGTTTTCTCTTCATGGCGCACCCTCCTCATTAGTACAGCGAGGTGTCTGTGGCCTTGCGGGCGACTGTGTTGGCGCCGATGACCAGGATCATGCCGATGACGTTGTTCATCATTTCGGCTGCCGCCGCAATTCCCTGGTTGGCGCTTGACTGTCCTGCCATGCCGGTCCGGTTGGCAAAGGTGGATACCACGTCGCCTGTCACGTACGTGTTGGTGTTGTACAGCAGCAGCACCTTCTCATATCCGATGTTCAGCAGAGTGCCGATCCGGTTGATCAGCATGATGACCACCGTGGAGAGGATGCTCGGCAGCACCACATACCGCATCTGGGCCCACTTGTTGGCGCCGTCTATCTGCGCCGCCTCGTAGCTTGTCGGCGATATCGCGATGATTGCTGAGAAGAACACGATACTGTCATAGCCTGCCGATTCCCAGATGCCGCTTATCTGGTAGATCGCCCGGAAAAACTGCGGCATGTTCAGGAGGCCTCCCATGGCCACCTCCTCACTTATTATCCCCAGATTCGCAAGGGCCTGGCTGACGATGCCCATGCCTGTGGTCAGAGATCCCTGCTTGACCAGCATGGTCACCAGAGAGGTCATGACGACGGTAGACATGAACTTGGGCAGGTAGGTCAGAACCTGGAACACGCTGCGGGCGATGTTGGATCTGATCTCGTTGAAGAACAGAGCCAGAATAATGGGGATCGGGAACCCGAACACCAGGCCGTAGAAGCTCAGTATGAAGGTGTTCCGCAGTGCTCTCCAGAAGTCTGTCGACAGAGCGTCACCGCCCATGAGCAGGCGCTTGAAGTAGGAGAAGCCTGAGAACAGCCGCTCTGACACCGGCAGGACGTTGTCGTAGACCTTGAAGCACCCCAGCAGCTCGTACATGGGGAAGTAGCGCCAGAACAGGAAGACCAGAATCATGGGCACCAGCATGAGGTACAGACGCCAGTCCTTCAGCACCGTGCGGGCGACATGGAGCCAGTAGTGCTTCTCCACGTCATCCCGGACAGTCTGTTCCGGTGAGATTCGATAAACGTTTTTCTCTTCATCGAACTCAAGGAAATCCGCTGCCTTAGCTTTCATAGTTTACCTCCTTTTTGATTTACTCCCTCTTCCGGGGGACTGAACAGTTCATGTTCTCTCCGCATTACCTCCCGTTCCTTTTCTCCTCCGCCTGGAAGCGGATGAGAAAATGTTTTTGATCCTCATAGACACCGTCAAGCCTTCGCGCTATCCAGATGATCACAAAAGTAAAGACATAGGACAGACTGTCCGTCGTAAAGAACTGCAGCACATCCCCGAAGCTGTAGCCGAAGGCCAGGCCCAGTCCGGCCCGGCCGCAGTGCATCAGGAACTGCACCAGCAGAGGAAAGATGAGAGACAGGTTCCGGGACGTGCGCACCGTCTCCTTGCCCTTGACCTTCAGGAGGATGAGGGCCAGCAGGGAGAACAGGTTCCCGGCGCAGTAGATGACAAACTGCTCCTTCGTCCCTCCGGAGAAGTAGCAGAACACCACACCGGCCTCCACCGCATGGAACGCCCCCCAGGCGCCCCAGCGCATGTATACAATGGACGTCACCGCAGCCGCAAGGGATGCGCTGAACTGAACCCCGGGAAACCACCAGTTTGCCGCAGCGATAATGGCAAACTCGCACAGGGCCAGCATCAGAGCAAACAGGAGAAGATCAATGGTGCGGTACTGCCCCAGTGAGCGCTGTTTCAAAAAAAGTCCTCCCTCCGGCCGGCAGACATGCCGGGGACTTCCAGCCCCGGCATACACAAAATGGATATCGCCGGGTTTCGTTCAGCCCGGCGGCTCCCGCATGTGCAAAATCCGGCCTCTCAGAAGCCGTAAAAAGCAACAAAAAAGGTCGGAAAACACGCCATATTCCATAAAATTTTGCCCTGCAGAACCACCTCGACTGTCAAAAACAGCAATCTGCGGGCAAAAAGATTATAATCTTCTGTGCATTTTGTGTATATGGACAAAAGCGCTCATTTTATGTACAAACCGGATATCTTGCCCCCTGAATATGGGATTCAGGAGGCGCCCGTACTAGAATTGCAGACAGCAGGAGGCAATGCATTATGCTTTACATTACTGATACCGAGGGCCTTGCCCGCGCCCTGCACACGGCGCAGCCGGGGGAAACCCTGCTTCTGGAATCTGGGGAGTACAGGCTCAAGGCCGCCGTCTTCACTCCCGGTCTGACCCTCCGGGGGACCGGCGCCGGCAGCACCCGGATCGTCTGGGACGACTGGGCCCTGAAGAAGGATGAGTCCGGCAGGGAGTACAATACCTTCCGCACCTGGACCCTGGCCGTCTGCGCAGACGGGGTCTCCATGCAGGACCTGTCCATTGTCAACGACGCACTCCACCCGGAGAAGAAGGGCCAGGAGGTGGCCCTGACTGTATACGCAGACCAGTTCACCATGGAGCGCTGCACCCTCACCTCCACCCAGGACACCCTCTTCCTGGGTCCCCTGCCTCCGGATCTCATCGAGCGCTACGACGGCTTTCTTCCGCCGTACCTGCGGCGCAGCGGTCCCTGCAGCCAGCGCTTTGACCGCTGCCTCATCGAGGGCACCGTGGACTTCATCTTCGGCTGCGGCCGGGCCCTCTTCCAGGACTGCGAGATCCGCTCCCTGGCGGACGCCCGGGACATCGGGTACGCCGCAGCCCCCGCCCACTCCCTGGAGCAGACGGAGGGTTTCCGGTTCCGCCGCTGCAGCTTCACCTGCCAGGAGGGGGTCACCCCCGGCAGCATCTTCCTGGCCCGCCCCTGGCGGGACTATGGTCTCTGCGTCTTCCAGGACTGCACCTTCGGGCCCCACATCTCCCCCCTGGGGTATGACAGGTGGAACGATACCCGGCGGGACCGCACCGCCCGCTTCTATGAGGATCCCCCGGTCCCCGGGCGGGTGCCCTGGGTCCGCCCCCTCCCGGAGAGCATGAAGGTCTGAAGACAGAAAAAGACCCCCGGCAGTGTGCCGGAGGCCTGAAATGTGTGCATGGATGTCTTCAGCTGCTGCTGACCGGGAGTTCGAAGAGCTTGAAGTCGTGCCACCCCGTGTCCTCATAGTACATGTTCACCGTCCGCACGTACTGGAAGCCCTGGCCCCGGTAGAGCCGCTCCGCAGGTTCATTGCCGCTGAGCACGTCCAGCCGGACAGCAGCCAGACCCCGCTCCCGGGCCAGCCCGGCGGCATGCTGCACCAGCAGTTTGCCGATTCCCTCCCGGGCTCTGGAGGCATGGACCCCCAGGGCGTGGACCACAAGGCAGCGGTCATCCGGCGCGCCGGAGGGCCAGAGGGTCCCTGCACAGCCGGAACTGCCGGTTCCGTTGCAGACCATGGCGCCCAGGATCTCCCCGTTCTCCTCCGCCGCGTGCAGCTCCCCCGCCTCCACGGAGGCCCGGAGGAAGCTCTCTTTGGGATAGATCCCCTTTTTCCATCTGGGCAGGTCCTCCGTGTCCGGCATGGCGTCGATCATGTCCCAGTAGAAGGCCACCGCCCGGTCCCCCTCCCCGGGACCCAGGGGCCGCACCTGCACGCCTCTGCTCCGGAGGAAGTCCTCCCGCAGCATGCCGTAGCAGAGGACGGTGGCGTAGGTGCCGTCCGGACAGCGCCGGAACTCCCGCAGGGTTCCCTCCAGGCGCATCCCCGTCTTCTCCATCACCCGGGCGGAGGCGGGTATGTCTCTGCGGCAGGAGCCGTACACCCGGTGGACCCGGAGGGTGCGGAAGGCCAGGTCCGTGACACAGCGGGCCGCCTCGGTGGCGTACCCCTGCCCCCGCCAGGTCCTGCCGATGCGGTAGCCGATCTCGCAGGACTCGTCGGCATCGTTTACAGGGAAGAGCCCGATGGTGCCGATGATGGTCCCCTCCAGGCAGACGGCCCAGCTGTAGAAGCTGGGGACTGTGCTGTACATCTGGATGTGGAAGCCGATGTATTTCTCCGTCTGCTCCAGGGTCTCCACCACCGTGTATGCAGGTTCCTGCTCCTCCCTGTCCTGGTACAGCTCCCACAGGGCGTCCCTGTCCTCCGCCCTGAAGGGCCGCAGCAGCAGGCGCTCGGTCCTCATCTCCGTGGTGCCGCAGTGAATCATGCCTGATCCCCTCCTCTTCCGCCTCGCTGTCTGCATTCTACCACAGAGCCCGGACCTCCGCCAGTCCCGTCCCGGGGCGGAGGACATGAAAACCGGCCGGAGCACTGCCCCGGCCGGCACAGTCATGCCTGTCCGAATATCTCGTTTCCATACAGGGCCCGCTTGTACTCCAGGATGCGGCGCACGCTGGTATCCAGCTGCACCGGGTCGATGGAGCCGTCCTGGACTGCGGTCAGCACCGCATTGTAGGCCTCCTCCAGGTTCGGGGGGATCAGAATCATGTCGCAGCCCGCCTGGATGGCCATTACAGCCGCCTCCCCGGTTCCGTAGGTGTCCGTCACAGCCTTCATCTCCATGGCGTCCGTAATCACAAGGCCTGTAAATCCCAGCTCCCCCCGGAGCACGTCTGTCACCATGACCCGGGACAGGGTGGAGGGGGTCATGTCCCCGGTGATCTCCGGCGCTGCGATGTGGGCGGTCATGATGCAGTCGCCCCAGGTGGCCCGCTGGAAGGGGATCCACTCGCAGGCCTGCATCTCCTCCCGGGTCTTGTTTGTAACGGCCAGGCCGGTGTGGCTGTCCTCAGAGGTGTCCCCGTGACCGGGGAAGTGCTTGAAAACAGGGATAATGCCGTTCTCCCTGAGTCCCGACGCCATGGCGCCGGCCATCGTCGCTGCCGCCACAGGGTCAGGAGAGAAGGACCGGGTTCCGATGACCGGGTTGTCCGGATTGGTGTTCACATCCGCCACCGGGGCAAAGTCCATGTTGAAGCCGTACTGCTTCAGGTATGCGCCGATGGTGCGGCCCATCTCCAGACCTCCGTCCACGCCGCTGCTCTCCGTCACGGCGGAGGGGCTGTCATATCTGGGAAGTCCGAAGACCTGCCGGTTCGCCAGCCTGGCCACCTGGCCGCCCTCCTCGTCCACGGACATGAACAGGGGCAGGGCGCTGGCCTCCTGCAGCTGCTGGGTGAAGGCGGCGGTCTGCTCGGGGGATACGATATTGGAATCAAACAGTATAATGCCCCCCACGGGGTACTGGGCCAGCATCGTCCGCATGGCGTCATTCACCGACGTGGCCCCGGCGCCCTGGGTGTTCAGCGTCTCCGGGCGGATGATGAACAGCTGCCCCACCTTCTGCTGCAGGGTCATGCTCTGGAGATACGTGTCCAGAGGGTCCGGCAGATCCTCCGGCGGCTGTGCAGAGACACTGCCGCTGCCGCTGCTGCTTCCGCCGGAAGAGGAGGCGCTCTGACTCTGGTCAGAAGACGCGCCTCCCTCCGGGGCAGAGGAAGAACTGTTCCCGGTGCTCCCGCAGGATACAAGAAGCAGGCCTGCAAGCAGCAGGGCTGCAAGCTGTTTGAGTATCACAGGTAATCCTCCTTCTCAGCAGGACTGCCCCCGGGGGCAGAATCTGCCTTCAATGCCACTATTATACTCCGGAAGTGCAGGAATCTGCAAGATATCAC
>CAYYHY010000015.1:22326-25347 GCA_964471855.1 uncultured Oscillospiraceae bacterium | reverse complement strand
AAGAACCAGGACCGGCACGCCGGCTTCCGCACAGTACTGGAGAATGAACAGCTGCTTATCCACTGAAAGCACCTCCTCCTCATGGTCAGATCCGACCAGGATGCAGGCTCATCCGAACTGCAGAAACTTCCACAGGAAACATCCGGACAGGTGCGCCGCTGGCCGTGTTCCGGTCCGCCGGTTCCAGTCAGAAATCTGCAGGGAAACGGGGGCCGGCAGGGTTCAGTATACCACAGCGGCAGAGGGATGTCAAATTCCCTGTAATTATTGTTTCGCCAATATTCCAGCATTCAGCACAAATATGAACAGTACCTGTCAGGAAACCTTCTCGCGTTTGCTGTAATAACGTCTTATCCGCGTCCAGCGCATGCGGCTGTAAGGGAAGCGCCATCCGCCCCCCTGTCCGCCCCTCTGGAAGAGGAGCCGGAATGCCGCCGGGAGGCGGCGCGGGTTTGAATCTGATCCTGAACCCATGGCGGGATTTCACCGCTGATGTGATACAGCATATCCATCCCTTCTGCACCTGTTCGCCTGATCCGTATGCAGAAGTGCCGCTTTCGGCAGCTTCAGAGCCATCTGAGAACCTGCAGTTTCAAAAAAATTTTTTTAACTCCATCTGATTTTCTACGTTGGAATCTGGCGGACATCTGTCCTCCTGCCGCGGACACCCCGGAGCGCCAGAGGTCTCACGGCGTGTCCTTCCCCGGTTCTTTGCCCCCCACCGAGTGGAAAATCTATGCAGCAGTTCTCCGGACAGCCAGGATGCTTGTCAGTACTGGTTATGGCACACCATCGGACATTCCATAACAGGAAAAGGGTACTGGCATCTGCAAACTGCTGCAGCCGGCCCGTCCAGCCTCGAACCGTCTGATGCCAGTCCCCAGGGGTGCCTGCAGGAATTCCGCTGCTGCTTGGATACCAGAGACCTTCCCTCAATCCGCTGCATCATGCAGCAGCCTGGAGGCTGCGCAGCATCAGATCCGCAGTGCCTGACGCATATACGTCAGATATTGAAGGCGTGCCGTTGAGAGTTCAATATATTATGGTTCATTTACCAGTTTGAGAATATCAGCTATCGCTTATATCTTACTATAAATACATTTATGCATCAGAATTTGTTTGTTATCGAAATCGTTGGATTATTATAATATCAGTGCATGGAGATGCCCCCCTGACAGATCCACAGGCAGCATCCGGCACCTGGGTCCCCGCCGTCAGGACAGCCTGCAGCCAGACCGCCGGGTTCTTCCCAGAAGAGAGCGCCAAACACTGCCTTCCTGGGTTTCATCTTGTTTTCAGGAAACTGGCCGGCTGCATCCCCCTGGAACCGCATGCCGGACTGGGGTCCATTGGGGTTCCCCGGCTCCGGTCTTCTGGAAGTATCTGGAACCATTTCTCACAGGCACCCGGATCCCCTTCCCTCTGGAACCGGAATATTCGGCTCATCCGTCATTTTCAGCACCTCCATCGCAGCAGAAACTGCGGCTTTCAGCTTTCTGGCTGTCTATTCTTTAAAATGCCGCATGTTAAGCTGGATAATGCGGCCTGAAATGGCGCAGAGTATTCAGAAATTTCCAGAAGATATCCCTTTTGTATCATTGCAGTATTTTCAGATTTTTCTCTGAACTGATAATTTCTGCGGCCGATTTCCTGAAAGGAAACCATAAGGTTTCCTCCTGGGAAATTGTCAGGGGGAGCGGTTTGGGCTAACATCTCCATGGAGTCCGCACCAGAAGGAGGTGAGAATCAATGGACACAGCGTTTCACAGGACGGTAAAGCAGAATCTGGCAGCGGCCGTCAGCAGCAGCCGGTACCGTCTGAACATCAGCCAGGCGAATCTGGCCTATGCGCTCGGCATCTCGGTTATCCATCTGAAGAACATTGAGAGCGGGCGGAAGGTCCCTTCCTTCAGGCTGCTGGTGGCACTCATGCGGGCGCTTGAGATCTCCATGGACAACATCGTACTGGGCACCGTCCACGACCCCCTGTACATGCATGGTCTCACACCGGATCAGGCCGACAGCATCCGCGAGCTGGTCAGGACCACCCGCCTGGCTGAAGAGAAGAACCAGGACCTGCACCGGCAGTCCCGCCAGACCGATGCCGGTCTCTGACCGCTCTCCGGAAGAGATGTCTCTGCCACCCCCTGAAACTGCGCCGCTTCCCTCTGTGGGCCCTGGCCGGCTGACCTTCGGACCGGCCGGGGCGGGAGCGGTACAGCCGATAGAGCGAAAGCTGGTGATGCATATGAAGCGTTCCATAGAACTGCCGGAGTTCATGCGCCGTCTGTCCGCCGCCGTCGTCGCCGAGAGGAGCAGCAGGCACATGACGGACAGGCAGATGGCAGAATACCTGCACATATCCCGCACCCACCTGAGGAACATCGAACACTGCCGCAGGACACCTTCCGTCGCTCTTCTGATGCGCATCCTGATCAGGCTGGACATCTCCATGGACAGCCTCCTGGCCGGCGGCTCCGGTCCGGCCTCTCCCCAGGTCCCCGCTGATCTTCCGCCTGCAGATGCCGGAGTCCGGGAGCACAGTGTCCGTACACGGGGAGACCGGTTTCAGGACTCCTGCCAGTCTTCCCCGGCAGGACCGCCGACAGAGAGGAGGTGAATGAATGGACCGCACAGTGCCAACCACCCGCGAATTCGTACAGTATCTGGGACCCGCCGTCACCAGAGCAAGGACCAGCAGGCAGATCACCTGCGACACCCTGGCCGATACCCTCTATGTCTCCAAGATGCACCTGAAAAACATAGAGCACGGCCGGAAGGCCCCCTCCCTGCCGCTCCTCCTGGACCTGCTGACCAGCCTGGACATCTCCATGGATGCCCTCCTGTCCTGCTGCAGATGAGCCGGCAGGCCGGCATCCCCCAAAACCGGCGGGGGACATCACCTCTGCGTCTCCCTCCCCCGCCGGCTGCCCCATGTCACAGACACCCGCCGGTCCGCTGATCCCTCCCCGCCGGAGGGAACCTCTTCCGCCTCTCCTGTCAGGAAACCTGCGGGGTATC
>CAYYHY010000015.1:4838-22226 GCA_964471855.1 uncultured Oscillospiraceae bacterium | reverse complement strand
GAACGCCAGAAGGGCACCCTCCATGTCCCTCCTGATCAGCCTCCTGACCACCCTGGACATCTCCATGGACAGCCTCCTGGCCGCGGAGTCCTGAGCAGGCAGCAGATTCTGCTGCTGTGCCGCCGCGTTTCCCGCCGGCGTGCCTGCCGGCTTCCCTCCGGAAACCCCCGGCGGCCATTCATCTGCACAGAAAGGAAGAATGAATCTTGAGCGACATCCAGCTCTTCATGAAGCGCTTCGGCGCTGCCGTCAGGAGCGCCAGGCGGACCAGAGGCATCTCCTGCGAGGGCCTCGCCGGGACCCTGCATGTCTCGCCCCTGTACCTGCGGAACGTCGAGGACGGGCGCAAGGCCCCCTCCATGTCCCTGCTGGTCAACCTCCTGACCACCCTGGACATCTCCATGGACAGCCTCCTGGCCGCGGAGTCCTGAGCAGGGGCCGTTCCGGCACTGTACCTGCGGGGCGTTCAGGTGCCGGGCCGGGCAGAACATGACCTGCGCAGTTCCCGCAGATGCGCCGGCATTTCCCCATGGGCCCTCAGCCCGGCGGTTCCGGGACAGGGACGTCTGTACTGAACTCATAAAATTTCCGGGAGAATACTTCAGATTTTCAGATGCTGAAGCAGCTGTCCCGGACTGTACGTCATAAACCATCCGGGCAGATCTCCCCGGGGAGGGCGTTTTCCCGTCTGTTCCCCGCTCCCCGGGGGATCTGCGGATTTCTGTGTAAAGGAGCTGCAGCCAGTGAGAGAAATCAAAGACTTGGCCGAAGTCCGCCGCCGCCTGGGCGCCGCCGTGAGCAGCGCACGCTACAGGAAGAAATACAGCCAGGAGTGGATGGCCGAACAGGTCGGCATCTCCCCCATGCACATGAAGAACATCGAGGGCGGGCGGAAATTCCCCTCCTTCGACGTGCTGATCACCCTTCTGGAGACAAGCGCCTTCTCCCTGGATGACGTGGTGTTCGGCGACGCGGAGAACGAACCCCTGGACCTGAACGGCATCCCTGTCAAGTCCGCCAACGAGATCCGGCGCCTGGTCGCCTCCATGCGCCTCCCGTCACCCGGCGACGAGGAGGAAGACGGTAAGCCGCCGGCACAGAGGCACCAGAGGAGGGTCTCCCCCAGAAAGTCCCCGGCCTCCCGGAAGAAGGAAGGGGCGGAGTCCCCCGCTGCAGGTGCATCCGGCCCGGAGGGCGGGAAGAAGCAGGTTCAGGACGGGGAACCTGACAGTCAGGATCCGTAAGGGCCGGCATCCTGCATCTTCCCGTGCTGGCCGCAGACAGCGGAGAGGCCGGCTCTGTTCCTCCCTGCGGTGCCGTCTCTGACTGTTTTCCCGGCAGACAGGGTCCCGGTTCTGTCCCTTTCCGGCAGTTCCGGGACCTCTTCCCGGAACCCCCTGTCTGTGGTATACTGCCTGCAGACCGGGAGCCGGTCCTGGACCGGTCCCTCTGAAAGACACAGGAGGTACGGCATTGAAACAGATCGGATTCATCGGAGTGGGCATCATGGGCAGGGGCATGGTCCGAAATCTTATGAAAGCGGGCTTTGAGCTGCACATCTACGCTAGACACCCGGAGAAAGTGGCGGATGTGGTCAGCGAAGGCGCTGTCCTGCACCCCTCCATCGCAGAGTGCGTCTCCGGCCGGGACGCAGTCATCACCATCGTGGGATATCCGAAAGACGTGGAAGACGTTTACCTGGCCCCCGGCCATGTCATGGACAGCGCCGCACCGGGCACCTACCTCATAGACATGACCACCACCAGCCCCGCTCTGGCGGAGCGTCTCCATGCGGAGGGGGCCGCCCGGGGATTCCATGTGCTGGACGCCCCGGTCACCGGCGGGGACACCGGCGCCCGGAACGGCACTCTCTCCATTCTGGTGGGAGGAGACCGGGAGGACTGCGAGGCCTGCCTGCCCCTCTTCCAGGCCATGGGGACAAACATCAACTGGCAGGGAAAGGCCGGCTGCGGCCAGCACGCCAAGCTGGCAAACCAGATCATGATCGCCGGGACCCTCTCCGGACTCTGCGAGGCCCTGGCCTATGCCAGAACCAAGGGGCTGGACCTGGATGTGCTTCTGCGCTCCGTCTCCAGCGGCGCCGCCGGCAGCCGTCAGCTGGACTCCCTGGGGGCAAAGATCTGCAGCGGCGACTACGCCCCCGGCTTCCTGATGAAGCACTTCGTCAAGGACATGGGTCTGGCCCTGGAGGAGGCGGAGAACAGCGGTCTCTCCCTGGAGGTCCTCTCTCAGGTCCTCAGCAGCTGCAGGAGCCTGGAGGAGCAGGGGTTCGGAAACCTGGGCACCCAGGCCCTCATCAGGCACTACATCGACTGACATCCATTTCCCGATACGGCCGGAAGCCGCAGGATTCCCGGAAGGGTCCTGCGGCTTTTTCCCTGTCCTCCTTTCTGCCTCTGGCACTGCATTTATTATCTGTATACTGTTTATGTAAACTTCTCTTCCCGGCAGCTGCCGGGACCTGCCATGCCATATCAGAAGCAGGGCCAGGACGCCGAACTGGTGAAGCCTGACTTGTCTTCTCAGAATATTGGGTTATCCACATTATCCACAGGTTTTTCCACATCTTCCACCGGACGGCAGTTTCCTCCCCGTTCCCGGTCCCCGGCGTTGACGTCTCCATGCGGCCGTGCTATCATTTTTTCAGCAGACGCCCCGGCCCGCCGCCGGCGGCGGCAGAAGTCAGGAGGATAGCACATGAACCACAAACCGGATCCCGTCATTGACGTCTTCGTTGAAACCGACCCGGCCGGCACCGTATCCCTCAGCGGTCCCGGCGGCTCTGTCCGCATGATCCCCTTCAGGGGCACCGTCAGCGGACTCATCAACGGCATCGTGGAGCCCTGCGGCGTGGACACCCAGGTGACCAACCAGGCGGAGGTGCGCCACATGTCCGCCCGCTACATGCTCACCGGCAGGGACACCAGCGGCGCCGAATGCCACGTCTATGTGGAAAACAACGGCTGGTTTACGGACGGCGCCCAGCCCCGCCCCTTCACCACGGTTCCCACTTTCATCACCGACTCCCCGGTGCTGGCCCCGTACCTCCACAGCCGGAGATTCCTGGGCAAGGGGGTACGGGACGAGAAGGGACTCCATATCCTTTTTTACGAAGTCGATCCCCAGTAGCAGAAAAAAACACCGCCCTGCCGGCATCAGGTCCGGCAGGGCGGTGCTGTTCATCTTCAGCTGTGTACAGCGCGGTCAGGACATCTGCAGGCGGCTGGTGACCTCCGCCAGAGAGGGCATGGCGGGGATGGCGCCGCGGCGGCTTGTCGTAATGCTGGCCGCCTGGTTGGCAAAGGCGATAATCCGTTCCAGCTCCGGAACCGTCAGCTCCCCGGGGAAATCCAGCTTTGCCATCCGGGACAGGACGGCACCGAAAAATGTATCCCCGGCCCCGTTGGTATCCCCCACTGTGCAGGGAACACCGGGGACCAGTCCGGTGCGGTCACGGAAGCGGTAGAACGCACCCTCCGGTCCCAGGGTAACAAGGACCAGGGTGATCCCCCTGGCTGCCAGCCTGGCGCTCCCCTCCTCCAGGTCCTCTGTCCCGGAGAGAAGCGGCAGCTCCTCATCTGACACCTTCAGGATATCTGCCAGCTCCAGGGGCTCCAGCATTTCTGCCACAGCCGTGGCCTCGTCCGGCCAGAGGCTGGCGCGGTAGTTGGGGTCGTAGGTGACAGTGGCTCCCAGTTCCCGGGCCCGTCTGGCCGCATGGAGGGTTGCACTCCGGGCCGGGTCGGACACCAGGCTGACGCTGCCGAAGTGGAGGAACCGGGTATCTCTCAGTTTTTCATCCGGGATCTCCTCCGGCGTCAGGGCCACGTCTGCGCTGTTCCTGCGGTAGAAGCTGAACTGCCGTTCCCCTGTCTCATCTACGGAAACCACCGCCAGGGTAGTGGGGTGCAGGGGATCTTCCACCATGCAGCTCACGTCCACGCCGTTATCCTCCAGCGTCTTTCTCAGCAGCGTCCCGAAGCTGTCCCTGCCGGCCTTTCCGATAAAGCAGGTCCTGGCCCCCAGTCTGGAGGCCGCCACTGCCAGATTGGCAGGCGCGCCGCCCGGATTGGCTGCATACTCGGGAATCCCAAACTCGTTTGTTCCGTTCTGTGTCAGGTCGATGAGGATCTCACCAACCGCAGTAATATCTGTCATGCCAGTCCCTCCCTGTTCATTCTCCATGCGGCTTCAGTCGTCCGGTACATCAGGAGAAGACGGCACCTTCCGTCAGCCTGTCCCAGAACTCAGCGCTTCCGCTGTGCTTCGCCTGCTGCCTCTCGCTGTAGAACCCTCTGCGGGCCAGATAGAGTTCCGACACGAATTCCCGGCTGCTGCCGCTCACCGTCTGACCCGCCGCATCCTCGCTGTACTCCCCCAGGTCCAGGTCTGCCAGAACCGGACAGTCGGTCCACCTGCAGGTCATGCCGGCTGCGCCGGTCCCCTCCTCCTCAGGGAAGGAGCCGTCCTGCTGCACCAGGACCTCAGTCTGGAGCTGGAATGATTCCGGATCCTGCAGCAGGAAAAAGTAGCTCTCCCCCGACTCCAGGTCGGCCGTCAGGGTAATGCCGGATGCATAGGCGGCGTAATCCAGACCGGCGGCAGGATTATCATCCGCCTCACGGATCACATACTGCCGCAGTTCCACGGCCACATGGCCGTCCCCGTTGACATCTTCCCCCAGGGACTCCAGAGAGGCCTGGAGGGCGGCCGCACAGTCCTCCGGCATCCCGGTGTCCCCCACATAGGCGAACATGTAGTCCGGCTTTATCTCTCCGATCCCCAGAACGGACCACAGAATCCGCGCCAGTATGACGGCCACCACCACCCAGAAAACAACCCACCATTTGTTGTAGTCGATCCAGTTCCGGATCTTCTCCTTCCGGGTCATGGGGGGCGGCGGTTCATCCGGCTTCACATCCCGGTACTTCCACAGCAGATACTTGCTGGCCATGTCCGATTCCTCCTCCGGAGCAGTCCGTCAGTTCTTTGTTGTTCCCCCGTATGCATAGGCAACAGGGAGGCAGACCAGGGCCGGCAGGCGGGAGCTGTCCTTCTCCAGCACCATGTCCACGCAGCGGGCTGCAATATCCTCCACCGGCTGCACAATCGTGGAGCAGGTGTATTCCATGTCGCCGAATGCCCGGATGCCGTCAAAGCCGACTATCTGTACATCCTCCGGAATCCGCACGCCCATGCTCCGGAGGGCTCCCGCAGTCTGGTGGGCCAGGGAGTCCGTCACACAGAAGATCCCGTCAAAATCCATCTTCCCGCCGCAGAAGTGTTCCCTCAGAAACTCCTCGAAAACGGAAAATCCGGCGTTCTCCTCCGCAGTCTTCGTCAAACAGGGGATGCCCAGCGCCTCGCAGCCGCTGACGAAGCCGTCCAGGCGCTTGTTCGTCTCGTTGACCAGGTTCGACCCGCTCCGGAGGAAGACCAGCCTGGTGCAGCCGTTCTCCGCAAGCTTCTCCGCAGCCATGCGGCCGCCGCCGTAGTTGTCGCTGGCTACGCAGGGAATCCTGGGCCCGAAGTATCGGTCGATGGAGATCAGGGGCAGGTTCTCAGGCACCTGGAGCCTGGGGTTGTAGGACAGGCAGATAATCCCGTCCACATTCTGCTGGTCGCCCATGATGACGTACTCCTGCTCCTGCTCCGGGTCGAAGTCGGTGCAGCACAGCAGCATCCGGTAGCCCCGGACGGCCAGCTCCTTCATGATGCTGTTGGCCAGCATGCTGAAAAACGGATTGATCAGATTGGGGACCATGACCTCCACCGTGCAGGTGCAGCTGCTCTTGAGTCCCTTGGCGTAGGTATTTACCCGGTAGTCCAGTTTCCTGATGGCTTCCTCCACCCGGACCCTGTACTGCTCTCCCACCTTGATCCCGTTGACCACCTTGGAGACAGTGCCAAGGGCAACGCCGGCCTCCCGGGCCACGTCCTTCATCGTCGGGTTCTTCCTGCCCACTGAGGGTCACCTCCTCTCACTGCGCTTCAGCTCATCTCCGTCCAGTATAGCGGCGCCTGCCCGCCCTGTAAAGCAATTTCATCAGTTCTCCGCCAGCTCCGCCGCATTCTGTCTGCCTTCAGCGAACCCTGAAGAAAACTTCCCGTTTTTTCAGCTTTTCCTGCCGGGTCAGCTGTGAAACGCTGTCTGCATTTCCAGCGGACCGCGGGTCCGGGATCTGCTCTGCGGCTGTCCTGTCAGCATTCCGCCGGAGAGCCGCCCCGGCGCTGCAAAAAAGAAACTCACACAGAAAACCTGTGTGAGTTCGTGGTGGAGATAAGCGGGATCGAACCGCTGACCTCTTGAATGCCATTCAAGCGCTCTCCCAGCTGAGCTATACCCCCGTTTTCAGTTCCGCCCCAGAGGCTTCCGCCTCAGTGCAGGTGCTATCTTAGCAGAGGGGTTTCCCTTTGTCAAGCGCATTTTTTCAGAAACGGCATTCCTGTCAGATTGCACAAAACCGCCCGGCAGTCTGCGCCTGTTTCTGTTCTGTTCATCAAAAACCGGGCTCCTGCCCCGCCCCCCTCATCTTCAAAGAATCTTAAGACCCGCTTTGCTGAAAATTGAAAACCCCATGCTATGCTTAAGATGCTGCCGGGGAGAAGGCCGGCGGGGAAAGGAGACAGACATGCACACGGTCCTGATCTGTGACGACGACAGAGACATCGTCTCTGCCCTTGACATATATCTCACCAGCGACGGGTACCGGACCGTCACGGTCTTCAGCGGCCGGGAGGCCCTTGAGGCCATGGAGAAGCAGGACATCGACCTGATCCTCATGGACATCATGATGCCCGAACTGGACGGCATCCGCGCCACCGCCCGGCTCCGGGAGGAGAGCAACGTCCCCATCATCCTGCTCACCGCAAAGAGCGAGGACAGCGACAAGATCCTGGGGCTCAACATCGGCGCTGACGACTACATTACCAAGCCCTTCAATCCCCTGGAGGTTCTGGCGAGAGTCCGCTCCCAGCTGCGCCGGTACACCAGGCTGGGGGGATCGGAGCGGAGCCCGGAGGTCTGCACCGTCGGTCCGGTCACCTTGGATGACACGGACAAGCGGGTCACCGTAGACGGCGAGACAGTTGTGTGCACACCCATCGAGTACAGCATTCTCAGGCTTCTCATGTCCCACCCCGGGCGTGTCTACTCATCGGCACAGATTTACGAGCAGGTCTGGAACGACCCGGCCTACGGCTCGGAGAACACGGTGGCAGTCCACATCCGCCACCTGCGGGAGAAGATCGAGATCAACCCGTCGGAGCCCAGGTATCTGAAGGTTGTCTGGGGTCTGGGCTACAAGATGGAGGATGACAGGAAATGAGGCGGCTTCAGAATCAGCCGCTGTTCAGGCTGGCCTGTGTCCTTATGATGCTCCTCTTCTTCTATCTCGCCGGACTGTCTGCCTGCGGCATCGTTCACACCCGGATCTTCCTGTTCAGCGGAAGCTGGGAATACCAGTATTTCACCCGAAATCTCATGCTGGACAGAGCAGAGGATGCGGCCATGCTGGATTCCCTGAAGCTTGAGCAGCAGAACCTGCAGGAGATGGAAAGCGCAGGGGAGGATGTCACATACCGCTTGACCCGCCTGAAACAGCAGATATCAGACCTGGAATCCTCCCTGAGCCGGGAGAACACCATCTTCCGCTGCACCATCACGGATGCCGCCGGGCAGGTGCTCTTCAGCAGCCTGCAGCCGGGAAACGAGGTGAGAGATGAGACAGTGTATCCCAATTACGGCGTCTATGATGCCGGGGATACAGAGATCAAAACCGGCTCAGACGACTACATGCGCTGGACTGAGTGGAGCAGCACCTCTGCCTCCGCCTCTCCCGGCGCAGACTCCGGGACAGAGGAAGCACCTGAGACCTCCCTGCCGCCCCGTCTCATCGAGTACGGCATCAGCACCGCTGCCATCCAGGAGATGCCGAATGTCCATGACGAGTTCACCAGTCTTCACGACGACTGCGTGCAGGCAAACGCCATGGCCCCGTCCGCCGCAGCGAAAACTGCCGTCTTCGCCCTGGCCGGGCTGGTCTGCATGCTCCTCTTCCTGTGGTCCTGCGGCCACACGGACGGAACGGCCGGCATCCGCACCACCTGGCAGGAGCGCATATATATCGAGGTCTATGCCGCCGCTGATCTCTCTGCCCTTCTGCTGCTTGTCTGCGGGGGCCTTCTGATCCTGAGCTCATACAGCAGCGCATCCTGGACCCATTACAGCAGTCAGGCGGCTTCCAGTTTCCCCTTCCTTCTGACAGAGCACATCCTTGCTCTTCTCCTCGCCCTGTCAGCCGGGTGCCTCACGCTGCTGCTGCGCACCGCTGTCCTGCGGGTGAAGGCGGGCACCCTCAGCCAGACCTCCCTGCTCTTCCGTTTCTGGAACTGGTTCAAAGGCACTGCGGCCTCCTTCCTGCGGAACTCTCCCCTCTGGTGGAAGACGGCTCTGTACTTCGTCTCCTGGCCGGTCCTGCTCTTCCTGCTGCTCGCTTTCGGTCTCTACCGGAACATCATCGCGCTGACGGCCGCGGCTGTCCTGACCGGAATCTGGATTCTCATCCCCTGCTGGCGGTTCCTGTCCATCTTCTGGAACTGGTTCAGAGGCACAGCGTCCCTCTTCCTCCGGAATATTCCCCTCTGGTGGAAGACGGCTCTGTACTTCGTCTCCTGGCCGGTCCTGCTCTTCCTGCTGCTCGCTTTCGGTCTCTACCGGAACATCATCGCGCTGACGGCCGCGGCTGTCCTGACCGGAATCTGGATTCTCATCCCCTGCTGGTGGGTCCTGTCCATCGCCCGGATCCGGAAGGGCGCCCGCACCATGGCCTCCGGGCATCTGGACTGCAAGCTGGATACCGGCCGCATGCCCCGGGAGCTGAAGGAACTGGCCGATGACCTGAACAACATCTCCGCCGGACTGAACCGCGCCCTGGAGGAGCAGATAAAAAGCGAGCGGTTCAAGGCGGAACTGATTACCAACGTATCCCACGACCTGAAGACCCCCCTCACCTCCCTTATCAGCTATGTGGACCTGCTGAGGAACACAGAGCAGACGGACCCCCGTGCACTGGAATACATTGAGGTGCTGGACCGGAAGTCCCAGAGGCTGAAGAAGCTCACCGCCGACCTGGTGGAGGCCAGCAAGGCGTCCACCGGGGCCATCCGGGTGGAGAAAGAGAAGATCGGCCTGCTGCAGCTCGTGGACCAGGCCATGGCGGAGTGGTCAGACAGGCTGGAGGCCAGTCACCTGACGCCGGTCGTCACCCGCCCCAGGGAGGAGATCTGGATCACGGCAGACGGAAGGCACCTCTGGCGGGTGCTGGACAACCTCCTCTCCAACTGCACCAAGTACTCCCTGGAGGGGACCCGGGTCTACCTGGACATAGTCCGGGAGGAATCGCAGGCCTCCGTCTCGATCAAGAACGTATCCAGGGATGCGCTGAACATCCCTCCGGAGCAGCTGATGGAGCGCTTTGTAAGAGGGGACGAGTCCCGCAGCACCGAGGGCTCCGGTCTGGGGCTGTCCATCGCCCGCAGTCTGACGGAGCTCCAGGGGGGCACCTTCCAGCTCTCCGTAGACGGAGACCTCTTCAAGGCTGTCATCACTCTTCCCCTGGCCCCCTGATCCCTGCACCCGGGTCCCCCTCCGGACCCGGGTGTTTCTCTGCACTGCGGGCCGGACTCCGGAACGGCATAGAGAGATTCCTCCCCCGCCCTCTTCCAGGGAAGAGGCGTCACACGCAGATGCGCCGGTCCAGTCTGCTGTCATGCAGAAGATGGCTGCTTTCCGCCCCTCCCATGTCCGTTCTGTACTGAGCCAGAGTTATGAAAATCATGGCTCTGGGGGTTTTCCATGTCCACGGAGGTCAGTTCGAAGTCCCCTGCGACACAGTTTATTGTAACGTTTCCAGCCGGAAAATCCCCCTCGCTCGCCGGGTTTTTGCCTTCAGGTTTCGTCAAAGTGCACAATTTCAGGGTCCTGTATTTGGTGAATCTTCCAAAATTTTCAATTTCACCGCTTTGCCGGTTGCCAGCTTCTTCCAGTTCTGCTATAATGAACAGCGTCCACTGGAAACGTTTCCAATGGACGCCAAGCCTTGCAAATTCATAAGGAGGTTAATCAGAATGAAGAAACTTCTCGCTCTTGCAGCGGCCTCTGCCATGCTTCTGGGTCTGCTTGCCGGCTGCAGCAGCGGCAGCAGCAGTTCAGGAGGCACTTCCAGCGGCGGATCTGCCAGCAGCTCCCAGCCCGCCGGAAGCGGAAGCGTCAGCGAACCGTCCGGCAGCGGAAGCACCAGCACCCCCGCCGGGGCCGGTTCCGTTTACTACCTGAACTTCAAGCCTGAGGCTGACGAGGCCCTTCAGGACCTGGCCAAGACCTACACGGAGCAGACCGGCGTGCCTGTAAAGGTGCTCACCGCCGCCTCCGGAACCTACTCCGACACCCTCACCTCTGAGATGGCCAAGACCGAGCCGCCCACCATCTTCAACATCGGCAACGCAGCCGGCATGGCCGACTGGGGCGACAAGGCTCTGGACCTCACCGGCGCCAAGTTCTTTGACGAGCGGGTCAATGACGACTATGTGCTCTATGACGCGGACGGCACCCCCAAGGCTCTGGGCTACTGCTACGAGTCCTTCGGCATCATCGTCAACACCAAGCTGCTGGGGGATGCCGGCTATTCCCTGGAGGACATCAGCAGCTTCGAGGGTCTGAAGGCCGCCGCTGACGACATCCACGCCCGCGCCGGAGAGCTGGGCTTTGACGCCTTCTCCTCCCCCGGTCTGGAGTCCTCCTCCAGCTGGCGCTATTCCGGACACCTGCTCAACGTTCCTCTGTACTATCAGTACAGGGACGCCGGCCTGACCGTAGGCGCGCAGCCTGAGACCATCACGTCCGACTATCTGGACAACTACCGCAGCATCTGGGATCTGTACATCACAGATACCGCCGCCAATGCCACCAGCCTCTCCACCGCCACCGGCGACGAGTCCGAGGCCGAGTTCGGCGAGGGCAAGGCCGTGTTCTATCAGAACGGCGACTGGGAGTTTGCCAACCTGACTGCTGCTGACAAGTTCGCCATGAGCCCCGACGACCTGGCCATGATCCCCATCTACTGCGGCGTAGAGGGCGAGGAGAATGCGGGTCTGAACTCCGGCACGGAGAACTGCTGGGCCATCAACGCAGACGCCTCCGAGGAAAACATCCAGGCCTCCGAGGACTTCCTGTACTGGCTGGTCACCTCCGACGAGGGAACCACCATGCTGTCTGAGCAGTTCAGCGGCATCCCCTTCAAGTCCGCCAAGCCGTCCGCCAACGTATTCGGCGCCAATGCCGCCGAGTATGCAAACGCCGGCAAGTACACCATGTTCTGGGCCTTCAATGACACACCCAACGTGGACAGCTACCGCTCCACTGTTGTCACCGCTCTGACTGCCTACTCCGCTGACCCCACCGACGCCAACTGGGACAAGGTGGTTGAGGCTGTGGTCGACGGCTGGAGCATCGAGTGGAATGCGGTGAACGGCTGATCTTCCTTCCAACTGCAGCAGAAACCGCTCTGACGGGGACGGGACTCGGTCCTGTCCCCGTTTTCTGCACAGCGCAGGCCGGCGGGTCCGCCGGTCACCCATATCCAGTGAAAGCGGGTGCACCCCTTGAAGAAAAAGAAGAAAAAGGCATCCAATGCCGGCACTGCCGTCAACGGTCTGCTGGTGCGCCGTCCCATCCAGCGGATGTTCCCCATCTTCATTCTGCCCACATTCCTCTGCTTCCTGATCGGCTTTGTATGGCCCTTCCTGCAGGGCATCTTCCTCTCCTTCTGCAACTTCCGCACACCGGCGGACTTTGAGTGGGTGGGCATTAAAAACTATGTCAAAGCACTCACCGACCCCAGCTTCCGGCATGCGTTCCTGAACACCTCCGCCTTCGCCGTGGTGTCCATCGTCCTCATCAACGTCTGCGCCTTCGCCATCGCCTACGCACTCACCCAGAAGCTGGCCGGGGCCAACATCTTCCGCACCATCTTCTTCATGCCCAATCTGATCGGCGGCGTGGTGCTGGGCTACACCTGGAGTCTGATTTTCGACGCCATCCTCAGGCGCTACAACACCTATCTGACTGCAAACGCCACCTACGGTTTCTGGGGGCTGGTCATACTGGTGGCCTGGCAGCAGATCGGCTACATGATGATCGTGTATGTGGCAGGGCTGCAGGCCATCCCCACGGACATGCTGGAGGCAGCCAAGATCGACGGGGCCAGCGGGTGGCAGACCCTGACCCGGGTGGTCATCCCCAACGTGATGCCCTCCATCACCATCTGCATCTTCCTGACCCTGACCAACTCCTTCAAGCTGTTTGACCAGAACCTGGCCCTCACCGGCGGCGCCCCCTCCGTAATCATGAACGGCGCCAAGGTGAACATGACCGAGCTGCTGGCCCTGAACATATACAGCACCTACAACATCAGCAAAAACTACCACGGCGTGGCCCAGGCCAAGGCGGTTATCTTCTTCCTGGTCGTAGCTGTCCTGGCCCTGCTCCAGCTCCGCGCCACACAGTCCAAGGAGGTGCAGCAGTGAAAAGAAAGCGCAAAGAACGGACCGTGTCCACCGTCAAGGCGAACTATTCCACATTCAGCAGGGTGCTCACCGTGGTATTCATCCTCCTGTGCCTTGTCTGGGTCTTCCCCATTGTGGAGGTGGCCGTCAACTCCTTCAAGTCCAACGCCTCCATCAACACGGACGCCTTCGCCCTGCCCAATTCAGAGACCTTCGTGGGTCTGGACAACTATAAGAACGGCATGACCTTCGGCAACTACCCCTTCTACAAGTCCGTCTGGTACAGCCTCTTCATTACCGTGGCCTCCGTGTTCCTCATCCTCCTGTTTACCAGCATGAGCGCCTGGTACATCGCAAGGGTGAACTCCAAATTCGCCCGCTTCTTCTACTATCTGTGCCTCTTCTCCATGATCGTTCCCTTCCAGATGGTCATGTTTACCCTCACCTTCACCGCCGACCGTCTGCATCTGAACACCCCCTACACCATCCCCATTGTCTATCTGGGGTTCGGCGCCGGGCTGGCCATCTTCATGTTTGTAGGCTTTGTCCGGGGTCTGCCCCTGGAGATTGAGGAGGCGGCAGCCATAGACGGCTGCGGACCCCTGGCCACCTTCTTCCTGGTGGTCCTGCCCATGCTGAAGCCCACCCTGATCTCCGTAGGCATCCTGGAGACCATGTGGGTGTGGAACGACTATCTGCTGCCCTACCTGGTCATGGACCAGAACCTGTACAAGACCATCCCCATCCACGTCCAGTACTTGAAGGGGAGCTACGGTTCCGTGGACCTGGGGGCCACCATGGCCGTCATCATGCTCAGCATCATCCCCATTATCATCGTCTATCTCTTCTGCCAGAAGCACATTATCAAAGGTGTTGCTGCGGGAGCCGTAAAAGGCTGATCCGCCGGGCACCGTCCGGAAAGGAATCGGAAGGAGGGCGGAGCACGTGACCATCAAGGATGTGGCCAGACGCTCCGGCTATGCAGTGGGGACCGTCTCCCGGGTCCTCAACGGCAGTCCTGACGTCAGCGAGAAGGCCCGGAACCAGATCCTCGCCGTGGTGGAGGAGATGAACTTCCGGCCCAACAGCCACGCTAAGCAGCTCAAGCAGCGGGAGGACAGGGGCTACGGGGTGATCGTAAAGGGCACCAACAACCGGCTCTTCGCCGTGCTCCTGGAGAAGATACAGTTCCTGATGACAAATGCGGGAAAGACCGTGACCCCGTACTACATCAGCGAACACGGGGACGAGGTGGAGCTGGCGGTCCGCATCTGCCGGGAGCAGAAGCCCCTGGGGATCCTGTTCCTGGGGGGCAGCCGGGAGAACTTCGTCCGCAGCTACGCCGGCGTCTCCTGCCCCTGCGTCCTGGTCACCTGCCGGGCGGACACCCTGGGCTTTGACACCCTGTCCAGCGTCTCCACCGACGACGTGGGGGGTGCCGCCTGCGCCATGGGCTGCCTGCTGGAATCCGGCCACCGGACCATCGGCATCATCGGCGGGGAGAACTGCAACGTATACCCCCAGGCCGGCCTCAATACCAGCCAGCTGCGGTATCTGGGCTGCCAGCAGGCCTGCCTCCAGCACGGGGTGCGCCTGGACACCCAGTGCCGGACGGTCATCGCCCCCTACTCCATGGACGGAGGCTACGAGGGGGCCTGCACCCTGCTGGACAGCTGCCAGGGGATGACCGCCATCCTGGCCATGTCCGACGTCATGGCCATCGGCGCCATGCGGGCGGTCCGGGACCGGGGTCTCCGGGTGCCGGAGGACATCTCCGTCATCGGCTATGACGGACTGGAGCAGTCCTTTTACTGCATCCCCCGTCTGGCTACCATCCGCCAGGATGCGGACCGCATGGCGGGCAGAAGCGTGGACATCCTGCTTCAGCAGGATGGGGGCGGCAGCGCCGTCCATGAGATCGTGCCCTTCCAGCTGGTACGGGGGGAGAGCGTACGCCCCGCCCCCGCGGTGCAGCCGGAGGCATAAAAAACAGGACCGGGAACCTGCGCAGGTGCAGATTCCCGGTCTTTTCATATCTCTCTGCAAGTCTCTGCCTCTAGCCCACGCCCACGCTGGTGTTCCCGTCCTCGGTAACCTCCACGATGCCGTCGGTGTAGAAGCTGTCCCCCTCGGTGCCGAAGATCTTGTGGCAGTGTTCCAGACCCAGCTGCAGGCCGCCGTAGATGTTGGCATTGACCACGGAGGTGTCCCCGGACTCATAGGCGGCCATGGCGTTGTGGATGTTCACCAGGTAGCGCCGGTCCCCGGCGGCGGCGTTGTCCCGGTGGACCATGTAGTAGGGCGTATAGCTGACGGCGGTGAGCTCCGTGTTCCCGGTGGCCGGGTCCTTGGTCAGCTCCATGTCCAGGATGAGGCTGGTCTTCTTGGCGATGTCCAGCTCGTTGCTGTCCGTGTCGTACTGGTTGGATATGAAGTTGCCCATGGAGTAGATGACGAAGCCCTTCCTCTGCTGGCCGTCCCAGCCGGTGGTGGTGATGGTCTCATAGGGCTCGATGACGTGGGGATGTCCCCCCAGGACCAGGTCCGCCCCCTGGCCCACCAGCCACTCGGCCAGGCTGGTCTGGTAGTCGGTGGGCACGTCCCGGTACTCCACCCCCCAGTGGATCATGACGGCGATCATGTCTGCATTCAGGGCCCGGGCGGCCGCCATGTCCGCCTCCATCAGGGCGTAGTTGGGGTCTGACAGGGTGGTGGC
The DNA here is from genome assembly GCA_964471855.1 of uncultured Oscillospiraceae bacterium. GTDB lineage: Bacteria > Bacillota > Clostridia > Oscillospirales > Oscillospiraceae > Lawsonibacter. The sequence continues at coordinate 6,925 of CAYYHY010000015.1, read as the reverse complement.
GTAGTCGTTGTTGAACAGGTTGACGGAGTACATCTTGTCGGCGTCGATGGTCATGCCGTTGAGGCCGTAGGTGTAGCACACGAAGGCCACGGAGATGCCCCCCACGTCCGCCACTACGATGCCGCTGTTCGCGTCCCGCTCCTCCTGGCTGCGGTAGGTGCCCACGTGGGCGATGCCGTTCTGGTCCAGCACGTCCAGGGTCCGGAAGATGCCGTCCATGCCCCGGTCCTTGGTGTGGTTGTTGGCGGTGCTCAGCAGGTCAAACCCCGCCTCCTTCGCATTGACCGCCAGGGCGTCCGGGGCGTTGAAGGCGGGATAGCCGGAGTAGTCAGGCCCGCCCGCCAGAGGGGTCTCCAGGTTGGCTACCGCATAGTCCGCCGTCTGCAGCTGCTGGGCCGCATCCCGGTACATGTGGGTGTAGTCGTACTCCCCGGTGGCCGCCACATAGGCGTCCTCGGTAATGGGCATGTGGCTCATGATGTCCCCCGCCGCCATCAGGTGGGCGACCACCGGTTCCGGCGGAGCCGCCGGTACAGAGGCAGCCCCTCCCGCGGGGCTGGAGCTGGAAATGCTGGCGGAGCCGGAGGACCCTGCACCGCCGGACCCCGAGGGGTCCTGGGAGCCGGAACTGCTGCCGCGGCTGCAGGCGCCCAGCAGCAGGGTCAGAACCAGAAGTGCGGAAGCAAGGCGGAGAAGACTCTTTCGCATACATTCACCTTCCAAATTCTCGTCTTCTCAGGATCCTCTGCCCCGAAAAGGCGGACCCTGCAGTTCAAGACAGTTTCAGCAGGCGTCTGGAGCGGACGCCCGCAGCGAAGTCAGTTTGAATTTTAGCTGATACCCCCTGCTTTTGCAACTGTTTTTTGCAGGGTGCGCCCGGGAGGAACGCCCCTGTGGACAGAACCCGGGCTTTCCGGTATACTGGTACCGGAATCTTCGGAGAGGAGGCGGCTGCCGTGAACTTTGCTGCCGTGTACCAGCTGCTGTGGATCTTCTTTGTGTACGCCTTCCTGGGCTGGTGCGTGGAGGTGTCCTTCGTCGCCCTCCAGAAGGGGCACTTTGTGAACCGGGGCTTTCTCAACGGTCCCGTCTGTCCCATATACGGCTTCGGGGTGATCATCGTCCTCGCCTGCCTGACGCCCCTGAAGGAGAACTTTGTCATCCTCTTCCTGGGTTCCGTGGTCCTCACCTCCATCCTGGAGTGGACCACCGGCTTCGTGCTGGAGAAGCTGTTCCGCCAGCGGTGGTGGGACTACTCAAACGAGCCCTTCAACCTGAACGGCTACATCTGCCTCCGCTACTCCATCATGTGGGGCCTGGCCTGCGTCCTGGTGGTGGACGTGCTCCACCCCTCCATCATGACTCTCATCGGCCTCATCCCCCGCACCCTGGGCACGGTCCTCCTGTGCCTCATGGGGGCAGTCCTGGCCGTGGACCTGGGCGCCACCCTGGCCACCGTCACAAAGATGCGGCGCCGCCTGGACGCCATCGACGAACTGGCTGCAAAGATAAAGGAGCTCTCCAGCGACTTCGGGGAGGACCTGGCGGACCGGGTCCTGGACGCCGCCGGGAAGGGTGCAGACTTCAAAGCAGCCATGGAGGCCTGGGCTGCAGAGCAGGCTGAGGACCTGGGGGATCTGCGGGAGGATGTCCGGGAGCGCCGCGCCGCCCTGCTGGAGAATGTGCAGGAGCACAGGGAAGAGAGGCAGAGAGATGCTGCGGAGCGCAGAGACACGCTGCTGGAAGACGCCAGACAGCGGAAAGAGGAACTGGCGACAGACGTACAGGAGCGCCGGGAGGAGCTGCAGAACCTGGCCGGGGAGTCCCGCCGCCAGCTGCAGGAGCTCTCCGAGCGCCTGCGGGAGCAGCTGGATTCTTCCACTGCCGGCCAGCGCCGCCTGATCAGAGCCTTCCCCGACCTCAAATCTCTGGACCGCTCCGAAGCCCTGAACCGCCTGCACAGGAAGCCGGAACAGGACCGGAAGTGAGCTTGTGCCGCCAGCTGCCGGGTACCCCTCCCTGGAGTTTCCCGGAAGTGTCAGTTCCGGTTTAAGAGGGAACGCACCTCCGCCGGCCGCAGGCCCCTG
>CAYYHY010000015.1:0-4738 GCA_964471855.1 uncultured Oscillospiraceae bacterium | reverse complement strand
CCCGCCTGCAGCCTCCGGATTCCGGTCCGGCCGGCAGCAGCAAAAGGAATTGCAGAACACGCGGTTCCGTGGTAATATACTGGCAGACAGGAATGCAAGCAAAGGAGGCTGCCTTTGATGGAAGAGCTGGAAGAACTGAAGCGGCGCATGGAACAGGACCGCCCGGCTGACTGGGACAGTCTGCCGGATCTCTCTCTGTACATGGACCAGATCATCTCCTACATGCCCCGCCAGCTGATTCATTTCAACGAGAGCGGACAGCTCACCTCAGCCATGGTGAACAACTACATAAAGGACGGCCTGGTGCCCAGGAGCACAGGCAAGCGCTACAGCCGGGAGCATCTGGGCTACCTCACTGCGGTGTCCGCCCTGAAGAAGATCCTGTCGGTGCGGGACGTGGGCATCCTGCTCAAGGCCGGCGTAGAGCGGGAGAGCGACAGCAGGACCCTGTACAACTACTTCTGCGGCGCTCTGGACGAGGCCCTCAGCAGCACCGCAGAGAAGATCGACGTGAATGCGGAGGAGAAGGACCTGCCCAGCCTGGCCCTGAACCTGGCTCTGGAGTCCTATGCCTGCCAGCTGGCCTGCGCCCGCATCCTGGACATCATCCAGCCGGAAGAACCCCGCCGCAAAAACAAAAAGGAGTGAAACCCATGCCTCTCTGTCTCTCTTCACAGGGGCCCCGCACTGCAGGGAGGTTGAACTGACTATGCCTGACTATGTGATATATACTGATTCCGCCTCTGACCTTGGACCCGACATGGCAGAGGAACTGGGGGTGGAGGTGGTCCCTCTCACCTTCAGCTTCGGGGACAAGACCTACCGCAACCTGCCGGACGGGCGGGACATGTCCACCCGGGAGTTCTACGACAGGATCCGCAGCGGCCAGCAGGCCGTAACCAGCGGCGTCAACCCCGGTGCCTGGCTGGACGCCATGCTGCCTGCAGCCCAGGCCGGGAAGGACATCCTGGTGCTGGCCTTCTCCTCCGCCCTCTCCGCCACCCTGAGCTCCGCTGAGACGGCGGCGGAAGAGCTCCGCAGCACATATCCGGAACGGAAGATCCTGGTGGTTGACACCCTCTGCGCCTCCCTGGGGCAGGGCCTTCTGGTGTACCGGGCAGCAAAGAAAAAGGAGGCCGGCGCCTCCATCGAGGAGGTACGGGACTTCGTTCTGGAGAACATCCAGGAGACCGCCCACTATTTCACCGTGGATGACCTCAAGTATCTGAGAAGGGGCGGGCGCATATCCGCAGCCACGGCCGCTGCCGGCTCCATGCTGCAGATCAAGCCCATCCTGGAGATGGACCCGGGCGGACATCTCATCAGCATCGGCAGGGCCAGAGGCCGGAAGGCGTCTCTGGAAGCGCTGCTGGACAGGATGGAAAAGCACTGGAGCTCCAGCCAGGATCCCGTCTTCATCAGCCACGCCGACTGCCCGGAGGACGCACAGCGGGTGGCGGACGGCGTCCGGGACCGCTTCGGCGTCAGCAGTTTTTACATCAACTACATAGGACCGGTCATAGGGGCCCATACGGGTCCCGGGACCGTGGCGCTGTTTTTCCAGGGCACCCGGGAATGACAGCAGCAGCACAGCAGGGAGGCCCTCATGCCGGATCAGAAATGGCTTGAAATCACTGTCAGCACCACTCCGGACAGGCTGGACGATGTCTGTGCCAGACTCACCGCCAGCGGGATGACCGGTCTGGTGATCGAGGACGAGGGGGATTTCCTCTCCTTCCTGGAGGAGAACCGGAAGTACTGGGACTACGTGGACCAGGAACTGCTGGACTCCATGAAGGGCGTCTGCCGGGTGAAGTTCTACGTCACCGACGATGCGGCCGGCCGGGCCCAGCTGAAGGAGTACACCGCCAGTCTGGGCTGCGAATACGCTGTCACTCCCCTGCGGGAGAACGACTGGGCCTACAGCTGGCAGAAGTACTACCAGCCCATCTCCGTGGGCCGGCGGCTCCAGGTGGTCCCCGACTGGATGCGGGACGAACCCGTGCCGGAGGGCCGGGTCCCCTTCTACCTGAACCCCGGCCTCACCTTTGGAACCGGCTCCCACGCCTCCACCCAGCTGTGTCTTCAGGGAGTGGAGGAACACACGAAGCCGGGGATCCGGGTGCTGGATCTGGGCTGCGGCAGCGGCATCCTCTCCATTGCCGCCCTGGTGCTTGGGGCTGCAGAGGCCGTCGCCGTGGACATCGACCCCAAGGCGGTGGATGTGGCCTATGAGAATGCAGCCCTGAACGGCATCGGCCGGGACCGCTACCGGGTGCTGGCCGGCGACGTGATCTCCGACGCCTCCCTGGCCGCCGAGCTGGCGCAGCAGAAGTACCAGCTGGTGCTGGCCAACATTGTGGCGGACGTGATTATCCCCCTGGCTCCCCGGGTTCCGGACCTGCTGGCTCCGGAGGGCACCTTCCTCTGCTCCGGCATTATTGACACACGCACCGCCGAGGTGGAGACCGCCCTGGCCCGCAGCGGGCTGAAGGTGACAAAAAGGCGGGAGCTCAGCGGCTGGGCGGCCCTGGAGGCCCGCATGGCCTGAATATAAGCACAAGGAAGGAGGCTCTCCCATGGACCGCGCCCTGGTACAGCGGCCTGTCTTCGAACCCGGCCGCCGCATACTGGCTGTCAGCGACATCCACGGAAACCTCCCCTTCTTTGAGGCCCTTCTGAAGAAGGTGCACCTGACGAAGGACGACATCCTGGTGCTCAACGGGGACATCCTGGAGAAGGGCCAGGACAGCCTTCCCCTTCTGCGCAGAGTGATGGAGCTGTCCCGGAAGTACACCGTCATCCCCGTCTGCGGCAACTGCGACGGGCTGGTGTACCGGTTCTTTGTGACAGACGAGCTGGACGGCAGGTTCTTCTCCAGCTACCTTCCCCGGCACCCCGAGTCCTGCCTGCGGCAGATGGCCCGGGAGGCTGGAATCGAACAGCTGGACAGCCTTCCGAAGCTGCGGGAGGACATGAACCGGGCCTTCCCCGAGGAGCGGGACTTCCTGGCCTCCATGCCCACCGTGGTGGAGACGGAGCACCTGGTGTTCGTACACGGGGGCGTCCCCTCCCTGACGGGAATGGAGAATCTGGACCGCTGGCGCTGCATGAAGAACGACAACTTCCTGGGCCAGGGGCACTCCTTTGAGAAGTGGGTGATCGTAGGCCACTGGCCCGTCACCCTCTACAGTTCGACCATCCCCTCTGCGGCGCCCCTTCTTACCCGGGACCGGAGGATCATCTCCATCGACGGGGGCTGCGTGCTGAAGACAGACGGACAGCTCAACGCCCTGGTGATCCCCTCGGAGGAGTCGGAGGACTTCTCCTGGTGCGCCTGGGACGGTCTGCCTGTGGCCGCGGCCCTGGATCCCCAGGAGGCCTCGGAGGACAGCATCAACATCCGCTGGGGACGCAGCGCCCTGGAGCTGCTGGAGGAGGGGGAGGAGCTCTCCCTCTGCCGGCACCTGGAGAGCGGCCGGGTGCTGAAAATCCTTACCGCCTACCTGCGCCGCAGCGGAGACAGACTCTGGTGCGAGGACTCCACGGACTACTGCCTGCCCGTCGCCCCGGGGGACCGGCTCCATGTGGTCAGACAGATCACCGGCGCCGCCCTCTGCAAGAAGGACGGGGTTACCGGCTGGTACTGCGGAAGACTGACAGAGCCGGAACCTGCCGGCTTTGAGTACTCCTGCCACCCGATGAACCCCGGATAAAGGCACCGCGGGAGCATGCTATTGCAAGGATCTGAATAAATGTATGATTGAGTTCCAGCCAATGACACTGGAGGACCTGCCCAGGCTCCGCCATTTCTTCAGCTACAGCGGCAGCCGGATCTGTGACACCACCGCAGGGGCTGTCTTCATATGGCGAGACATGTACCATCTGGAGCGGGCCGTATACGGCGGCTCCCTCTACTGCAAGGCCAACTTCCCCGGCGACGAGGCCTGCCAGGACATCTTCACTCTGCCCCTGGGGGGCGGGCGCCGGGAGCACTACCGTCAGATTGCCGCCTACTGCCAGGAGCGGGGCATACCCATCCGCTTCTACCCTGTCCCCGGACCGGAACTGGGCCGTCTGGAACAGTTCTTCCCCCATGTGACCGTCACCTCCGACCGGGGCAACGCCGACTACCTCTACAAGGCGGACGACCTGAAGTACTTCCGGGGCAAGCGGTTCGGGGGTCAGCGCAACCACGTAAACAAGTTCAGAAAGACCTATTCCAACTGGACCTTCCGCTCCATTCAGGAGGAGGATGTGCCGGCGGTGAAGGCCTTCCTGGACAGGTATGCGGAGAGCCGGGGCAAGGATGCCGCCTCCTACCGGGAGGACCTGGCCAAGACCCGGGAGGTGCTGGACAACCTGGCGACCTACGACCTCCTCTCCGGTCTTCTGCTGGTGGAAGGCCAGGTGGCCGGCTTCTCCCTGGGGGAAGTGGTGGGAGACACCCTCTTCGTCCATATCGAAAAGGCAGACCGGAACGTGGACGGGGCCTACCAGATGCTGGTGAGCCAGTTCGCCCAGCGCAGCTGCCATGAGGGCGTCGCCTTCATCAACCGGGAGGACGACGTGGGGGACATGGGGCTCCGGACCAGCAAGCTCTCCTACCATCCGGTGGCCATCCTGGAGAAGTATGCCGTAACAGTGGACAGCCTGTGACAATAAGAAGAACAGAAACACCGGGGGAGCCCTCCGCCGCAAGGCAGGGACTCCCCGTTTTCATCTGCCGATATAACCT
>CAYYHY010000014.1:0-26390 GCA_964471855.1 uncultured Oscillospiraceae bacterium | reverse complement strand
ACGTGGAGCTGTACCCCGGCAAGGGCGCCCAGCTGGTCCGCGCCGCCGGCACGGCTGCACAGCTGATGGCCAAGGAGAACGGCATGGCACAGATCCGCCTCCCCTCCGGCGAGGTGCGTCTGGTCCGGGACAGCTGCCGGGCCTGCATCGGCCAGGTGGGCAACACCGACCACGCCAACGTCCAGATCGGCAAGGCCGGCCGCAGGCGCAACATGGGATGGCGGCCCACCGTCCGCGGCTCCGTCATGAACCCCAATGACCACCCCCACGGCGGCGGCGAGGGCAAGAGCCCCGTTGGCCGTCCCGGCCCTGTTACTCCCTGGGGCAAGCCCGCCATGGGTTACAAGACCCGCAAGACCAAGAACCGCACCGACAAGTTTATTGTCAAGCGCCGCGGTTCCAAGTAAGGAGGCAGTGAAAGATGAGCAGAAGCATCAAGAAAGGCCCCTATTGCGCCCCCGAGCTGCTGAAGCGGGTTGACGAGCTGAACCGGAAGAACGAGAAGAAGGTCCTCAAGACCTGGAGCCGCGCCTCCACCATCTTCCCCTCTTTCGTAGGACACACCTTCGCCGTCCACGACGGCCGCAAGCATGTGCCCGTCTATGTTACTGAGGATATGGTCGGCCACCGCCTGGGCGAGTTCGCTCCCACCCGGACCTTCCGCGGTCACGCCGGCAGCAAGACCGGCAAGTAAGGGAGGAGAGGAACTTATGTCAGCACAAGCCAGCCTGAAATATCTGCGCATCTCCCCCCGCAAGGTGAAGATCGTTCTGGACCTCATCCGCGGCCAGGACCTGAAGGTGGCCAGAGCCATCCTGATGCAGACCCCCAAGGCCGCCTCCGCGCCGGTGCTCAAGCTCCTGAACAGCGCTGCCGCCAACGCTGAGGCCAATGAAGAGATGGATCCCGACAGCCTCTATGTGGACAGGTGCTGGGTCTCCCCCGGCCCCATCCTCAAGAGGATCAACCAGGTCTCCAAGGGCCGCGCATACCGGATCAACAAGCGCACGTCCCACGTCACCATCGTGCTGGAAGAGCGCTGAGGGAGGAGGAACACCATGGGACAGAAAGTGAATCCCCACGGCCTTCGCGTGGGTGTTATCAAGGACTGGGACTCCCGCTGGTATGCCCGCAATGACAAGGTGGGCGACCTGGTGGTGGAGGACAAGAAGCTGCGGGACTACCTCAAGAAGACCCTGAACGCAGCCGGCGTCCCCCGCATCGAGATCGAGCGGGACAGCAGCCGCATCCGCATCTATCTGCACTGCGCCCGCCCCGGCGTCGTCATCGGCAAGGGCGGCGAGGATATCAAGAAGCTGGAGGCCCAGCTGGTCAAGATGACCGGCAAGCCTGTGGACCTCAAGATCGTGGAAGTCCGGGACGCGGACACCAACGCCCAGCTGGTTGCTGAGAACATCGCCCAGCAGCTGGAGAAGCGCATCGGCTTCCGCCGCGCCATGAAGAACGCCATGGGCCGCGCCATGCGCAGCGGCGCCAAGGGCATCAAGACCAGCGTCTCCGGACGCCTGGGCGGCGCCGAGATCGCCCGCACGGAGCACTACCATGACGGCACCATCCCCCTGCAGACCCTCCGTGCCGACATCGACTACGGCTTTGCCGAGGCTGCCACCACCTACGGCCGCATCGGCGTCAAGGTCTGGATCTACAAGGGCGAGATCCTGACCCAGGCCCTGCGCACCACCCCCAGGACCCTGGACACCAGCAGGCCCTATCAGGAGCGCCGCGACCGCCGTCCCCGCCGGGACGGAGACCGCCGCGGAGGCTACAACCGCCAGGGCGGCTACGGCCGCGGTCCCAGGCCCCAGGGCCAGGGCGGCGACCGGGGGCCCCGCCCCCAGGGTCAGGGCGGCGACCGGGGACCCCGGCCTCAGGGCCAGGGCGGTGACCGCGGACCCCGTCCGCAGGGTCAGGGCGGCTACGGCCGCGGACCCCGTCCCGCAGCCCCTGCCGCTCCCAAGGAAGGAGGCACCCAGTAATGCTTCTGCCGAAACGTGTCAAGTACCGCCGCGTCCACCGGGGACGCATGAAGGGCAAGGCCCTGCGCGGCAATACCGTCACCTACGGTGACTTCGGCCTCCAGGCTCTGGAGCCCGCATGGATCACCAGCAACCAGATCGAGGCAGCCCGTGTGGCCATGACCCGCTACACCCGCCGCGGCGGCCAGGTCTGGATCAAGATATTCCCCGACAAGCCCATCACCGAGAAGCCGGCCGAGACCCGCATGGGTTCCGGCAAGGGCTCCCCGGAGTACTGGGCGGCCGTTGTGAAGCCCGGCCGCGTGATGTTTGAGATCGCCGGCGTCCCCGAGGAGACCGCCCGCGAGGCTCTGCGTCTGGCCAGCCACAAGCTGCCCATCAAGAGCAAGATCATCAGGCGCGAGGAGACCGTGGAGACCGTGAAGGGTGGTGAAGCGTAATGAAGGCCAGTGAAATCCGCAAGAGCTCCAGCACCGAGCTGGAGAGCAAGCTGCAGGACCTGAAGAAGGAGCTGTTCAACCTGCGCCTCCAGCACGCCACCAACCAGCTGGAGAACCCCGCCCGCATCGCCCAGGTCAAGAAGGACATCGCCCGGGTCAAGACCGTCATCCGCGAGCAGCAGCTCGTCAGCCGCTAGAAGGAGGTACCAGACGATGGAAAACAGAACTTCTTCCCGCAAGACCAGGGTCGGTCTGGTGGTCTCCGACAAGATGGACAAGACCGTCGTGGTTGCCATCGCTGACCGCGTGGCCCACCCCCTCTACAAGAAGATTGTCAAGAGAACCTACAGGCTGAAGGCACACGATGAGAACAACCAGTGCGGCGTGGGCGACCGTGTCCGGGTCATGGAGACCCGCCCCCTGTCCAAGGACAAGCGCTGGCGCGTGGTTGAGATCATCGAGAAGGCGAAGTAAGGAGGCGTCGGCATGATTCAACAGGAAACCTATCTGAAGGTCGCCGACAACACCGGTGCCAAAGAGATCAAGACCATTCTGGTGCTGGGAGGCTCCAAACGCAAGTTCGGCAATATCGGTGACGTAGTCATCGCTTCTGTCCGCAAGGCTCAGCCCGGCGGCACCGTGAAGAAGGGCGAGGTGGTCAAGGCCGTCATCGTCCGCTCCACCCGCGGCGTCCGCCGCCCCGACGGCTCCTACCTCCGCTTCGACGACAACGCAGCCGTCCTCATCCGTGACGACAAGAACCCCCGCGGCACCCGCATCTTTGGTCCCGTGGCCCGCGAGCTCCGTGACAAGGATTACATGAAGATCCTGTCCCTGGCTCCCGAAGTGCTGTAAGGGAGGGCGTGTATAATGAGTAAACTGAGCGTCCGCAAAGGCGACCAGGTGGTCGTCCTCAGCGGCAAGGACAAGGGCAAGCAGGGCAAGGTCCTGACTGCCATCCCCGACGAGGGCAAGGTCATCGTGGAGAAGGTCAACCTGGTGCAGCGGCACACCAAGCCCCGCAAGCAGGGAGACACCGGCGGCATCATTACCAAGGAGGCCCCCATCTACGCCTGCAAGGTGCAGCGCATCTGCCCCAAGTGCAGCAAGCCCACCCGCCTGGCCCACAAGATTCTTGCGGACGGCCGCAAGGTCCGTGTCTGCAAGCGGTGCGGCAGCGAGATCTGAGAGAGGAGGAGTGAACTGTTATGGCTGATAAGAAAGTGCCGAACCTGAAGGCGAAATATCAGGCAGAGGTCGCTCCTGCGCTCATGCAGAAGTTCGGCTACCGCTCCCCCATGGAGATCCCCCGCCTGGACAAGATCGTGGTCAGCTGCGGCTGCAGCGAGGCCCGCGAGAACGCCAAGGTGCTGGATGCCGTGGTGCGGGATCTGACCACCATCACCGGCCAGAAGGCCGTCATCACCAAGGCCCGCAGGTCCGTCGCCAACTTCAAGCTGCGCGAGGGCATGCCCATCGGCGCCAAGGTCACCCTCCGGGGGGACAAGATGTGGGAGTTCCTGGACCGCCTGTTCAATGTGGCCCTCCCCCGTGTCCGCGACTTCCGGGGCATCTCCGCCGACGCCTTTGACGGCCGCGGCAACTTCGCTGTGGGTGTCCGCGAGCAGCTGATCTTCCCGGAGATCGAGTACGACAAGATCGACAAGATCCGCGGCATGAACATCGTGGTTTGCACCACCGCCCGGACCGACGAGGAGGCCCGCGAACTGCTGCGGCAGATCGGCGCTCCCTTTGCGGCGAAGTAAGGAGGAGGAAAACTGATGGCCAAGAAGTCCATGATTCTCAAGCAGCAGGCTGAGCCCAAGTTCTCCAGCCGCCGCTACAACCGCTGCAAGCTGTGCGGCCGCCCCCACGCCTACCTGCGGGACTACGGCGTATGCCGCATCTGCTTCCGCGAGCTGGCCTACAAGGGCCAGATCCCCGGCGTCAAGAAAGCCTCCTGGTAAGGGCATCATCGGGAAAGGGTCCGAAAGGGCCCTTTCCCTAAACAATGCCGCCGCAGCAACAAAACATCAACGGTGCCGGGTGTGCGCGCCCTGAAATCCTTGCATCCGGCGCGGCCGGGTAGTATAATGTCCGGGCTGTGCCGGAAAACCCGCAGGTTTCAGCAACGGAGCCGGGTGTGCGGGCACAGTGCGGAGCCCCGGAGGGGCCGGACCGGAGAGCCGGAGACCGCGTGACAGCACGTCAGGTCCGGCGGTGCGGCCTGGACGGGGAGCGTTCCCTTCAGTCATTCCTGTGTCCTGCTGAGGGCGCAGCTTTGATCCGCAGCCGGTCTGACGCCGGATGCGGGAGGCGGTCAACAGGTCGGAGAAGTTGCCTGCTCTCCGATACCTTGCCGTCTGTACCGGACCGGGTGACCGGACCGGTAATCTCAGTCAGGAGGTAGCCAGTCAATGCAAATCACAGACCCCATTGCGGACATGCTGACCCGCATCCGCAACGCGAACAACGCCAAGCATGACTCTGTGGACGTTCCGGCGTCCAACATGAAGAAGGCCATTGCCCAGATCCTTCTGGAAGAGGGATACATCAAGAACTACCAGATCATCGACGACGGCACCCAGGGCGTGATCCGCATCACTCTGAAGTACGGATCCGGCCGGGACAGGGAGAAGGTCATCTCCGGCCTGCGCCGCATCTCCAAGCCCGGCCTGCGCATCTATGCGGGGGCGGACCAGCTGCCCCAGGTCCTCCACGGACTGGGCGTGGCCATCATCTCCACGTCCAGGGGCGTCATGACCGACAAGAAGGCCCGTGCAGCCCACATCGGCGGCGAAGTCCTCGCCTACGTCTGGTAAGGAGGGCAGAGAGATATGAGTCGAATCGGCAGAACCCCCATCGACATTCCCGCCGGAGTGGAGGTACAGATTGAGGACGGAAACGTCGTCACCGTAACCGGTCCCAAGGGGACCCTGACCCGCCAGCTCAATGCCGGCATGGACATCAGCCGGGACGGCAGCGTCCTCCATGTGAAGCGCCCCGACGACAGCAAGGAGAACCGGGCCCTCCACGGCCTCACCCGCAGCCTGCTGCACAACATGGTGGTCGGTGTCACCGACGGCTTCAAGAAGGAGCTGGAAGTGAACGGCGTCGGCTACCGTGCGGCCAAGGAACCCGGCCGCCTGGTCATGAACCTGGGCTACTCCCACCAGATCGTGGTGGAAGAGGTGCCCGGGATCACCATCGAGGTGCCGGCCCCCAACAGGATTGTCATCCAGGGCTGCGACAAGCAGCAGGTGGGCCAGTTCGCAGCGGAAGTCCGGGAGAAGCGTCCCCCGGAGCCCTACAAGGGCAAGGGCATCAAGTACGCGGATGAGGTTATCCGCCGCAAGGCCGGCAAGACCGGCGCCAAGAAGTAAAAGGGAGGTGTGCCAACATGATCAACAGACCCGATACCCGCGCACAGCGGCTCAAGCGCCACAAGCGTGTCCGCGCCAAGATTTCCGGCACGCCTGAACGTCCCCGCCTGAACGTTTTCCGCAGTGAAACCAACATCTACGCCCAGGTCATCGACGACGTCCACGGCGTAACGCTGGTTTCCGCCTCTTCCCTGGAGAAGAACTTCTCCTGCGAGGGCACCAAGACGGACGCCGCCCGCCAGGTCGGCCTCAACGTCGCCGAGCGTGCCAGAGCAAAGGGAATCGAGACCGTAGTCTTCGACCGCGGCGGCTATATCTACCACGGCCGCGTCAAGGCTCTGGCCGAGGGTGCCCGCGAGGGCGGCCTCCAGTTCTAAGGGGGAGGAAAGACAATGCCTAGATATGAGAGAGAGCCCAGCGAGTTCGTGGAGAAGCTGGTCTATCTGAACCGCGTATCCAAGACCGTCAAGGGCGGCCGCGTCAGCAAGTTCTCTGCGCTGATGGTCGTCGGCGACGAGAAGGGCCGCGTGGGCTTCGGTCTCGGCAAGGCCGCCGAGGTCCCCGAGGCGATCCGCAAGGGCATCGAGGATGCCAAGAAGAACATGATCACCGTAGCCCTGTCCGGGACCACCATTCCCCACGAAGTCATCGGCGCATTCGGAGCCGGCCGGGTGCTCATGAAGCCCGCCGCCCCCGGCACCGGTGTTATCGCCGGCGGCCCCGTCCGTGCCGTCATGGAGGCGGCCGGGATCAAGGACATCCGTACCAAGTGCCTCCGCTCCAACAATCCGCAGAACGTAGTCTCTGCAGCCTTCGCAGGCCTGAAGTCTCTGCGTACCCCTGAGGAAGTGGCCCGCATCCGCGGCAGGAGCGTGGAAGAGATCCTGGGTTAAAGGAGGGCCTGTCGACAATGGCGAAACTGAATATCACGCTGGTGAAGAGCCTGAACGGCCGGCTTGCCAGGCACAGGGCCACAGCGGAGTCGCTGGGCCTGCACAGGATCGGCGACACCACGGTGCAGCCTGACAACGAGGCCACCCGGGGCAAGGTCGCCCTCATCGGATACCTGCTGAAGGTCACCGAGGAAAACTGAAGGAGGCGTGAGACAAGATGAACATCCATGAACTCTCTCCCGCCGCCGGCTCCAACACAAAGGCTTACCGCAAGGGCCGCGGCATCGGCTCCGGAAACGGCAAGACTGCCGGCCGCGGACACAAGGGTCAGAAGGCCCGCTCCGGCGGCGGCGTCCGCGTCGGATTTGAGGGCGGCCAGATGCCTCTGGCCCGCCGCCTGCCCAAGCGCGGTTTCAACAACATCTTCGCAAAGCCTCTGGAGACTGTCAATGTGTCAGCTCTTGAGCGCTTCGAGGACGGCAGCACTGTCACCGCAGAAGATCTTCTGAAGTCGGGGGTTCTCTCCAAGTGCCGGTATGGTGTCAAGATCCTGGGCAAGGGCACCATCACCAAGAAGCTGAAGGTCCAGGCCTCCGCCTTCTCCGCATCCGCGAAGGAAAAGATCGTGGCTGCCGGTGGCAGGTGGGAGGTGGTCTGACACCATGATCCAGACGATAAAGAATGCATGGGCCGTACCTGAACTTCGCAAGAAGATTCTCTTCACGGTATTTGCCCTGCTGATTTTCCGGCTGGGCGCGGCCATACCTGTACCCTACATCGACAACGACACCCTGGCGCTGACCCTGCAGGCGCAGAGCGGCACCATCCTGGGTCTGATGAACGCCATGAGCGGCACCGCCTTCTCCATGGCCACCATCTTCGCCCTGAGCATACAGCCCTATATCAACAGCTCCATCATCATCCAGCTGCTGACTGTGGCCATTCCCGCTCTGGAGCGGATGGCCCGGGACGGCGGCGAGGAAGGCCGGAAGAAGATTGCGGCCATCACCCGCTACACCACCGTGGCCATCGCCCTGCTGCAGGGCTTCGGCTACTACTCCCTGATCAAGAGCTACGGTCTCATCAACGGCGGAGATCTCCCCGCCGTCTGGGTGGGCATCGTCATCGTTCTCTCCTTCACCGCCGGCTCCGCATTCCTGATGTGGCTCGGCGAGCAGATTACCGAATTCGGCGTAGGCAACGGCATCTCCATCATCCTGTTTGCCGGCATCGTCTCCCGCTTCCCCCGGATGGTCAGCGACGCATACACCGGCGTCAACCTCTGGCTGGGAGTCCGGAACGGCACCGTTACCGCCGAGACCTACCAGCAGGCCTACTCCTCCGCCTATGCCACCGTTGAGGAGGCCCAGGCCGCCCTGGACCGTGCGGTCCTGTCCCCCTGGGTTCTGCCCCTCATCTTCCTGGGCACCCTGGCGCTGATCGTCTTCATTGTCTTCATTGACAACAGCGAGCGCCGGCTGCCTGTGCAGTATGCAAAGCGCGTCGTGGGCCGCAAGATGTACGGCGGCCAGTCCACCCACATCCCCATGAAGGTGAACATGTCCGGCGTTCTGCCCATCATCTTTGCCCAGTCCATCGCCTCCCTGCCCGCCACCATCTGCGCGTTCATGGGCATTACAAAGGAGAGCGGCGGCTTCGGCGGCGGCGTGATGCGGCTCTTCGACTCCAACGGCGTCTTCTACTGCATCCTGTATTTCCTGCTGATTATCGGCTTCAGCTACTTCTACTCCACCATGCAGTTCAACCCGGTTGAGGTCTCCAACAACCTCAAGAAGAACGGCGGCTTCATCCCCGGCTTCCGCCCGGGCAAGCCCACCACGGACTTCATTACCAAGGTTCTGAACAGAATCACCATGTTCGGCGCTCTGTACCTCTCTGTGATTGCCATTCTGCCCATTATCACCGGCAATCTGATCGGCTACAGCTCCCTGGCCATCGGCGGCACCTCCATCATCATCGTTGTAGGCGTTGCCCTTGAGACCACGAAGCAGATTGAGGCGCAGATGCTGATGCGTCACTACAAGGGCTTCCTTGAGTAAGCGGGAGGTAGACGGCAATGAAACTGATCCTTCTGGGCGCCCCCGGCGCCGGCAAAGGCACGCAGGCTGAGATTCTCAGCGCGAAGCTGAACATCCCCACAATTTCCACCGGCAACATCCTCCGCGCAGCCATCAAGGACGGCACCCCCACCGGTCTCCAGGCCAAGAGCTACATGGACGCCGGAAAGCTGGTCCCCGACGACGTCATCATCGGCATCGTGGCGGAGCGGCTGGCACAGCCCGACTGTGAGAACGGCTACATCCTGGACGGGGTGCCCCGCACCGTGGGCCAGGCGGAGGCCATGGACCGGGCCGGCATCACCTTCGACCATGTGGTCTCCATCGAGATCTCCGACCAGGAGATCGAGGAGCGCATGGGAGGGCGCCGGGTCTGCCAGACCTGCGGCGCGCCCTACCACATCACCGCCCGTCCCCCCAAGAAGGAGGGGATCTGCGACGCCTGCGGCGGCGTGCTGGTGCAGCGCTCCGACGACCGCCCCGAGACGGTCCGCCAGCGCCTGGCCGTGTACCACGCCGAGACGGAGCCCCTCAAGGGCTGGTATGAGGCGAAGGGCATCCTGAACCCTGTTGCCAACCAGGGCAGCATTGAAGCAACTACCCAGGTCATACTGGAGGCGCTGGGTCTCTGATGGCTCTGGACATGATCTCGCGGAAGTCTCCGCGGGAAATTGAGGCCATGCGCAGGGCCGGGCGGATCACCGCCCAGGCCCGGGCGCTGGCCGGATCCATGGTGAAACCGGGTGTCACCACCCTTGCCATTGACCAGGCCGTGCGTGAGTTCATTGAATCCCACGGCGGCAGGCCTTCCTTTCTGAACTACGGCGGTTTCCCCGGCTCTGTCTGCATCTCCATCAACGAGGTGGTCATACACGGGATCCCCAGCAGGCGCAGACTGAAGGAGGGGGACATCGTCTCCATCGACGTGGGCGCCTGCATCGACGGATACCACGGCGACTGCGCCGCCACCTACCCGGTGGGGCAGGTCAGCGAGGAGGCCATGCGGCTGATCCAGGTCACCCAGGAGAGCTTCTGGAAGGGCATCGCCTTCGCCAGAAAGCGGAACCGGGTCTCCGACATCAGCCACGCCGTACAGGCCCACATAGAGGCGAACGGATTCTCCGTCGTCCGCGACTTTGTGGGGCACGGCGTAGGTGCGAAACTTCACGAGGCCCCTGAGGTGCCCAACTTCGGGAAACCAGGCCACGGTCCCCGGCTGATGCCGGGCATGACCATAGCCGTGGAGCCCATGGTGTGCGCAGGGGACTGGCAGGTCAAGGTCCTGAAAGACAAATGGACCACCGTCTCCCTGGACGGCTCTCTGACCGCCCATTACGAGAACAGCATCCTCATTACCGACGGGGAGCCGGAGGTGCTCACCGTCACAGAGGACGGAGCCTATGTATGACTGACTGCACAGGCTGCATCGTCCGGGCATCTGCAGGGCGCGACAAAGGCGGCATATTCTGTGTGACAGGCGTGGAACAGGAGACCGGCCGGCTGCTGCTGGCCGACGGACGGAGGCGCCGCGCGGCGAAGCCGAAGCGGAAGAACCCCGGCCACGTGGAACTGCTCACAGATGCGCAGCACATGTTTGCCCACCCTGCTGTTCTGAAGCTGCAGAAAAGAGAGCCGGTCTCCGACCGGGAACTGAGACGGGCGCTGGCCGCCTTCAAAGAGGAGGGAAACACCCTTGGCGAGAGATGACATGATTGAGCTGGAGGGTATCGTGACGGAGGCTCTTCCCAACACCACCTTCCGTGTAGACATTGGCAAAGGTCACATTATTCTTGCCCACATTTCCGGGAAGCTGCGCATGAACTTCATCCGCATCCTCCCCGGTGACCGGGTGACAGTCCAGATGTCGCCCTACGACCTGACCAGGGGGAGGATCACCTGGAGGTCGAAGTAAGCATCCACGACCGCCGGAGGCAGCGCGGCTGGAACACGGTGCGTCCGGAGCCTTGCATCCGCTCCGGCGGGGCCGTTCAGGCATTCATCAGGAGGTTGAACCATGAAAGTAAGACCGTCCGTGAAGCCCATGTGCGAGAAGTGCAAAGTCATCAAGCGCAAGGGCAGAGTCATGGTTATCTGTGAGAATCCCAAGCACAAGCAGAGACAGGGTTAAGGAGGTGCGAATTAATGGCTCGTATTGCCGGTGTTGATCTGCCGAGAGAGAAGAGGGTTGAGATCGGTCTCACCTACATCTACGGCATTGGGCGCACAAGCGCCAACAAGATTCTGGCCAAGGCCGGGGTTAACCCCGACACCCGCGTGAAGGACCTGACCGAAGAGGAAGAGGCCAAGCTGCGGGAGATCATTGGTCATGAGTATATCGTTGAGGGCGACCTGCGCCGCAATGTGGCAATGGACATCAAGCGCCTCACTGAGATCGGATGCTACCGCGGCATCCGCCACCGCAAGGGTCTCCCCGTGCGCGGGCAGCGCAGCAAGACAAACGCCCGGACCCGCAAGGGACCCAGGCGCACCGTCGCCAACAAGAAGAAGTAAGGAGGGAAAGAGATGGCTGCGAACAAGGGCAAGAAGGTCGTGCGCACCAAGCGCCGCGACCGCAAGAACGTAGAGAAGGGCCAGGTCCACATCCGCTCTTCCTTCAACAACACCATGGTCACCGTGACCGACATGGACGGGAACGCCCTCTCCTGGGCTTCCTCCGGCGGGCTGGGCTTCCGCGGCTCCCGCAAGTCCACTCCCTTTGCCGCCCAGACTGCCGCTGAGACGGCTGCCAAGGCTGCCATGGAGTTCGGTCTGAAGACCGTGGAGGTCTATGTGCGAGGCCCCGGCCAGGGCCGCGAGGCTGCTATCCGGGCACTGCAGGCCGTGGGTCTGGAAGTCACCCTGATCAAGGACGTGACTCCCGTCCCCCACAACGGCTGCCGTCCGCCCAAGCGCCGCCGCGTCTGATTCTGGAAGGAGGATATGACACATGGCCAGAAACATGGAGCCCATCGCCAAGCGGTGCAAGGCCCTCAACGTCTCCCCCGCTGCTCTGGGCTATTCCAAGAAGACCACCAACCGCAACCCCAAGGGTCAGACCCGCCGCAAGCAGTCTGAGTACGCCACCCAGCTGACCGAGAAGCAGAAGGTCAAGTTCGTCTACGGCATCATGGAGAAGCAGTTCCACTCCTACTACGAGAAGGCTTCCCGCGCCAAGGGCCAGACCGGCGAGGTCCTGCTCACCACTCTGGAGCGCCGCCTGGACAACGTGGTCTACCGCCTCGGCTTTGCCATGACCCGCCGCGAGGCCCGTCAGCTGACCACCCACGGTCACTTCACCGTCAACGGGCAGCGGGTGGACATCCCCTCCTACCTGGTCAAGGTGGGCGATGTGATCGCCGTCCGGGAGAAGAGCCGCTCTTCCGTGAAGTTCAAGCGGCTCACCGGCGAGGACGCCATCCAGGTCAACGTGCCGAAGTGGCTGGACCGCGCCAAGAACACCCTGCAGGGCACCGTCACCGCCATGCCCACCCGCGAGGATATCGACTTCCCCGTGGAGGAGCACCTGATCGTCGAGCTGTACTCCAAGTAATGCATTTTTCTCCGCCGCTCTGGAGGAAACCGGGGCGGCGGCGAACGCAACTTGGACAAACCCTCATACTGGTGAGCTGACAATAGGCGCGTGACGACCATCGCCGCCTGGAAAAGGAGGGTATTTCAGCGAATGGTTGAAATCGAAAAGCCCCGCATAGAGTGTGATGAGAGCCCCGGAGACGGCACCTACGGCAAGTACGTGGTGGAGCCCCTGGAGAGGGGATACGGCACCACACTGGGAAACTCCCTGCGCCGGATTCTTCTCTCTTCTCTGCCAGGCACTGCAGTGACCTCCATCAGGATTCAGGGCGTCCAGCATGAATTCACCACCATATCAGGGGTGAAGGAAGACGTGACGGAGATTGTCCTGAATGTAAAGGGAATCATTGCAAAGCTGTACAGCGAAGGTCCAAAAACTGTCCACATCGACGCTGCCGGCCCCTGCACGGTTACAGCAGGAGACATCAAGTGCGACTCGGAGGTCGAGATTCTCAACCCCGAACTGCACATAGCAACCCTCGGTCCCGATGCAATGCTGTCCATGGAGCTGACCCTGGCCCACGGCAGAGGCTACGTGACCGCTGACAAGAACAAGCCCGCACAGACCGTCATCGGGGTCATCCCCGTGGACTCCATCTTCCAGCCCGTCCGGAAGGTGAACTACACGGTGGAGAACACCCGTGTGGGAGATGCGGTTGACTATGACAAGCTGACTCTGGAAGTATGGACCAACGGAACCATCGAGGCCCGGGACGCGGTCTCCCTGGCCGCCCGGATTCTCGTGGACCACTTCACTCTCTTCGCCCGGCTCTCCGAGTCCATCAACAGCACCTCCACCATCGTGGAGCATGAGGAGACCCGGCGGGACAAGGTCCTGGAGATGACCATCGACGACATGGATCTGTCCGTCCGCTCCTACAACTGCCTGAAGCGGGCCAACATCAACACGGTGGAGGACCTGATCTCCAAGACCGAGGAAGAGATGATGAAGGTCCGCAACCTGGGCCGCAAGAGTCTGGAGGAAGTTGTCAACAAGCTGGCAATGATGGGGCTGAGCCTCGCCAGCGAGGACAATCTCTGAGCAGGAGCTGCTCGGAGGGCAGTGCAGGGATAGGTAACGTTCTGCCTGCATGCAGGGGTCTGCCCCTGTCCCGCAAGGGTGCCCGGCCGGAAGGCCTGAACGAATTCATTTGACCCCGCTGCGCGGGGTCCGGAGGAGAAAACTGACATGTCCCTGAAACACCGCAAACTCGGCCGCAACACCGCCCAGCGCAGGGCTATGATGCGCGCCATGGTAACCTATCTGCTGGCCAACGGGCAGATCAAGACCACTGTGACCCGCGCCAAAGAGGTCGCCCCCATGGCTGAGAAGATGGTCACCCTGGCCAAGAAGGACACCCTGGCCTCCTACCGGGCCGCTCTGGGCTACATCACCGACGAGGCCGTAGCCCACAAGCTGTTCAAGGAGATCGGTCCCCGGTACGAGGGCCGCAGCGGCGGCTACACCCGCATCGTCCGCGTAGGTCCCCGCCGCGGCGACGGCGCCGAGATGGCCATCGTTCAGATGGTGTGATTTCCAAAACCTCCTGCCGAAGACCGGCGGGAGGTTTTTCACGCAGAAAAGTGCCGCAGCCCGGGAAGGCTGCGGCATCTGTCTCATTCGGCTGATATCATGAAGTAGTACACCGGCTGCCCTCCCGGGAGGAGGTTGATCTCCGCTCCGGGGCAGGCCTGCGCAAAGATGGAGGAGCATTTCTCCGCCGTCTCTCTGCTGACGTCCTCTCCGTAGAAGATGGAGATGAACTCTGCATTCTGGTGCACGTCCGCCCTGGCCAGGTTCTCCAGGAGATGCTCCAGGCTGTTGTCGGTGCCGAAGAGCTGGTGCTCCACCAGGGCCATGTAGTCCCCCTGGTGGATGGTGAAGCCGGCGAAATCGGAGTCCCGGGCTGCATAGGTGATCTCGCTGGTGTGGACCCGCTGGAGGGCCGCATTCATGGCCGCGGTGTTGTCCGCCTCGGTGGCCCCCGGTTCCACCGCCAGCATGGCGGAGATGCCCTGGGGCACGGTCTTTGTGGGCAGGACCACAACCTTGCGGTCCTCGCACAGGGGGATGCACTGCTGGGCCGACATGATGATGTTCTTGTTGTTGGGAAGAACGTAGACGGTCTCGGCGGGGGTGGCGTAGATCTCCCGCAGGATGTCCTCCGTGGAGGGGTTCATGGTCTGACCGCCCCCCACCAGACCGTCAACCCCCAGGTCGCGGAAGACGGCCTCCAGGCCCTCCCCCGCACAGACGGCCACATAGCCGAAGGGCTTCTCCGGAGCTGCTCTGACAGGGCGCTCCGGACCGGAAGCGGCCTCCATGCTCTCCAGTTCCTCCTCCACGGCTTCCAGGTCGTCGGTGGACTGGACTTTCCGGCCGGCCGCCAGGTCGTCGGCCTGGGTGCGCATGTTCTCTATCTTGGCCAGCTCCAGAACGCCGTATTTTGCGGCCTCCGTCAGGGCGTCGCCGGGGGTGTTGGTGTGGACGTGGACCTTGAAGGCCTCGTCGTCCTCCCCGATCACCAGGCTGTCGCCGATGGAGCTGAGGTAGGAGCGGTAGGGGTCCAGATTTACATCCGGGTCCTTCTTCCGCACGATGAATACGGTATCAAAGGCAAAGGTGATGTCCTCCTTTGCCATGACCTCGAAGTCCGCCTTCTCGGCGGGGGCCTTCTCCTGTCTGGGGGTCTCCTCAGGCAGGGGCTGTCCCCGGAGGGCATCCAGCATGCCCTGGAGAATGACGAGGAAGCCCTTGCCGCCGGCATCCACCACGCCGGCCTTCTCCAGCACGGGGTTCTGGTGGATGGTCTCCGCCAGGGCCTTTGTGCCCTCCTCAATGGCGGCCTCCATGACCGCCTCCGCAGCCCGGTTCTCCCGGGCCTTCCCCGCCGCACAGGCGGCGGCCATGCGGGAGACGGTGAGGATAGTGCCCTCGGCCGGCTTCATGACAGCCTTGTAGGCGGCCGCCACCCCGAAATCCAGGGCAATGGCCAGGTCCCTCCCGTCGATCTCCTTCTTGTCCTTGACCGCTCTGGCAAAGCCGCGGAACAGGAGGGAGAGGATAACGCCGGAGTTGCCCCGGGCCCCCCGCAGCAGGGCGGAGGCGGCGCCCTGGGCAGCCTGACCGATGGTGTCGTACTCCTTCTTCCGCATCTCTGCAGCTGCCGTGCCCATGGTGAGGGACATGTTGGTTCCGGTGTCCCCGTCAGGTACCGGGAAGACGTTCAGATCATTGATCGCCTGTTTCCGTTCGCTGATGGCGGCTGCAGCGTGGATGACCATCCGCTGAAAGGCCGCAGCGTCAATCGTCTGTATCATAGTCTGGACAGATCCTTTCCTGTGACGAGTGGTCAGAACCGCATGGAGTCCACATAGACATCCACGGAAGAGACGGCGATGCCGGTCGTCCTGCTGACAACATAGCGCACCTGGCTCATGATGGAGCGGCAGACCGCCACCAGGTTGACCCCGTTCTCTACGATGATATGCAGCTCAATGGACACGGTGTTGTCCTGGCTGTAGCGTACCTTGACGCCCTTGGCCATGGACTCCCGTTTCAGGAGATGGACCAGACCATCGGTGGCGGACCGGACGGCCATGCCCTTGACGCCGTAGCAGTTGGTGGCAGCCGAACCTGTTACCGCAGTAAAAACGTCACTGCTGATGCGGACTTCGCCCAGCTCAGTCTGAAGCTTCATGCTACACCCCTTAAATTCAGGATTGTACTTAAACTGACTGTCACTATTGTATTCGATGCAGGGGGAAAAAACAAGTGGTTTTATGTCTCCCCTGCCAGGGAGGAGCCGGTCCGCCGGGAGGCAGAAACAGCGCAGGTCCCCGGCTGGACTGAGGACCCGGCAGGTGGTAGAATGGGAACAGAGGCAGGAGAGCCCGGCCGCTGCCGGGACAGAACTGATGAAAGACGAAATGGAGGATCAGAACACTTTGAAGAAGGACAGGAAGAAAACGGACCCCCTGCTGGACCAGCCGGAGAAGGCCGCAGGCAGGAAGAGCGGGAAGGAGAAGGAGAAGGGAAAGACCCCGGACCGGCACCCGCGGGCAGAGAAGAACAGCGGAACCGGCCGTCCGCCAAAGCCCCTCACGGTGCATCTGCGGGGCTCCGGCATGAAAATCCTGCTGCCGGCAGACTGCCAGCCGGTGGAACTCCCCCGGGAGGTGACGGAGGCGGCCGGCATGAAGCCGGAGGCATCCTACCGCAGAGCAGCCCCCTCCTCCTCCGGCTTCATCTTCTTTCTGCACCCCCCTGCGGGCAGCGCCATGAACCCGGACGATGTGCAGGGACTCATCCGGGAGATCCGCAGCCATCTGGACGACACGCAGGGAATCATCGAGGTGAAGAGCGGCGTGACCCCGCGGGGCTTCCGCTATGTTTACAGCATGGTGAAGACCCTGCCGGAGCCGCCGGACGGCGGCGTGGACTACTACGTCCGGATCAACCTCTTCTCCGGCCGGGAGGTCCTGGAGATCCAGGGGGACTTTGCGGAGAGGGGAACCACGGGAATGCGGGAGTCGGCCGGCTTCAACCTGGCCATCGAGGCCGGCATGGTCAGCCTGGCGGGGAAGGGGCTGAAGGACTGGTCCCAGGACCCCTATGACCCGTCCTGGATCCGGGGCCGCCTGATGAACAAGGCTGAGAAGGAGGGGCTGGATCTTCTCTTCCCTGACGGCCCCCTGGCCCAGGCCCGGGAGTTTCTGCTGGCTGTACTGGAGGACCGGTACGTTCTCCCGGACCAGGAGGACCTGGACGTGTACGCAGACAAGAAGGTGCTGACCAGTCTGTTTACAGACGGGTGCAGACGGACGACCGTCAGGATCACGGTCTGACCGGGAAGCCATGGATTTTCTGATGTTTGACACCCCCGCCGGGCAGATGGCCGCGGGGGAGGAGGAGGGGAAGCTGGTCCGCCTGTGGCTGCCGGGCCAGCCGCTGCCCCGGGTGGCCTCCCATGAGACACCCCTGCTGGCCGGGGTCCGTTCCCAGGTGCTGGAGTACCTGGCCGGGGAGCGGAAGGCGTTCTCCGTGCCCCTGCAGCTGCAGGGCACGCCCTTTCAGATGCGCGCGTGGGAGGCGCTGCAGAGCATCCCCTGGGGGAGCACATGGACCTACCGGCAGCTGGCGGAGGCCTGCGGCTCTCCCCGGGGGAGCCGGGCCGCGGGGGCGGCCTGCAGCCGGAATCCGGTTCCCATCATTGTCCCCTGCCACCGCGTGGTGGGCTGCGGAGGAACCCTGAACGGGTATGCGGGGGGACTGGAGCTGAAGCGCCGGCTGCTGGAGCTGGAGGGCGTCAGCCTTCCCCGCTGACAGAACAGAGAGGACCTGCACACAGGCGGTGCAGGTCCTCTTTTCGTCAGTTGAACTTGTAGATCTTGCGGGCGAGGCGGTAGAGCTTCACCGAGAGGCGCCGGCCCTGGTAGCCGGGCAGGATGGTAAAGGTGGAGACAGCCCGGTACTTCATCTTGTGGTAGATGGAGGTGTCCACGGTACGCAGGTACTCCCACAGGGCGGTCCGCTTGCCCAGGCTCTCCGGGGTTCCGTCGATGGTGAGGAAGATGGAGGAGATGGCCATCATCATGGCCAGGTAGCTGAACATGTAGCGGCCGAGCTTGGGTTCCCGGTTCCGGATCTGCTGCAGGTTGTGGGCATCGATCATGATGCGGGTGATCCGCAGCTGCTGGTCCACCCGGCCCACCATGACCTTCTCGTTGACAGACTGGTCGGCCCGCCCGATGAAGTAGCGGTACAGGTCCACATCCAGGTAGTAGATGTTCCTGACATAGGGGAGGGGCTGGTAGACGAAGATGTTGTCCACGTAGAAAGTGTGCTTGGGCAGCTCCAGCCCGCACTGGCGGAGAAGCTCGGTGCGGTAGATGACCGAGTGCATCAGCAGGAACTGGGAGGGGCGGAAGCGGCCGATCCTGTCCCAGCCGAAGACCCGGTTCTGGGGGAACACGTTGCGGTAGTGCATGACCCGCTGGGTGTGGTCCTCCATGTGCTCGTAGACGAAGTTGCAGACCATCATGTCGATGAGCTTCTCATCCTGGACAAACTGGCGCAGCTTGTCCATGACCTTGTGGAGGGAGGGCACGTCCAGCCAGTCGTCGGAGTCCACCACCTTGTAGTAGACCCCCCGGGCATTGCGGATGCCCTGGTTGACCCCCTCGCCGTGACCGCCGTTGGGCTGGTGGATGACCCGGACAATATCGGGGTACTGCTCCGCATACCAGTCGCAGATGGCGGGGGTGTCATCCTTGGTGGACCCGTCGTCCACGAGGATGATTTCGGCGTCGTCGCCGGCCTCCAGCAGGGTCTCCATGCAGTGGTTCATGTATGCGGCGGAGTTGTAGCAGGGGACTGTGAAAGTGATCACCTTGTCCAAATTTCTTCGGTCCTCTCTCAGCATGGGCCGGGAGCAGAGGCTGGGACAGGGAGGTTCTCTGCAGCGGTCAGCGCTCTGTCCAGTATGGCGTCCATGTTGTAGTACTTGTATTCTGCCAGCCGCCCCAGAAGGATCAGGCTGGGGAAGCGGTCTGCCAGGGCCCTGTACCTGCCGTACAGGGCGTTGTTTTCAGGGCTGATGACGGCGTAGCAGGGTATCTCTCCGGGGGCGCCGGTGCAGGGGCGGGAGTACTCCCGCATGATGGTGGTGACGCCGGGGAGTTCCTGGCCTGTGAGATGCTTGAACTCGGTAATGCGGGTGAAGTCCTCGTCCACTGTGTAGTTGACGGTGGCGCAGCTCTGGTACCAGTCCTGGGGGAGGGTTTCAAAGCGGAAGTCCAGAGTCCGGTAGGGAAGGCGGCCGAACCGGAAGCCGAAGAGCTCGTCGACGGGACCCGTATAGATGACAGGACCGTCAAAGGGGGCTCCGTCCACCCTGAGCACATCCCCGGACACGTCCAGCCGGTCCAGCACGTTCTCCCCCAGACGGAGGGTGATGTTGGGGTGGTCCAGCATGGCCTCGAACATGGGGGTGTAGCCCTTCAGGGGCATGCCCTGAAAGGCGTCCTGGAAGTAGCGGTCGTCCCGGGAAAGGAAGACGGGCACCCGGGCCGTGGTGGCGGGGTCGATCTCCTCCGGCGTCTGCCCCCACTGCTTCATGGTGTAGCGGACGAAGACATGCTCATAGACATAGTCTGCCACAGCGGCGATCTCCGGATCCGGGTTCCGGCGCAGATCCAGGATGGTGACCTTGCGCCCGGCGCCGTAGGCCGCCATCAGCTTCTCCCCCAGCCTGCGGCCCTCCTCCGGACCGAAGGCGGTCTCCAGGGAGGTCAGGTTGAAGGGGACGGGAAACAGCAGGCGGGTGCCGTCCGGTCCCGGGATGCTGGCTTTTACCCGGTGCTCATAGTCCCTCCAGCGGGTGAACCGGGAGAGCCACTGGTACACCCGGGGGATGTCCGTGTGGAAGATGTGGGGCCCGTACCGGTGGATCAGCACGCCGGCCCCGTCCAGGCAGTCATATGCGTTGCCGCCCACATGGTCCCTCCGCTCCACTGCCAGGACGCGGCAGCCCCTCTCCGCAAGAACACGGGCGGCGGCGGCTCCGGCGCAACCGGTGCCGGCTATCAGGACGTCAAACGAGTGCTGCATACAGAGATCACATGCCTTTCCGTGGGGCATTGGAACATGCCGCGTATACCCGGGCTGCGGGCGGTCTTCCGTATATTACCACATGGCGGCGGCAATGAGAAGTGAAAAAAGTATTAATTCATTCCGCCGGAGGGGGTCCGGGCAGAAAAAAAGGCCGGCCCCGCGGCTTGAGGAGGCCGCGGGACCGTATGAAAGAAGAGAGCGAGGAAACGGTATGAGCCCTCCCTGCCGGTCCGGACCGGCTTAGCAGCGGTCTGGCTGCCAGCTGGAAACTGCCTGCAGGAAGGCGTTTAGATTCCGTAAAGAAACATGCCGTTTTCTTTACGGCGTCTTAATACTAGCACCGGAACCCCCTGCTTGTCAAGGGCTTTTCCTGGAAAAAATTTCTTGCTTTTTTCCCTTGGCTGCTGTATATTAGGAGTCAGCAGAAAATACGGGTTTTTACGGAGTGCCGGAGAGCAGCCGGGGCGGGATTTTCAAGAATCTGAGCAGAATCAGGGGACCGGCCAGCGGAAGGAGGACGGACGCACCAGGTCCGGAGGCGGTCCCAGGAGACCCGGGTACCGGCATCAGGGGTTAAGAAGAGATAAAGACGGTGTTAAGAAAAAGTTAAGAGGAATTTCCAGTTCCAGCACAGCCGGGACAGCAGGATGCATGCGGAACAAGAGGAGGCGCGGTCATGTGTCTTGATATGGCGAAATGGCAGGAGATGGCGAGAGTGCATGCCTGCATCCGGAAAACAGGACCCGGACGCATGGCAGGAAGAATCGCGGTGGTGACCGGAGACATCCGGTGCTGCGGAAGAGAAGTGGCGAGGCTGCTGTACCGGGAAGGCGCATCCGTCGTGGTGGCCGGCAGGGACTTTGATCTGACGGAGCGGACGGCGGAGGAGACTGGGGAAGATGTCCTTCCAGTCCAGGTGGACGAGAGGGACGAGCGGAGCGTGGCCGGCCTGATGGCCCGCACGGTGGAACACTTCGGGGGGCTGGATCTGCTGGTCTCCGCGGAGGACATGGTCCAGAGGACGCCCAGGAACACCCGGGTGAACTGCGACAGCTTCGAGCGGCTCTGCCGGTATGCGGCCCTCATCATGAAGGCCCAGCACAGCAGCAACCCCGCCGCCATGTACGACATCATCATGGTCTGCCCGAAGGCGGACCTGGTGGACAGCAGCCTGGACAGCTCCTACAACATCCCCCGCTTCGGGGGGATTCACATCGTGGAGGGCATGGCCCTGGACCTGATGCCCAGCAGCATCAAGGTCAACGCCATCTGTCCGGAGAGGCGCTGCATGGTCCGGGGACCGGCGTCCGAGCGGGCGGCGCCCCTGATTGCAGAGGCGGTGGTCCGGTGCGCCATGCAGCAGTTTGAGACCGGCCAGTTCATCCCCTTCCGGATGACGGAGTTCAGGAAGACCACCGTCCGGCGCAGGGCCGGCGTGGTGGCCTGACGCTGCCCCCTGCGGGGGGCTCCGCCGGAGAAAGTCTGAAAGGAACCGCTGAGGGTCCGTCCCCCCGGCGGTTCTTTTTTAAGTCCTGGGAGCGCAGAAATGGCGGATTCTGCATGTTCCGCCCCGGAATGAGGCACGAACTGCGAAAAAACGCTTGACAGAACGCAGGGGCGAAGCTTATAATGACCGGGCAAAACAAAGAAGGTACGGCTACCCCGTCCTCACCCCAGGCACAGGCTGAAGGGTTAACAGCAGCGGACAGCACCGGGACTCCCGGTGGTGTTCTGTCATGGTGCGGGGGCAGTCATGCCGCCGTTATTTTTATGTCTGGAGGTGCTTCCCATCGCTACACAGGGTCATCAAACCAATGAAGAAATTCGGGACAAGGAGGTTCGGCTGATCTCAGCCACCGGCCAGCAGCTGGGTATCATGTCCTCCAAGGAGGCACTGCGCCTGGCCGAGGAGCAGAACCTGGATCTGGTCAAGATTTCCCCCAATGCCGTACCCCCCGTCTGCAAGCTGATGGATTACGGCAAGTATCGGTTCGAACAGACCAAGCGCGAGAAGGAAGCCCGTAAGAATCAGCGCGTGGTGGAAATCAAGGAGATTCGGATGTCCCCCGGCATTGATGTCAACGACTTCAATGTTAAGCTGAGGAATGCGCAGAAGTTTTTGAATGAGGGCAACCGCTGCAAGGTGACCGTGCGGTTCCGCGGCCGTGAGATGGCTCACACCGACATCGGCCGGGAGCTGCTGCTGAAGTTCGCTGCGGAGTGCTCCGAGATCGCGGTGATGGACAAGAGCCCGAAGCTGGAGGGCCGGCACATGTCCATCTTCCTGTCCCCCAGGCCCTCCAGGGAAGGCAAAAAGCAGTAAAGGAGTTTACCTGACATGCCCAAGATCAAGACACACAGCGGCGCCAAGAAGCGCTTCTCTCTCACAAAGAACGGAAAGGTCAAGCGCGCCATGACCAAGAAGCGCCACCTGCTGAACGGTCACGGCAAGACCACCAAGCTGAAGCGGGCCCTGCGCGGCACCACCTATGCCGACAAGACCAACGAGCCCGCAATCAAGCGCATGATCCTGTATAAGTAAGACAAGGGGAGGGAATCAGCAATGGCAAGAGTCAAAGGCGCGATGATGACGCGCAAGAGAAGAAACAAGGTTCTGAAGCTGGCCAAGGGCTACTGGGGCGCCAAGTCCAAGCACTACAAGATGGCCAACCAGGCGGTCATGAAGTCCGGCGCTTACGCGTACACCGGCCGCAAGCTGAAGAAGCGTGATTTCCGCCGCCTGTGGATCACCCGCATCAGCGCCGCATGCAAGCTGAACGGGATGAACTACTCCACCTTCATGCACGGTCTGAAGAAGGCCAGCATCAACATCGACCGCAAGATGCTCGCCGAGCTCGCCGTCAACAACAAGGCTGCCTTCGCCCAGCTCACTGAGACTGCCAGGAAGGCTCTGGCCTGAGATCAGAAGCTGACCAGCCAGCCGGTTTCCTTCGGGAGACGGCTGGTTTTCTTAATTTCTGTGCAGGAGGCGGTGCACATGCGGATCATGGCCGTTGACTACGGGGACGCCCACACGGGGGTGGCCCTGTCCGACCCCACGGGGACGCTGACCGGCCGCACCCTGGTCATCAACAGCCGGCACCGGGAGGAGGTGCTCTCGGAGCTGGCCAGGCTGGCGGAGGAGAACGGTGTTGCGGAGATCGCCGTGGGCCTGCCCCGGAACATGGACGGGACGGAGGGCCCCAGGGCGGAGCTGTGCCGGGAGTTTGCCGGAGAGCTGGAGGAGGCCTGCGGCATCCGGCCGGTGCTCTGGGATGAGCGCCGCACCACGGTGGACGCGCACCGCATTCTGTTTGAGTCGGGGAAGAACGGGAAAAAGAGAAAGAAGACGGTAGACGCCGTGGCGGCGTCCCTGATCCTGGAGGGGTATCTCACCTTCCGGCGCAGCAGGGACGGGACCTGAGCGGACTGCCGGACAGACAGGAGGCATTGCTGTGCTTGTTGTGAATGTGCTGTACAGGGCGAAGCCGGGCATGCGGGACCAGTTCCTGAAGGCGGTTCTCTCCCCTGAGGTGGCGGGAAAGTGCCGCCAGGAGGACGGATGCATCCAGTACGACTACTTTGTCCAGGCGGACAATGAGGACTGCGTTCTGCTGGTGGAGAAGTGGCGGGACCGGGATGCGCAGAAGGTGCATTCGGGGCAGCCCCACATGGCGCTGATCCGGGCCGCCAAGGAGGCGTACATCGCCGAGTCCGCCCTGGACTTCATGGACGCCTGACCGGGATGAAGATCCAGACTGTGTGGTCCGTGTGGTTCAGCGCCACCGGCACCACGGAGAGGACCGTCAGGGCGCTGGCAGATACCCTGGGAGAGCGCCTGGGGGCGGAGCGGAAGGATTTCAGCTTCAACCTGCCGGAGGCCCGGGAGAAGGACCTGACCTTCGGACCGGAGGATCTGGTGGTGATGGGGGTGCCGGTCTATGCGGGCCGGGTGCCCAACCTGCTGCTGCCCTACATCCGGGACAGGGTGAAGGGGGACCGCACTCCGGCCGTATGCGCTGTGCTCTTTGGAAACCGGAACTTCGACGACGGTCTGATCGAGCTGCGCAATGTGATGACGGAGAACGGATTCATGCCCCTGGCGGGGGCGGCGGTAGCCGGCGAGCACGCCTTCTCCCGGGTGCTGGGTGCGGGGCGGCCGGACAGCGATGACATGGCCCTGGTGCAGACCCTGGCGGAGAGGACTGCGGAGAAGATCAGGAATCTGGACACCCTCCCGGAGAAGCCGGTGGAGGTGGAGGGCTGTGACCCGCTCCGCCCCTACTACACCCCCAGGGACCGGAACGGGGAGCCGATCCGGGATTTCCTGAAGGCGAAGCCGGCGGTGGATCCGGCCCGGTGCACCCGATGCGGTCTGTGCGCCCGGCTCTGTCCCCTGGGTTCCATCGACCCGGAGGATGTGACAAGGGTGGGCCGGTGCTTTAAATGCTGCGCCTGCGTCAAGAACTGCCCCGCCGGGGCCAGGTACTTCGACCACGCGGGCTATCTGTATCACCAGCACGAGCTGGAGGAGATGTACGCCGGCCGGCGTGCGGACACCAGAATCTTTGTCTGACATGAGAGCGGAACCGTCTCCGGGCGGCTCCGCTTTTTGCTGTGCATGGACCGGACCCGGGATCCCCGGAGACAGGGAAAGCAGGACCGGGAGGCTGTGCCCCGCCGGTCCTGCCGTGCATGTGCCTATTCGGGTTTCGGGGCGCTGCCCAGGTGGAACAGGGGCACGCCTGTGTTTCTGCGCCGGGAATTGGTCCTCCCGTCCGCCTTGATCTCGCCGGCTGCGGTGAGGGCCCGTTTGGTGAGGGCGGGGCCGATCAGCTCGTAGACAAGGACCGAAAAGAGAACGACGTTGCGGATTACGGCGCCGTCCGCCAGCTGCTGGGCGGTGACAGCCATCCCCAGGGCCACGCCGGCCTGGGGCAGCAGGGTGATGCCCAGGTATTTCGTGATCATTTTGTTGCAGTGGGTGGCGCTGCAGCTCCAGTATGCGCCGAAGTACTTCCCCAGGGAGCGGGCGACAAGAAACACCGCGCCGATGAGCAGCACCAGGGGATTGGAGAGCACCCGCAGGTTCAGCTCCGCCCCGGAGAGGACGAAGAACAGAACAAACAGAGGGGAAGTCCAGTCGTCGATGCGGCCCATGAGTTCCTCGGAGAAGTCGCAGATGTTGCAGAATACGGTGCCGGCCGCCATGCAGACCAGCAGAAGGCTGAAACCGATGTGGACGCCGCCCACGTCGAACTCGATCATGGAGAGCCCCACGGTGATGAGCACGCAGGAGATGGACAGGGTCAGGCGCTTGCTTCCGGAGAAGAAGAACCGCTCGATGAGGAAGAGCAGGTATCCGGCCAGGGTGCCCAGAAGCAGGGAGAGCACAATCTCCAGTGCAGGCTCTGCCAGGATGGTCACAAAGTTGACAACACCGCTCTGGAGGGCGGAGGCGATGCCGAAGGAGACGGCAAAGAGCACCAGACCGACGGCGTCGTCGATGGCCACGACCAGCAGCAGAAGCTTGGTCAGGGGACCGCTGGCCTTGTACTGGCGGACGACCATCAGGGTTGCAGCCGGAGCGGTGGCGGAGGCAATGGCCCCCAGGGTGATGGCGGAGGGGATGGAGATCACCTTCGGACTGATAAAGTGAAGGGCGATGAGGGCGATGTCCACAAAGGCGGTGGTGACCACGGCCTGGACAATGCCGACGGTAATGGCCTGTTTTCCCATGTGCCTGAGCTGTTCCAGCCGGAACTCGTTGCCGATGGTAAAGGCGATGAAGCCGAGCGCCACCTGGGAGAACAGGTTCAGGGCCTCCAGCTGCGCCCCGGTGTTGAACCCGAGACCGGGGATGCCCAGGCGGCCCAGGACAAAGGGACCCAGGAGCACCCCTGCCAGCAGATAGGCTGTGACGGCGGGGAGGTTGAACTTTTTCGCCACGCGGGTCAGAAGCAGTCCCACGATCAGCGAGAGCGATATCTGTATCAGAACTTCCATTTAAAAAGAATCACCTCGAGCGGGTCCTCCGGGGCAGGTCCCCGGGGATCCCTGTGCCAGTAGAATGAATGCCGGGGCAGGGGGAGTGGAGCAGGTTCAGCCCGCCCCGGCAAGGGCAGATTTTAGAAGCAATGTGTGAACAATTCAAGTAGAAAACGTGAACAAATTATGAACGCACGGCCCCGGGAAAACCCGGAGAGCAGGCCCTCCGGGCTGAAGCTCACTCCTCGTCCAGTTTGAGGACGGCCATGAACGCCTCCGTGGGCAGCTGCACGGTGCCCAGGGTGCGCATCTTCTTCTTGCCCTCTTTCTGCTTCTCCAGCAGCTTCTTCTTGCGGGTGATGTCGCCGCCGTAGCACTTGGCCAGGACGTCCTTGCGCAGGGCCT
>CAYYHY010000013.1:0-26884 GCA_964471855.1 uncultured Oscillospiraceae bacterium | reverse complement strand
CTTCTTCGGGGCGGTGCTCCTGCTGCGGCTCTTCCCGGAGGCGGTCTTCTTCTGGGTTTCCGCTGCGGGCTCCTGCTCCGCAGGGGGCTCCCCCTCCGAGGGGGAGGAGGCCTGGGGCGTGGTCTTCCGCCAGCCGCCCCGCTTCTCCTCGGGGGTGAAGTTGGGGCAGTTCTCGTTGACGCAGAAGCTCTTGTGGGCCCCCTTGCCGGAGGTCTTGAACATGGTCTTGCCGCACTCGGGGCAGACGTCCCTGGTGGGCACGTCCCAGGTGATGAACTCGCAGGTGCGGGTCTCCTCCTTGGAGGTGCGGTGTTCGCAGCAGTAGTAGAAGTACTGCTTCCCCGTCCGCTTGCTCTTGCCGGTGCGCTTGAACAGGCGGCCGCCGCACAGGGGGCACTTGCCGGGCATCTCCACCACCAGCGGCATGGTGAAGTCGCAGTCAGGCCAGCCGGGGCAGGCCAGGAAGCGGCCGAAGCGGCCGGACTTGATGACCAGCTTCTTCCCGCACTGGGGGCAGATCTCCTCCGTCTCCTCCACGGGGATGCGGATGCGCTCCCCGTCCAGGTCGGCCTCCGCCTGGTTCAGTTCCTGGCTGAAGTCCCGGTAGAAGTCGGCGAGCAGGTCCTGCCACTTCTCCTTCCCCTCCTCCACGCTGTCCAGACGGGCTTCCATCTTCGCCGTGAAGGCGGGATCCACAATGTCCTCAAACTTGTCCTTCATCAGCTGGGTGACCACCTCGCCCAGGGGCGTGGGCCGCAGGGCCCGCCCCTCCTTGACCACGTATTCCCGGGTGAGGATGGTGGTGATGGTGGGGGCATAGGTGGAGGGCCGGCCGATCCCCTGCTCCTCCAGCGCCTTGATCAGGGTGGCCTCGGAGAACCGGGCAGGGGGCTGAGTGAAGTGCTGGTCCTTGGTAATGCCGGCGCAGCTCAGAGGCTCCCCCTCCTTCAGGTCGGGCAGGGGGGACTGGGGGGCGGCGTCCTCGTCGTCCTTCGCCTCCTCGTAGACGGCGGTGAAGCCGGGGAACTTGAGGGAGGAGTGGCTGGCCCGGAAGATGTAGCCGGCGCTCTCCACGTCGATGGAGAGGGTGTCGTAGACGGCGTTGGCCATCTGGCAGGCTACAAAGCGGCTCCAGATCAGGCGGTAGAGTTTGTACTGCTCCGCAGTCAGATCCTTCCGGATGTCGTCAGGCACCAGGGTGACGTCCGAGGGGCGGATGGCCTCGTGGGCGTCCTGGGCGTTGCCCTTTGTCCTGTAGGCCCGGGGTTTGGGCGGGCAGCTGGCCTCTCCGAACCGGGCGCTGATGAAGCCCCGGGCGGCGGTGACGGCCTCGTCGGAGAGGCGCAGGGAGTCGGTGCGCATGTAGGTGATGAGACCTATGGCGCCGCGGCCCGTGATCTCCACGCCCTCGTAGAGCTGCTGGGCGATGGACATGGTGCGGGCCGGGGTCATGCCCAGCTTGCGGCTGGCGTCCTGCTGCAGGGTGGAGGTGGTGAAGGGGGGCGCCGGGGAGCGGTTCTTCTCCTGGCGCTTCACCCGGGAGACGGTGAAGGGGGCAGCGGATGCGGCGGCGATGACATCGTCGGCCTCCGCCTCGCTGTGCAGCTCCATCTTCTTCTCCCGGCCGTAGAACTGGGCCTTGAAGCTGCCGGCACTGGGCGCAATGCGGGACAGGGAGGCCTCCAGGGTCCAGTACTCCTGGGGCTTGAAGGCCCGGATCTCCTCCTCCCGCTCCACCACAAGCCGGGTGGCTACGGACTGAACCCGGCCGGCGGACAGACCGCGGCGGATCTTCCGCCACAGGAGGGGGGAGAGCTGATAGCCCACAATCCGGTCCAGAATGCGGCGGGCCTGCTGTGCGTCCACCAGGTCCATGTCGATGGCCCGGGGGGATGCGATGGCCTGCTGTACGACCTTCTTTGTGATCTCGTTGAATGTGACCCGGCAGGTGGAGCTGTCCGGGATTCCCAGCAGTTCCTTCAGGTGCCAGGAGATGGCCTCCCCCTCCCGGTCCGGGTCGGTGGCCAGGTAGACCCTGCCGCTTTTTGAGGCGGCGTCCTTCAGCTCGCGGATGAGGTTCTCCTTGCCCTTGATGGGCTGGTAGTCCGGCTGGAAGTTGTTGTCCAGGTCCACCCCCAGCCTGCTCTTGGGCAGGTCCCGGACATGCCCCATGGAGGCCTTGACCTCGTAGCCGGGACCCAGGTACTTGCCGATGGTCTTGGCCTTGGAGGGGGACTCCACAATGACAAGGTCGGTTTTTGCACTGCTTGACACGATTGCAATGTCCTCCATTTTCCGCGCCTGCGCAGCTGCTGCCGGAAGGGGGCAGGGGCACGGAAAAGAAAATGTGCTGTACAAAATTCCTCTGCAGTGGTACCATACGGCACTGTATTACTGGCAAAGGAAGCGGTTGCTGTGGGAAAGCTGCGGAGTCTGCACCGGGCCTGGACCGTCTGTCTGGGGGGAGCCCTGTGCCTCTTCTCCGGCATGGGCCTGTGCGTGAATGCCTTCTCTGTATACCAGCCGTTCCTGATCTCAGAGCGGGGATTTACAAACACGCAGATCTCCTGGATCTCCACGGTGCGCAGCCTGTTTATCCTGGCGGCGCTGCTGGCAGTGCGGAGGCTCTGCCTCCGGTTCGGCCTGCGCCGGATCATGACCCTGGGGGTGGCCCTGTCGGGGCTCTCCTGCCTCTGCTTTGCCCGGGCGGAGACCTTTCCCGCCTGCTGCGCAGCGGCGGCTCTCACGGGGGCCGGCTACTGCTTCTGCGGCATGGTACCTTTGACGGCGGTGATTGGAAACTGGTTCCGGGAGCACCGGAATCTGGCCCTGGGTCTGGCCTCTGCCGGCAGCGGGGTGTCCACGGTGCTGGCGCCGGGGATCCTCACTGCCCTCATCCGCCGCTTCGGCATGGGAACGGCCTTTGCATCGGAGGGGGTGCTGCTCCTGGCAGCCGCCGCGGCGGTATGGATGCTGGTGCGGGACACCCCTGCATCTCTGGGGCTGGAGCCGTACGGCCGGGAGACGCAGGCACAGATGCCCTCTGCGGAAGGGGAGGCGCGGACCCTGTCCGGGGGGCGGTTTGCGGCGCTCCTCCTGGCTGCCCTGCTGCTGGGGAGCTGCGGCGGACCCGGGTTCTCCCATCTGACGGTCCTCTTTACCTCCTCCGGCTTCACGCCGGAGACGGCGGCCTCCATGATCGCCTGGCTGGGCGCCGCCCTCTGCGTCAGCAAGGTGCTGTGCGGCCAGGTCTACGACAGGGCAGGAGGATACCGGGGGAATGCCCTCTTTTACTTCTGCTTTATCGCATCCTGCGTGCTCTGCGCCCTGGTGCCCCTGGGCGGGGTGCCGGTGCTGGCGCTCACCGTGACGCTCTTTGCCATGGGGATGCCCCTGACCGTAATGGCCTTCTCCGAGTGGACCCAGGATCTGTTCGGCTCCGGGTACGGGAGACCGCTGCAGATCATGACGGCGGTCTACACCCTGGGCATGCTCCTCTTCGGACCCATGCCCGGCACCATCGCCGATGCGGCGGGGCGGTACAGTCCGGCCTATCTCATCTTTGCAGGGATGCTGCTTGTCTCCATGGCGCTGGTGCAGGGAGTCTACCGCAGGGAGGGGCTGGTCTGACGGCCCATCTCCCAGAGGATGACAGCCGCAGCCGCAGCTGCATTGAGGGACTCGCAGCGGGGACGCATGGGAATCCGCAGAGTCTTCTGGCACAGGGCCAGCACCTGGGGGGAGACCCCGCGGCCTTCGCTGCCGATTACAGCCGCACAGCGGGACAGATCCAGGGAGCGGATGTCCTCCGCACCGCTGTCCAGAGCTGCGGCCCAGAGGGGCAGGCCGGAGCGCCGGAGCAGGTCTGCCAGGGCAGCAGCATCTGTCTCGAAGACGGGGAGGCGGAAGCAGGCCCCCATGGTGGCCCGCACGGTCTTGGGGTTCCACGGGTCTGCACAGCCGCTGAGGAGCAGAAGGCCGTCGGCGCCCAGGGCGTCGGCGGTGCGCCAGATGGTGCCGGTGTTGCCGGGATCCTGGACCCCGTCCAGCACCAGCCAGCGGTCCCCGGTCAGGACTTCCGGCGGCTCCATGGGAGGGATCCGGCAGAGGAAGAGCACCCCCTGGGGGCTCTCCATGGGAGAGACGGAGGCCATGACATCTTCAGGGATCTCCACCGTCCGGACCTCCGCCGGCAGGTCCGGCAGAAGGGCGGGGGAGGTGCAGAGGACCGTCTCCAGCGGGGCGTTCCATCTGACTGCTTCCTGAAGCAGCTTTATGCCGTCGCCCAGAAAAATATTCTCCTCCCGGCGTGCAGAACGCCGGCTGAGAAGCCTGCGGACCCGGACCAGAAGAGGATTTTTCCGGCTGGTGATGCGCTCAGTCACAGGTCTTTCTCCTTCCCGGCGGGGGAAATCTGCAGATATCCGGCCGATTCTCGAATCATCTTAATTGCGCACAGGTCCTTTGTCAATACCGCACTTCCCGGCGGGAAGAAATTTTACGTCGCCTGTATGACAGAATACGGGCTCCCCGGCAGAGATTCTGCCCCCCGTTTTCTGCCCGGAAGACCGGGAAACTGCCGCTTGAGCCGGGACCGGAAACCCCGGTCCGCAGGGAGAAAACCGCCATGCTGTCCCGCCGGGGACGGGCATGGCGGTCTGATTTTCTCCGCAGGCTCAGTGCTGGATGTTCCTCGCCTCCATGGCGCGCTGGACCACAGGCTCCAGATACTTCGATGCAGCCTGGATCAGGGCGTGGTCGAAGGAGATGCGCACCCTGGGGTTCTCATCCAGGAGCAGGGTATGTTCGGCCTCCGGGGTGCTGGGCCACCAGCTGGCGACCTGGTCCGTCCTGGGATCCCCGGTGCGGATGAAGGCGTCCAGCAGGGTTGCCATGCATGTCTCCATGGAGATGGATTTTCCGCTTTCCTCCTGCGTACCGCAGGCATAGTCCACAAGGGAAAGGTTCATGAAGACGTAGGGGATGTCGCAGTTGTGCCAGGGGGTGGTTCTGCCGTTGAGCGGCTGGTCCAGGTTGAAGATGCAGGACCAGGTGCACGTGTTGAGGGAACTGCGCAGGGCGATGTACCGGATCGCGGGCTCCCGGAAGAGATAGTCCAGGTGCAGGAGATCCTGCACCGGCCTCTCCGGGTAGGCCTCCCGGAAAAGCGGCAGGAGGACGTCCGCCCCCTCGTCCCCCAGGGCGGCCCTGACGTCGTCCTCGTTCCGGGCGCAGGGGGTGCCGGGGGGCACGAAGGAGAGAAACTCCCCGAACACGCTGCTGATCACCAGGGGGATGCCGGCTGTCTCGCTGCGGAACCCGTGGATGACAGGATTGCCGGCGTAGAAGCTGTTGGGATGGGGGCAGCAGCCGATGTATTTCCCGGCGGCAGCCAGGCTGTGCCGCACCTTCAGATAGGCCTTCGCCAGGCAGGCATAGTCCGCCGTCTCCAGCCTGCGGACTCCCTCGATGCCCCGCTCCTGAATTCCCA
Source organism: uncultured Oscillospiraceae bacterium (assembly GCA_964471855.1). Lineage (GTDB taxonomy): Bacteria > Bacillota > Clostridia > Oscillospirales > Oscillospiraceae > Lawsonibacter. The sequence goes on along the minus strand of CAYYHY010000013.1, from coordinate 21,393 downwards.
TCTCCTCCATCATGGCCTCGGCCAGTTCCCGGCCGCTGCCGGTCTGGTCCGCCAGCACGTCCAGGATGCCGCTCATGATGATGCCCTTTGAGTACAGGCCGTCTGCAGCCGGACTCTGCAGCAGGGCTGTGATCTTGGCTCCGCCGCCGGACTGGCCGAAGAGGGTGACGTTGTCCGGGTCCCCTCCGAAGCGGGCGATGTTTGCCTGGACCCATTTCAGGGCGGCAATGATGTCGTCCGTACCGGCGTTGCCCGAGTTGGCGTACTCGTCCCCGAAGTCCGAGAGGTCGAAGTACCCCAGGATGTTCAGCCGGTGGTTGAGGGTGACCACCACCGCGCCGATGTTCCGGGCCAGGCTGAGGCCGTCGTAGGCGGCCTGTTCGATGGAGGACCCGGCCTCGAAGCCGCCCCCGTGGAGCCAGACCAGAACCGGCCGCTTCTCTCCGTCCGCACCCGGCGTCCAGATGTTGAGGTTCAGACAGTCCTCGTCCATCGGCCAGTACCGGTGGGGGACAAAGAGCTCCCCGGTGGGGTGCTCATTTGTCAGAAGGGGGCATACAAAGCCGTAGTTTGTTGCGTCCAGGACACCCTCCCACGGCTCCGGCTCCTCCGGGGCGTGGAACCTGCGCGCCCTTGCATAGGGGATGCCCTTGAAGACCAGGATGTCCTTCCTGACATATCCCCGGACCTTCCCCCTGTCTGTCTCCACCACAGCGGTGTTCTCATCCCATCGGAAATACAGTTCCATGCACAAATCCTCCTTGTCCAGTTTCAGGCCCGGCCGGACCGCGTCCGGACAGATGCCCCCATTGTATCACAGGCGCAGGCGGCTTTCAGCCGGCCCATGCAGAAGAAAGGCAGGCCGCCCTGCGGCAGCCTGCCCGGAAAGTCACTGTACGTGGGTGTGGTTGTTGATGTGCTTCATGCAGTAGCAGTAGTATCCGTTGCATTTGGAGCAGTAGCGGAACTCCATGTCGGGGTCGTCGGCGTCGGTGATGCCGCAGACGGCGCACTTGTGGAGGTATCCCTTCCGCTCCCGCACATCCTTCGAGGCTTTCTTGAAGTTTACCGTCTCCTGGGAGCGGCGGTGCCTGGACTTCCGCACCCCCAGTCCGAAGGCCTCCAGGAAGGAGGGGAGGAAGAAGATCAGGTAGTTGAGGATGGCCACCACGGGGAGGAGGGCGCCGACCAGGTTGCCTCTCAGCAGGTTGCTGAGGACGGACCAGATGAAGAGGACTCCGTCGATCCAGGCCACCCACTTCATCTTGACCGGCAGGATGTAGAACAGACGGATGTACACGTCCCCGTAGAGGGTGGCCATGGCGAAGAACATGGACAGATTCACATAGTACATGCTGGTGTAGCCGGTGACCAGCCCGTAGATGATGTTCAGCAGGATGCCGCTCAGGTAGAAGAGGTTGAACTTGGCCGTGCCCCACCGGCTCTCCAGCAGGGAACCGATCCAGTAGTAGAAGAAGGCGGAGATGGCTACGAACAGGATGCCGCTGCCCCTGAACAGGATGTCTCCGCTCTCCGAGATGAAGACGAAGGTCAGAAGCCGCCAGATCTGGCCGTGGAAGATCAGCCCCCGGTCAAAGTAGAGCAGGCTGCTCAGAGCCATGCCGGGGGAGAACAGATCGATGAGGTAGATCGCCACATTGGCCACTCCGATGTAGAGCATCAGATTGGAGATGCCGAAATTGGGATGGGTCAGAGAGAACCTGTCGATCCAGTCGTTGATACGTTTCAAAAAGTGCACCTCCTGTTTCTGCTTTGTGCCCCTTATTTTAGTCTCTTTTTTCCTGACTGTCTACAGGGTTTTTGGGGAGAATTCAGCGTCCGGAGGGCGGGGAAGCCCCCTTTTCAAAGACAGCCCCCTGTGGTAAGATACCCGCACCGGCGAATCTGCAGTCAAGAAGGAGAGGGTTTCCTGTGAGCATTGTGAAGGACATGTCCCTGGCGGAGAGCGGTCTCCGGAAGATCCGGTGGGTCCGGGACTTCATGCCCGCCCTGGGGGGAATCGAGGAGCGGTTCCGGCGGGAGAGGCCCTTTGAGGGCCTGACCATTGCTGTCTCCGTCCACCTGGAGGCGAAGACTGCAAACCTGGGGCTGGTGCTGCGGGAGGGAGGCGCCGACGTGCACCTGACGGGGTGCAACCCCCTCTCCACCCAGGACGACGTGGCGGCGGCCATGGCCCAGCTGGGGGTTGAGACCTTCGGCATCCGGGGCGTCACCATGGAGGAGTACGAGAACCTGCTCATGGAGACGCTGAAGTGCCATCCCCACCTGATCGTGGATGACGGCGGCGACCTGCTCAGCCTGCTGGGCGGGAAGTGCGCCGGGTACGGGGACCGCCTGCTGGGCGGCTGCGAGGAGACCACCACAGGCATTCACCGGCTGCGGGCCAGGGAGAGGGCGGGGATCCTGCCCTGCCCCATGATGGCGGTGAACGACGCGAAGGCCAAGCACTACTACGACAACCGCTACGGCACCGGCCAGTCCTCCTGGGACGCCATCATGCACTCCACGAACCTGGTGGTGGCGGGGAAGACAGTGGTGGTGGCCGGCTACGGCTGGTGCGGAAAGGGCATCGCCATGCGGGCCAGGGGCCTGGGGGCCAGCGTGATCGTGACCGAGGTGGACCCCTTCAAGGCCCTGGAGGCCACCATGGAGAACTTCCGGGTGATGCCCATGGACGAGGCGGCCAGGCTGGGGGATATCTTCATCACCGCCACCGGCTGCAGGGACGTGATTGTAAAGCGCCACTTTGACGTGATGAAAAACAACGCCATCCTCTGCAACTCCGGCCACTTCGACTGCGAGGTGGACGTGCGGACCCTGGCGGAGACGGCCGTGGAGCGCTTCCCCCGGCGGGAGAACGTGGAGGGCTTCCGCATGCCGGACGGGCGGATCCTGAACGTGCTGGCAGAGGGCCGGCTGGTCAACCTGGCCGGCGGCAACGGACACCCGGCGGAGATCATGGACATGTCCTTCGCCGTCCAGGCCCTGTCCCTGGAGTGGCTGGCAAAGCACCGGGGGCAGCTGGAGAAGAAGGTGTACAGTGTGCCGGAGGAGATCGACGACCAGATCGGCCGGGTCAAGCTGGCGGCCATGGGACTGGCCATTGATACACTGACGCCGGAGCAGGAGGCATACCTGGCCGGCTGGGAGGCATAGCAGATGCACAACGAACTCACCGCCATGGACCTGCAGAAGATGCAGGAGGAACTGGAGTACCGCAGGCTGACGCTGCGGCCGAAGCTCATCGAGGAAGTGAAGGTGGCCCGGGGGTTCGGGGACCTGAGCGAGAACTTTGAGTACAAGGCGGCAAAGCAGGAGAAAAACCGGAATGAGAGCCGGATCCGCTACCTGGAGAACATGATCAAAACGGCGGTGGTGATCGAGGACCGCTCCACGGAGGATACCGTGGGCCTGTACGACAAAGTCACCGTCTACCTGGAGGAGGATGACGAGGAGGAGGTCTGGCAGGTGGTCACCACCGTCCGCCAGGACGTGCTCCACGGCCTCATCAGCCGGGAGGCCCCCATGGGCAGAGCCCTGCTGGGCAGAAAGGCGGGGGAGCGCTTCTGGGTACAGGTGGACCAGAACTACGGATACTGGGCTAAGGTTATCTCCATTGAGAAGGGGCAGGACGACGGCAGCGCGGAGCTCAACCGTTTCTGAGAAGGGATGCGGACAACATCCGGCAACTTTTTGGGGCGTTTGGTATGGACAGCAGCATGATTCTGATGATAATATAGACGGTGAAAGAGAGGAGATGCCCTCTCATCCCCAGGATATGGATAAAGAAAGGACGTTTCAAAATTATGGCTGTTGAAAAGATCTTTGTCGTTGGAGCGGGCCTGATGGGCAGCGGCATCGCCCAGAACGCCATCACCAGCGGCTATACCGTGGTGCTGAACGACCAGAGCCAGGAGGCCCTGGAGCGCGCAAAGCTGGGCATCGCAGGACGTCTGCAGCGCATGGTGGACAAGGGCACCATGACCCCCGAGAAGATGCAGGAGTGCATGGACCGGCTCACCCTCGACCCCCGTCTGTCCGGCGCCGCCGATGCGGACCTGGTGGTGGAGGCCATCTACGAGAACCTCAACGCCAAGAAGGAAGTCTTTGAGGGACTGGAGAAGGTCTGCAAGCCCAGCACCATCTTCGCGTCCAACACCTCCTCCATCTCCCTGACCGCACTGGCTGCAGTGACCAAGCGCCCGGAGCGGGTGATCGGCATGCACTTCTTCTCCCCCGTGCCCGTCATGCGTCTGGTTGAGGTGGTATACGGTCTCCGCACCGCACAGAACATCATTGACGACATCGAGGAAGTGGGCCGCCGCATGGGCAAGACCATGATCCTGGCCAAGGACAAGCCGGGCTTCATCGTCAACCGCGCCCTGATCCCCATGCTCAACGAGGCAGTCCAGATCCTGGACGAGGGCATCGGCACCGTCGAGGACATCGACACCGCCATGAAGCTGGGCTGCAACCACCCCATGGGACCTCTGGCCCTGGCCGACATGATCGGTCTGGACATCCTGTTCCAGATCATGCAGGTCTTCTACGAGGACCTGGGCGACACCAAGTACCGCCCCGCCCACCTGCTGCGCAAGATGGTGACGGCCGGGTTCTACGGCCGCAAGACCGGCGCCGGCTTCTATCTCTACGAGAACGGCAAGGCCATCGGCGTCAACCCCGTGCTGACCCGCGACCACACCCTGAGCTGACAGCTCTGCAGACAGAACACAAACGGTGCCCTCCCGGCGGAGGGCACCGTTTTTTGACCTTTGTGAGGAAGCGGAGGACTGCTGTCAGATGTATCAGCCCTTCAGCCTGCGCTGGAAGAAGTCCGCAATGACTTCCTTGACGGAGAGCTGGAACAGTTCCCTCGTCCCGTGGCCGCCGTTCTTCAGGATGTACAGCTCAGTCTGGTCCTCCAGACCGGCCTCCACCAGGCTGCTGTACAGGCGCTCGCTGACCTCCAGCGGGACAACGGGGTCCTGATCGCCGTGGAGAATGGCCATGGGGCAGGCGGATTCCTTGGAGGCGTACAGGGGGCTGGCTGCAGTGCAGATGCGCTGGATCTCCCCGTCGGACATGCTGTCGTCCAGATCCAGCAGTGCGCCCTCGTGGGAGGCGCCCAGCGTGCTCCAGCGGAAGCCGGGCTGTTTGATATGCTGCTGAGTGATCCGCACCAGGAAGGGCAGGTCCACGGGACCGAACATGTCCACCGCCGCCTGCACCTGGCTGGAGAAGCCGGCCCACTCATCCGTATCCGGAAAGTCCAGATTCAGGCCCATCCAGGCGGCCAGGTGGCCGCCGGCGGAGCGGCCGATAACGCCAACATGATCCGGGTCCAGACCGTACTGGTCCGCATGGGCGCGCAGGAAGCGCACGGCGGTTCTGCAGTCGGTCATCTGGGCGGGCCAGGCGCCCTGACCGCTGCCCCGGTAGTATACGAAGGCCACGGCAAAGCCGTGCTCGGCAAGGAACTCCATCTCTGCCGCCATCATGTTCTTGTCCTCGCCGCGCCAGCCGAAGCCGTTGAACCAGAGGATGACCGGCTGCCGGCCGGTGCTGACCTCGTCATCCCGGCCGCTGGCCAGGCGCATCTCGCTGTTGCCGTTCTGGACCATCAGGGACAGGGTCAGGTCCAGAGGGCTGCCGCTGCGGTCCGTCACAGTGGAGTAGCGGATGCTGTCGAGGAAGTTGATGGTGCGGCGTTCCCTGCCGGGATCCAGTTTTTTGATCATGCTTCGTACCCCTTTTTCATTTTTTCCTGCAGGTTCCGGCGGCTGTCTGAACAGCCGCGCCGGGTCCGGGACTCAGAGTCCCGCTGCGGCCTTGATCTCCGCCACTGCCTCCACCATCTCATAGACCAGACCGTCGCAGTGTGCCTTCCGCTCCTCCCCCCGCTCACGGGAGGCGCGGAGCAGCTCTGCGCAGCTGGAGGAGCCGTGCTCCCGGGTAAATTTCTGAAGCAGGGCGGAGGCCTCGCTGCTGGGAAGTCCCAGTCCCCCGAGCACCATGAAGGCGCCGGAGACGGCGCCGCAGGTGGCCCCGTGGAGCATGCCGGCCCGGAAGTTGCTGCCCAGGGCGCAGGCCTGTTCCTCCGTCAGCCCCAGATCGGCTGCGAACGGCACCAGGACGGACTGGCAGCAGTTGTAGTGGACATCGGTGCGGGCCCGGAGCTCCCGGGCCTTCTCCAGATACTCATTCATAAAGATTCACCCTCCAGCGGATGTGGTTTTCACCATTCTACCAGCCGGAAGCGCAGTCTGTCAAACTGTACGGACCGGGAATCACCGGTCCAGGATGCGGCCGTCCACGGACAGGATCACAACCTGCCAGGGGATGAATTTCCCGCTGTTCTGCAGGGCCTTCTTCACCGCCGCCTCCAGGCCGCCGCAGCAGGGGACCTCCATGCGGACCACGGTGACGCTCCGGATGTCATTGCTGCGGAGGATGTCCGTCAGCTTTTCACTGTAGTCCACGCCGTCCAGCTTGGGGCAGCCGATCAGGGTGACCTTCCCCTGCATGAGCTCCCGGTGAAAGTCCGCGAAGGCGTAGGCCGTGCAGTCTGCGGCAACCAGCAGCTTTGCTCCCTGGAAGCAGGGGGCGCAGACGGGGGTCAGCCTGATCTGGACCGGCCACTGGCGCAGCTGGGATGCAGGGGCCCCTGAAGGGACGGGGGTGTCCTGCGGCGCAGGGGTGCGGCTGAACTGCTGGAAACGGGTTCCGGGGCAGCCGCCGGCGGGGGGCTGAACCGGGGCCGCCTCCTCCTTTGCAGACTGCACGGCATCCCTGTCATAAGGTGCTGCCTCCCGCTCCACAAAGGTGATGGCGCCGGCAGGGCACTGGGGCAGGCAGTCCCCCAGACCGTCGCAGAAGTCTTCTCTGAGAAGCTTCGCCTTCCCGTTTTCCATGCCGATGGCCCCCTCGTGGCAGGCGCCGGCGCACAGACCGCAGCCGTTGCACTTCTCCTGGTCGATTTCGATGATTTTCCGTTTCATGGTTATCTCCTCCTGGCAGTGTCATCAGTTTCGGGGCTCTCCCCCTCTGATGACAGTATGCGCGCACCCGGAGGGCAGGTATGTTGCCATGGCAACGGAACGGAGAAAAAACACACCCGGGTACTGGTTTTTTCCGCCTCTGCAGTCTATAATGTGGGCAGTCTGCGTATGCTGCGCGCAAGGAGGAGCAAAATGGACATCAGCATTACAAAAGACATCCGCTATGCGGGTGTGAACGACCACAAGGTGGACCTCTTCGAGGGGCAGTACGTCGTCCCCAACGGCATGGCCTACAACTCCTATGTGATCCTGGACCAGAAGACCATGGTCATCGACACCGTGGACCGGAACTTCACCCATGAGTGGCTGGACAATGTGGCCTCCGCTCTGAACGGCAGAAAGCCGGACTACCTGCTGGTGCAGCACATGGAGCCGGACCACGCCGCCAACATCGCAAACTTCATGAAGATCTACACCGGCGCCACCATCGTCGCCTCTGCCAAGGCCTTCGTGATGATGAACCAGTTCTTCGGCACGGACTACGCCGACCGCCGCATCGTGGTGGGGGAGGGGGACACCCTGAGCCTGGGGAAGCACACCCTGACCTTTGTGACGGCCCCCATGGTGCACTGGCCGGAGGTCATTGTAACCTATGACTCCTGCGACAAGGTCCTCTTCTCTGCGGACGGCTTCGGCAAGTTCGGCGCCCTGGATGTGGACGAGGAGTGGGACTGCGAGGCCCGCCGCTACTACATCGGCATTGTGGGAAAGTACGGCGCCCAGGTGCAGCGGCTTCTGAAGAAGGCCGCCGGTCTGGACATCCAGATCATCTGCCCCACCCACGGTCCGGTGCTGAAGGAGAACCTGAGCCACTATCTGAACCTCTACGACATCTGGTCCTCCTACCGCGTGGAGTCCGAGGGCATCCTCATCGCCTACACCTCCGTGTACGGACACACGAAGGAGGCGGTGAAGCTTCTGGCGGCAAAGCTGAAGGAGCGGGGCTGCCCCAAGGTGACCGTCACCGACCTGGCCAGGGACGACATGGCCGAGGCGGTGGAGGACGCCTTCCGCTACGGCAAGATCGTGCTGGCGACCACCACCTACAACGCGGACATCTTCCCCTTCATGCGCACCTTTATTGACCACCTGACGGAGCGGAACTTCCAGAACCGGACAGTGGCCCTGATGGAGAACGGCTCCTGGGCGCCGCAGGCGGTGAAGGTCATGAAGAACATGCTGTCCGGCTGCAGGAACCTGACCTTCACAAAGAACACGGTGCACATCATGTCCGCCCTCAACGACACCAGCCGCCAGCAGATCGACAGCCTGGCCGACGAGCTGTGCATGGACTACCTGGCCCGCGGGGAGGCCACCGCCAACAAGAGCGACATGACGGCTCTGTTCAAGATCGGCTACGGCCTCTATGTGGTCACCTGCAATGACGGCACGAAGGACAACGGTCTCATCGTCAACACCGTGAGCCAGCTGACGGACAACCCCTTCCGGGTGGCTGTGAACATCAACAAGGCCAACTACTCCTACCACATCATCCGCCAGACGGGGATCCTCAATGTGAACTGCCTGTCCGTGGAGGCCCCCTTCAAGGTCTTCCAGACCTACGGCTTCCAGAGCGGCCGGGCGGTGGACAAGTTTGCCGGCACCGATCTCCCCCGCTCCGACAACGGCCTCCTCTTCCTGGACCGCTACATCAACGCCTTCCTGTCCCTGAAGGTGGAGCAGTACCTGGACCTGGAGACCCACGGCATGTTCATCTGCTCCGTCACCGAGGCCCGGGTCATCTCCGACAAGGACACCATGACCTACACCTACTATCAGAAGAACGTGAAGCCCAAGCCGGAGACGGCCGGAAAGAAGGGCTGGGTCTGCAAGGTCTGCGGCTATATCTACGAGGGCGACGAACTCCCCGAGGACTTCATCTGCCCCCTGTGCAAGCACGGCGCCGCCGACTTCGAGCCCATCCAGAACTGAAACCCATATGCCTGTCTCCCCTGCTCCTGTGCGGAGCGGGGGAGATTTCTTCTCTCCGGGGGACAGGGAAAGCCCGGACCGCGCGCAGGTGCAGTCCGGGCTGGAAAGCAGGGATATCAGATGTCCAGAGCGGCGTGGTAGCCCCAGTAGACAGCGTTGGTGATGGTGGATACCTTGGCGGCGTCGCCGATGACGCGGACGAAGGGAGCGGTGTCCAGCAGGTCGCTGACCGCCGCGGTGCGGGAGCGCTGGCCCAGGGCGCAGATGACGCTGGGACCGTGGACCAGGACCTCTTCCCCGTCCTTTGTCGTGCAGACGACCCCCTCTGCCGTGACCTCCTTTGCGGTATAGCCGGTGAGGACGGTGAGGCTGCCGGAGAGCTCCTCCATGCGCCGGAGCATGAGGGGACGGTGACGGACGTTGGCGTCGGGGGCGAGCATGTCGCGCATCTCGATGAGGCTGACCTTTTTGCCCTCCATGGCCAGGTGGATGGCGCACTCGCAGCCGGCCAGGCCGCCGCCCATGACCACCACTTCGTCGCCCACCTTGTCCTTCTCAAGGTAGTAGTTGTTGACCACAACCACGTTGCCGCCCCGGAGACCGGGGATGGGGGGAATCAGGGGCTCGGAGCCCACGGCGATGATGACCGCATCGGGGGCCTCGTTCTCCACGTACTCCTTCGTGGCCTCGGTGTTCAGACGGATCTCCACGCCGGCGTCCCGGCACATCTTTGCATAGGTGCCGGAGAGGAGGTACATCTCATACTTGAAGGGGAGGGCCCGCTCGCTCTTGAGGATGCCGCCCAGTTCGCCCTCCTTCTCGCAGAGGATGACCCTGTGGCCCCGCTTCGCTGCGGTATAGGCGGCATAGAGACCGCCGGGGCCGCCGCCGGCCACCAGGACCTTCTTCTTTACGGGGGCGGGATAGATGACGTCGCCTTCGCACTCCCGGCCGATGACGGGGTTGACGGTGCAGCGGCGGGTGGAGGTGGCGGCACGCTCCGCCATGCAGGTGAAGCAGCGCAGGCAGCGGACGATGTCCTCGTCCTTATTGGCCATGACCTTGCTGGGCAGGTAGGGGTCGGCCAGCAGAGCGCGGCCCATGTAGACCACATCGGCCTTGCCGGAGGCGATGATCTCCTCCATCTGGGCGGGGTCGTTGAGGCCGCCGATGGTGGCCACGGGCTTGCTCACATGCTTCTTGATCTCGGCCGCCAGGTACACGTTGCGGCCGTGCTCCGTAAACATGGAGGGGTGGGTGATGCCGAAGGTCTTCTGGTAGGTGCCGGCGGAGACATGGATCAGGTCGCAGTAGGGCTCGATCATCTGCGCGATGCGGACGCCCTCGTCCAGGTCATAGCCCTCCTCCACAAACTCGGCGCCGCTCATGCGGAACTCGATGGGGAAGTCAGGCCCCACCGCTGCACGGACGGATTTCAGCACCTCGATGGCCAGGCGGCAGCGGTTCTCCAGGGAGCCGCCGTACTCGTCGGTGCGGTGGTTGAACATGGGGGACAGGAACTGGTTGATGAGCCAGCCGTGACCGCCGTGGACCATGAGCATTTCGAAGCCGGCCCGCTTCGCCAGTCCGGCGACGTGGCCGTAGGCAGCGACGATCTCGTCGATCATCTCTTTCGTCAGGGCCTTGACAGGCACGCCGTCAGGGCGGGTGGTGTCGGAGGGACCCCACTGGTTCATGCTCTTCTGCTTGCTCTTGTCAGTCATGTACGTCCCGGCGAACATTCCGGAGTGGGAAAGCTCCAGGGAGGGCATTGCACCGTGGCGGCGGATGGCGTCTGCTGCGTAGGTGGCGCAGGCCAGGGAGTTGAGGATGCTCTCGTCCAGGTGGTATGCATGGGAGCCGTCTGTAGCGGGGTGAACCATGCATTCGGAGATGGTGACGGCACCGGCGCCGCCCTTGGCCCGCAGCTCGTAGAAGCCGACGGACTTGGGTCCGATGCAGCCGTCGTTGGTGATGTCCGTGCCGCCCATGGGAGCGGAGAACATGCGGTTCCGGAAAGTGGTTTTGCCCAGGGTGATGGGCTTGCACAGATTGGGGAATTTGCGCTCCATAGGAAAGACCTCCCGCTCATTTTGTATGCCTTGTCATTATAATCCGCCGGCAGACCGTGGAAAAGCAGTTTTCCGACGGGCAGTGCAAATTTTCCGATTTTCCGAGGGCCGGTGCCCGGGAAATCATAATATTTGTGCATATTTCACAAGCACCGCCATAACCTGCGCGGACAGCAGGGAAGAGAAGACCGGACCTCCGGCAGGGAGGTCCGGTCTGATGCGGAGGTTCTGCACTGCGGTCACTGCTGCGCCCAGGCGTCCAGCTGGCGCTGCTTCTCTGCGACGACCGCATCGATGCCGGCCTCCTTCAGAGCGGCGATGAAGCGGGGCAGTTCTGTCTCCGGGTCCACGCATCCGCAGTCGATGACGGAGAAGTACTGCTCCACCGCAGCCCGGCACAGGGCCACCTCCCGGGCCGCAGGGGAGGAGTCGAACACGAAGCCGAAAGCAGGGGAGACCGTGCTGCGCCTGCGGAAGGCCTCAGTTTCTGCTCCGCTGGCGTCCCCGCCGCTGTCACTGGGAAGGCGGAGGGTCTGGTTCAGGGGCTGACCGAAAAGCAGGAAACGGCTCCCGCCGGTGTCCGCCCGCCCCTCGGGGGTGAGGGTGTAGTGGACGCCCTCCACGCCGTACTCCATCAGATTGACGGCATGCGGGTCCGTGTAGAGAAGGTTGAGAAACTCCATGGCCTTCTCGGGGTACCGGCAGGAGGAGGAGATGCACACCCCCTCCAGACCCGCCTGGTAGGTGCTGAGGAGCTGGGGCAGGTCCGGGAGCTGGATCTCCACCAGGCCGGAGGGGTTGTCCGGGTCCGTGCCCTGGTCCCCGGTGGGCATGATGGTTCCCAGGCTGCAGAAGGCCTCCCCCTGCTGGAGCATGCGGGTGACAGACTGCTGGTCGGTCAGGGTGTCCCGGGCGATCCAGCCCTTCAGATACCAGTCCCGCATCCGGGAGACCAGGGAGTGAAACCGCTCCGTCTCATACCAGTCCACCACAGTCAGGGAGCTGTCCTCTGCCAGATTGAGCACGCCCAGCGTGTCCCCCAGGCTGTCGTACCCACCCAGCAGGGGGGTGAATCCGAAGCCCTCCGGATCCCCGGCAAAGGGGACCACGTCCGGCTCGCTGCGGGCGATGACCTCCAGCATGGGTTCCAGGTCGGCGAGAGTGCGGACGGAGGTGATGTCAAAGCCGTATTTCTTCACCAGGGCGGCGGAGAACTCGATGCTGGTGCCCATGGTGTATACGTCCTTGACTGCCGGAATCATGTACTGCTCTCCCCCCAGGCGGCCTGTCTCCAGGACTTCGGAGGCTGCCTCCAGGATGCCCCGGCCGTACCGGTCCAGCAGACTGTCCAGGGGGAGGACCAGCCCGGCCGCCACAATCTCAGAGAGCTGGGAGGCAGCGGGAAGCAGGCAGATGAAATCCGTCTGGCCGGTGCCGGATTTCTGCAGGAGGTAGTAGTTCTCCAGGGAGGAGATGTCCACCGGTATAAAGCGGATGGTGATTTCCAGCTTCTCTGCCACATATTCGTTCATCTGCTCCTGCATCAGGTCCAGACCGGAGGGGGCCTCGCCGGAGACGATGAGGGGAAAGACCAGTTCCGGCAGCCCGGTGTCCGTGAGGGGGGCAGGACGGGCGGACCGGGAATCCGAGGGGGCCGCACAGGCGGCGAGCAGCAGGAGCAGGGAGAGAAGCACGGCGGCAGACCGCCGGGCATGGCGCATGTCGGAAGACACCTCCTTGTCGTTATGCAACCAATACTTTGCCTTATCCGACCACTGAGGTTTGGAGCCTTGAAGCGGAGAAACGGCTCTGATATGCTGAGACCGGAGTCAGCCGGAACTTCTGCGCAGGCTCTGGGGAGAGACGCCGAAAACCTTGCGGAAGCTGCGGTTGAAGCTGGTGTAGTTTCCGTATCCAACCTGGAAGGCCACGTCCGTAATGGGAAGGCGGCTGGTTTCCAGCAGCTCCCTGGCCTTCTCCATTCGCCGGTTCACCACATATCCCTTGACAGAGAAGCCGGTCTCCCTGCGGAAGATGCGGGTGAGGTAGTCCTGGTTTAAGTGTACGTTTTCCGCGATCTGTGATACGTCCATCTCGTCAGCAAGGTGATCCTCGATGAACACCCTGGTGGCTGTGACCGGGTCCTGGCTGCTGCGGGCGTTCTCCGCCTCCAGAAGCTGCAGGGAGCGGCTGACCCAGGCGCGCATCTCGTCCAGGCTCTGGTCCGAGCGCTCAAAGCAGTCCGCATCCTCCGGGCTGGAGGTGAGCAGGGAGACAGGGAAGTGGTGCCGCTCTGCATAGCCTGTCAGCAGGCCGGCATAGCTGTTGAGAAAGTAGATGAACCGCCTGCGGGTGAAGGTCCGGTCGCTGGCGAAGTCTGCGAGACAGCTGTCTATCTCTGCGGCGGCGTCGCGGAACCGCTCCCCCTCCAGCAGGGCATTCCAGCGGTCGAAGAGTTCGATGAGGTTGGGCTCCAGGCGCTGCGGCGCGGGGGGCTCTGCAGTGTGGACCACCAGGTCCTGATTTTTCAGACTGCTGCTGTCCAGGAGCAGGAGAGCCTCTATCTCTCCGGCGGTCTCCTCCGCAGGGAGGGCCCGGCCGGCACAGCAGACGGTCTGAATCTGGAGCCAGGTGCGCTCTGCCTCCAGATACTGTTCGGCAAACTTTCTGCATCCGCTCTCCAGAGCTGCGGCGTCCGGTCCGCCGCAGAGGGCCACCTGGGCGTTCTTTCCGAACTGCATGACCGTGTACCAGGAGCAGATGTCCCGCATGACCCCGTCAAACAGTTCCAGGGCAATATTGTGGACGGCATAGCGGCCGTACGCGGCGGCCTCCGCCTCGCCGTCGCCGGACCTGCTCCAGCGCCTGACGGACAGAAGCACAGGGCAGTAATGCCAGTCCGGATCCAGTGGCAGATGGAGGCGCTGGATCTGGCTGCGGATGGAGCTGCGGTCTGAGGGGAACTCCCCGTAGAAGAGATCCCGCCAGAACTGCTGGCAGTTCTTGTCGGTGCTCTCCTCCAGTATCTGCCGGGCGGAGTGGAGCAGATTCATCTCCTGGCGCCTGGCAATGGCGCCGGTGATCTCCCGCTTCAGCTCATCCGGGTCGACGGGCTTGAGCAGGTAGGCCATGCTGCCCAGTTTGACAGCCCGCTGGGCATAGGAAAACTCAGGGTAGCAGGTCATGTACAGGCAGGATATGTCAAATCCCTCCCGGTTGACCCACTCCAGCAGATCGAGACCGCTCTCCTGGGGCATTTCGATGTCGCACAGGAGGATGTCCACCGGGCTGCTCTGAATGCGGGCGCGGGCCTCCCGCGCGGAACGGGCTGTGAAGACGCGGCTGATGCCGATGGCCGGCCAGTCCAGCATGTCCGATACGGCCTGAACGGAATTGGGTTCGTCGTCTACGATGAGGAGATTCATTCCGGTTCCTTCCTCCCTCCTGGTGTGCATGAGGTGATTGTCTGTGAAGCCGAAAAACACCCGCCAACATTCTATCACGTCGCGGCTCATTTTGGTACTGCTTTTGACGATGATGCCTGTCGTTGTCCTCTCCGGCTTCATCAATTTCCAGTACCTGAATTCAGGGATGGAGCAGGTGCGCCAGGCGCGGACCCGCCTGCTGGAGAACAACATGGAGCAGATCGACCGGGAGATGGACCTGGCGGCCAGCTACATGAATTCTCTGGTGTACTACAGCAGCAGCACAGTTTACCTCACGGACCGGAGCCGGCCTCAGTTCTACTACGCGGCCGGTTCTCTCCACAGCGAGATTGAGAAGACGGCGCTGTACTACCAGTATGCCAGCGGCTTTTTCGTCCATGTCCCCTCAACGGAGTTTGACTACATATACGTCCGGGACAGCAGCCTGGTGCCTCTGCAGGAGACCCTGCGGGACAGCCTGAACCGGGATGCCGGCGGCGAAGAGGGCTGGACCTGCGAGAACATGGCGCAGGAGAGGTATCTCGTCCGCCGCTTCAGCAGCGGGGGGATCGAAGGGGGAGCATTCCTGAATCTGGACCGGCTCCCCCTGCCGGGAGGGGAGAACTCCGGCTACTGTACCGCAGAGGAACTGGAACAGATCCGGGATGAACTGCCACGGGGCAGCGTCCTGCTGAGCGTGCCCTCCACCAGAAGCCAGGCTGCCGCCTATGATGTGCTGGACAGGCGGGAGGCGGCGGCATCTCTGCCCTTTGTTCAGCGCTATCTTCTGGTCATCACGGCAGTCATGGCCTGCTGCGTCCCTCTTCTGTACCTGATCCTCCGCAGAATGGTGGTGGAGCCTCTGCACAGGCTGACCGACGCCATGGCCCGTGTGGAGGCGGGAGACCTGGAAACAAAGATCGATGAGGACCGGGAGCACTCCAGGGAGTTCCGCCAGATCGATGCCGCGTTCAACCATATGACCGGCGAGATCCGCAGCCTGAAGATTGCAGTCTACGAGGAGCAGCTGGAGACAGAGAAGACGAAGCTGCAGAATCTCTCCTACCAGCTCCGGCCCCACTTCATGATCAACTGTCTGAACATGGCCTACAACATGGTCACCTGCGGAGAGAACACCTCCGCTCTGCGGCTTATGCGCTTTGCCGCATGCTACATGCGCTATCTGCTCCGGTCGCAGGATGACTTTGCGCCTCTGCGGGAGGAACTGAAGCACCTGGAGGACTACATGGGCATCCAGGCCATGCGCTATGAGGGACTGTTCCGGTATGAGACCGAGGTGGATCCCTTTGTGGAGGACATCTCCATCCCCAGCATGATCCTGCAGAACTTTGTGGAGAACTCGGTGAAGTACTCAATCGGTCCGGACCGGTTCACGGTCATCCGTCTGACTGTAAAGTACTGCGAAGAGGACGGCGAGCCGGGAGTGTGCATTACGGTGCGGGATGACGGCGCCGGATACCCGGACTGGCTCCTGGAGGCGCTGCAGAAGGAGGATATGGAGGGCCTGCGGGACCGGGTAGGTCTGCGCAATACCCTCCAGAGACTCAGGATACTCTACGGAGGCAGGGCCAGATGCCAGTTCTTCTGCGACGGAGGAGCGGTCACCCGGTTCTGGTTCCCCCTTGACATGACAGAGGGAGAGGAAGAGGAAGAAAGCAGAGACGTAGACGGGGGCGGAGATGCTCTCTGAGAAGGAACATGGCAGGAGACGGCCGGATGCGGCCGTCTCTTTTTTCAGACCGGGCCTGATGCCGCATCCGGGACCCGGGCAGAACGGTCTCTGCCGCCCGCACACAGATTTGCACCCGCTGGGTACAGCCGGCTTTTCTGTTCAGCAAATGGCGGGCACCGCCCGGCCGGGCTGAGACAGCGGTTCGAGGCGGCGCGGAATTCCTCAGGGATACCTGCGGGCTTCCTGCCAGGTACTGGCGCCGGGGCCTGATCTGTGTCAGAATGCTGATGCTGGCGGTGCTCCCGGGGAGTGCCGGGAGAGCGGCAGCGCGCTCCCCGGCCCTGCGGACATCTGGCCGGCGGGCACGCGAAAGTTCCGGGGCAGCCGGCGGCAGAATCATCTGCCCGCCCCTGCCCGGACGCAGAGTGCGGAGGCATGACGAGGAAAGCTCTGCGAATCTGAAAAGATTTCCTTAAAATTGGCTGTACCGCGCCCCGGTTTGTGGCAGAATAATGCATTGGGATGCTGCATCCGCATGGAAGCATTTCCCCATTGCTTATGCTGGACACCGTGACGCAGGTCTCCCTGTTTATGCCCGGTACGGAACCTGTGCGGGACGGCTGCGGAGCCACATGTTATTCTGCGGAATCTGCGTATAAGGGGGAAAAGACATGGAGAAGAAACCCGGGAACGGTCCTGCACAGCAGGGCGGTGCAGACTGGAAGGAGTACGGGCTGGGCCTTTCGGGGCTGCTCCCTGGAATCTGGCGCTGCTTCAGCAGGGTGGGCTGCTGCTGCATGGCTGCACTGATCAGGTGCCTGTTTGGCCCTGCTGCTGTCCTGGATGAGGACAGTCTGGCCTTCGAAACGGTCTCCAGCGGGGACTGGGGTCCGCCGCTGTCGCTGAGCTACGGGCTCGCCACTGACAGAGACTGGAACCGCTGGCTGCTCTGCATCGCCATGGAACCGGGGGATGCGGTTCTCAGCAGCATACTGGAAGACGTATCCCTGCTGACGGCCAGAGGGGTTCTGCACCATCCCAGCGTGGCGCTCATAACCCTGGGGGGCAGCGCATTTCCGGAGGAGCTGGAGGAATTTCCCGGAGACGGCGAATTTCAGATTCAAATCTTCAGGTATGCGGATCTGAAGGAGGACTGCAGCGGAGAAGAGGTGCTTCCTCTTGCGATGCTGGAACTCCTGGCAGTCGATGAGATCCTTGCCCGTCAGCCTTACGCGGCAGGCCTCAGGAAGGCAGAAGATGCCGCCAGCCGGACAGCTGGCTGGATTGAGGAAATGGAGCCGGAGGACGGGTACCCCCCTGGCAGCCTCAGGGTGCTGGAGGAAGAGATGCTGGAAGCGCTTATGGAGATCTGCGGCAGCTGCGGGGATCCGGATTTTGGAAACAGAGCGCTGGACCGGCTGGTCAAGGCACTTCCAGACAGGGTCGAACATCTGAGGATCTCCGAAGACGGACCGCTTTCTGATGATGCGGGTGACCCTCAGCAGATTTTCGGCGAGTCCTTCAGAGACATTGCCGCTCTCTCAGACCGGACAGCGGTGCTGCTTGTCAATGGACTGTACGGCGCCGGCTTTGATCCTGACAGCAGTGTCATCCACTGGCCCGCAGAGAACATCGACTTTATGGACGAGACCGAGCCTGCGGATTCAATTATTGAGGTCTGGGGTCTTGAGCAGGGCACAGGAGTGAGAATCCGGGGCGTTTTCCTCATTGAGTTCATGACCTGTTTCGACTGCGGCCAGGTTCTGACGACACTCGATCACATATTCCACGACTGCATGAGAACAGTCAGGACGGAAGAGAATCGGCTGCTGCTGAAATATCCTGATCCCCGCATGTTCTACCTGTTCAGTGAGGAGGACGCCGGTGATGGAGCAGAGGTGGAGGTCGGTCCCGCCCTCTGGGTGGAAGGACGCGCGGAGGACTGCGAAAGATACAAGATCCCCAATGTGCAGTTTCTGGCGAGGAGCTTCGAGGACAACGCCAGGGATCTGCTGCCGCTGCTCCCCTTCGAAATCCTCAGGTACTGGGATGAGGTGGGCACGACTCCCCCTGACCAGCTGCTGGACAAGGTCCGCAGGCATGCTGAGAGAATTCGGGACGCTCTTGTGGATGCAGGAGGACCCGGCGGAGTGCTGGATGACTTCGAGGTTTCCGGGCTGCTGGATATCACCCGGAAGCTGTATTTGTATGCCTACAGGGGGCTTGAGGATCAGACAGGAGAGGAGATGACCGTAATCCAGAATGCGCAGGTCGATCTCAGCCCCGGCGGGAAGCTGTACCGGATGCACCAGCAGACAGTCAGGGAACGGAAGGGCCGCGCTGGAGAAGCAAAGCGCCGGAGGGAAGCGGAGGCACGCACCAGGCAGCTGGAAGCTTTCATCAGGGAGAACGGGCTGACGCCGCCCCCGCCCGGGAACTGTGCCCCAGCAGCTCAGGATCAGGGGTGAGGGCTGAACCTGCCGGCCGGTCCCGCTGAGGGAGGAGAAGCGGGGTCAGCTGCTCTGCAGACCATCAGCGCCACGGGAGGGAAACCTTCCATGGCGCTGTTTTCGCTATATTTGTCCGGACACCGCCGGATTTTCGGGCAGGGCAGAAGTCAGGCTTCGTAGAACCGGAGATCATCCCAGACTCTCATCAGCTCTCTTCTGTCTGCGGTTTCTGTGCGTGTTGTCCGGTCAAAGATGCGAATGGGGGAGACATCTCCCTCGAAGCGGGGCCAGCCGGGGTCACCGGTCCTGGTAAACCGGACCCAGGCGCCGTGCATCTCACGGATAATGCTGTCCACCACATCTTCAGGCTCTCCGTCAAAGATAAACCTGGAGAAATGGAAGTCCCTGTTGCCAAACATGGCAGGAAGGTCGAAGGCATGGGAGGCCTTGAGGCCGGTGGCCTCTCCGGACTTTGTGACCAGCTCATAGCGGTACATCCATACATCCGGGGTGTACTGCTTCTGCCCTTCTGCCACCTTGATGGCAGGAACCTGGAAGGCATAGTCGGTGGCGAAGTCGATGAAGGGAGCGCCAACCACGGTGACAGGGGCGTCTGATGAGGTCTCTGCGGCAAACTTGCTGCCCTTTTCGCTGAACTGCTTCAGGTATGCGGCAGCGTCAGGATGATAGTACCGGATTATGTCCGGGAAGGCGGCGATGTTGCCGTTTTTCTCAAACATGTCGGCAATCATGGCCCAGCTGTTGGGGAATCCGGTTTCCTCCGGATGGACAAAGGTGGTGCCCTCATGGGCGTTGCTCCCGATTATCAGCCGTATGCCGGCTGCGCTTCCGGCACGGATGGCGTCGATGGGACGCACAGGCAGCAGGTCGTCCTGGACAGGACCGGGAAGGAACATGCCGGGATTTTTGTACTGGTGACGGGCGGCCACATAGCTGTTGCCCTTCTGGAAGGTGAAGGGATCATCCGTGCGGAGCCGGGGAAGATCCTTCTCCGTCCAGCCCATCCCCTCCAGGAAGAGGTCCACATTCTCCCGGGCGGTCTCATGGGTCATTACGCAGTTGGGAAGACCGCTCTGGGCGATGGCCTGCTGGAAGGTGCCCTTTGCGCCGGGACAGGCCAGCATGTTGACTACGGATGCACCGCCGGCGGATTCGCCGCAGATTGTGACGCGGCCGGGGTCGCCGCCGAAGGCAGCGATGTTTTCATGAAGCCAGTTCAGGGCCAGAATCTGGTCGGAGAGACCGCAGTTGCTCTCAAAGTCCCCGCAGCCGGGATACGTTGTGAAATCGTAGAAGCCCAGCACATTGAGCCGGTACTGGAAGGCTGCGTATACAATTCCCTCTTCGGCGAAGGTGCGGCCGCTGTACAGCGGGACATTGCAGGCACCGGTATTGTAGCCGCCTCCGTGGATGTAGACGAAGACAGGCAGGTTTTCGCCCTCTGCGGGGCGCTGAATATTGACGGTCAGGCAGTCCTCGCTGCCCTTCAGCTGTCCCTCGTCGAACTGGACAGACTCGGGTCCGTACTTCTCAGCGTCGAAGACCCCCTCCCACGGGGTGACGGGGCGGGCCCTCTTGAAGCGCAGTTCCCCCACAGGGGGCTGGGCGTAGGGGATCCCCAGGTACTCGATGATGCCGTCCCGCAGGTGCCCCTTCACTTTGCCGCTGGATGTCTGAACGATGGTGTCGTGCATGATGATTCCTCTCCTTCCGGTTTTCACTGCCGATGACCTTATTATAGGGTCCGGCCTGCAGAGCGGGATAGTGTTTTTCCGACCGGGACTGCACATTATCCGACTGCCTTGGAAAAACGCCATGACAAACCGCTGGCATCTGCTGTAACGTCTGCTTTTCCGGCCTTCTGTCTACGATGCGCTTCCTTCAGGAGTGCGGCGCGGGGATTCCCAGCTGCTTGCAGCCGAGAGGAGGGCGCCGCCAGAACTGGCTGCCTGGTCTCCCTCTGTCTGCTCATTTCTGCTTCCCCGAAACCAGCCAGCTGCTGTTGTGGTACAGCAGGACCAGATCGGAGAGCTTGAATATCTGGCCGCCGCATTCTCGGCCTTTTAAGGCCGGGTCAGGCGGCCATACAGATGTTTGTATTGGGACATAATTGGTGCCTTATTTAGGTGCTTGCATTCTCACCACTGATGTGGTATCGTGTTCGAGAGACAGGAGGTGACCCGGATGCCTGAACTTATGGAATTTCACCGCGCCATCAAGTATCGCGTCTATCCAACTGAGGAGCAGAAGGTGACTCTGGCCCAGACATTCGGCTGCACCAGAAAGGTCTTCAACATGGGACTGGAAATGCAGGACGGTCTTTATCTGGCCGGCATGGGGTCCCTGTCAAAGACCGGTCTCAACAACTGGTGCAACCAGATCTGGAAGGACGAGTTCCCGTGACTCCGCGAGGTGGGCAAGTTTGCACTGACCAACAGCCTCTTTGCCCTGGACAGCGCCCGGCAGAACTTCTTTGAAGGACGCGCCGGACCGCTGAAGTTAAAGAGCAGGAAAGGCAGACAGTCCTATACAGCGAACTTCACCAACGGCAACATAAAGGTGCTGCTCCCGGTCAAAGCCGGGTCTCCGATGGGCTGCATTCAGCTGCCGAAGACCGGCGTGCTGCGTGCAAACATTCACCGGACTGCACCGGACGGATGGACCCTGAAGAATGCAACGGTTTCCAGGACAGCTTCTGACAGGTATTACGTTTCAGCCAGC
>CAYYHY010000012.1:0-28829 GCA_964471855.1 uncultured Oscillospiraceae bacterium | reverse complement strand
TCCTGCGCCAGCAGGGTACGGCAGATGGAGGAGGCGAAGCGGGCGGTGCGCGCCTCGATCCCCGGGAGGGCCAGGGCCTCGCCGGGGCTGTTTGCTGTCTCCAGCATGGTGAAGGCCGGGGGCAGGTAGAAGGACTTGTTCATGTTCATGGCGGAGATCAGCTGCCGGGCCACCATGTCCCCGCCGGAGTAGCCGGAGACCGTGATGGCGAAGAGGGCCTTGTCGTAGAAGCGCGTCTGGCGGAAGAGGGCCGTCAGGCGGTTGATGAAGGCGGTCAGATTGGCGGAGAGGGCGTCGTTGTAGTTGGGGCACAGCATGACGAGACCGTCGCAGGAGCGGACTGCGGGGTAGACCTCCTCCTGCATCACGCCGCCGTAGAAGCAGCCGCCCCGCTCCCCGAAGTGGAGGCACATGGTGTAGGGGCAGCCGGAGCAGTCCGAGATGGTGCCGTTGCGCAGCCCCATCTCCGTGCAGCGGAACCTGCCCTCCAGTTTCTCCTCCACTCTGCTCCACAGGTCCAGGGTGTTGGAGGTGCGGCGGGTGGAGGCGTGGAGCACCAGCAGTTCCGGCTTTCCCTCCCTGCGGGGGAAGACCTCCGTTTCCAGCCGGTCAGCCAGTTCCCTGACGGCGGCGGCGTAGGCCCCCGGCCGGTCCGTGCCCAGGTTCCTGGCCTGGACGGTGAAGTTTGCCAGATTGCCGGCTGCCTCCACCAGGGGCCGGCCCAGGAAGGCGCAGCCCGCCAGGTTGGCGGCGAAGACCAGGTCAGCAGAGGCGGACTTGGAGTACAGGGGGGAACTGCAGTCGGTGACGATTCCCGCCGTACACCCCTTCAGGAGTTCCGGTTCCGTCCGCAGCCTTTTCAGGGCTCGAACCAGGGACAGGGAGATCCCCGTCTCCCCCAGGGGGAGAGCGAACAGAAGAGTCTGCCCCTGCAGACCGTCCAGTTCCCCGCCGGATCTGAGGGTGACCTCCCGCCCCGCCAGGACCTTGTTCAGAACCCTGTTGAGGCGGTCTGCGTCCGCAGGGCTGTCCGGGGGAAAGCTGACCAGGGTCAGGGGCATTTCAGGACCTCCGCCTGGAGCCAGTTCAGCAGGTCGCTGAAGACCTCCTCCCGGTTGATCTCGTTGAGCATCTCGTGCCGGCCCCCGGGGTACAGTTTCAGGGTGACGTTCTGGATGCCGGCGTCTTTGAACAGCCTGTACACCTTTTCAACGCCCTTCCCCATGGAGCCCACCGGGTCGTGGTCGCCGGAGATCATGAGGATGGGCTTTGTTTTGTCCATCTTTGCGATGTTTGCCGGCTTTCCGATAAACTGGATGCCGCCCAGCATGTCCCGGAACATGGAGACCGTGGGTTTGAAGGAGCACAGGGGGTCGGCATTGAAGGCGTCCACCACGGCCTCGTCCCGGCTCAGCCAGTCCGAGGGGGTGCGGGCCGGTTCGAAGGGTTTGTTGTAGGCCCCCAGGGAGAGGCTGTATACCAGGCCGCTGACATAGTCCGGTCCCTTGATGCGGCAGAAGGCGGAGGCGAGGGCCCGGCCGGAGGCCACCACAGCGGCCTTCTCCTGACCGGTTCCGGAGATGACAGCTGCGTCCGCCTCCCCGGGATGCTGGATGAGGAAGGTGCGGGCCAGGAAGGAGCCCATGGAGTGCCCCAGGATGACATAGGGGATGCCGGGATGCTCCGCCTTCTTCTGT
The DNA here is from genome assembly GCA_964471855.1 of uncultured Oscillospiraceae bacterium. Lineage (GTDB taxonomy): Bacteria > Bacillota > Clostridia > Oscillospirales > Oscillospiraceae > Lawsonibacter. The sequence continues at coordinate 27,132 of CAYYHY010000012.1, read as the reverse complement.
TCCATCAGCCTGCGGATGTCCTTCACCAGGAAGTCCCAGCCCCCCTCGGGGGCAAAGAAGCCGAACTTCCTGTCGCTCTGTTCGGCGGTGCGGCCGTGGCCCAGGTGGTCCTCCCCGCAGACATAGAAGCCGTTCTCAGCCAGGAAACGGGCGGGGGTGTCATAGCGGCCCATATGTTCTGCGACGCCGTGGACAATCTGGACGGCGCCCCGGGGCGCCTGGTCCGGCACCCACTCCCGGCCCATAATGACATGGATGCCGTCGGAGGAGGGATAGGTGAAATCATGGACCTGTATCATTTCCAGCCTCTTTCTGCTCCCGGCTGCGTGCTGCGGAGCGTTTTTTCTCATTTTACCGGCGGAACCGGGGGACGTCAACCCGCCGGTCCGGAGAAGGAAAGCGCCCGGCCCGGAGGCCAGGCGCAGAACGGATGATATCAGCGGCGGTCCCGCCTGTTCTTCTGATAGAGGACGGAGAGCCCCTTCAGCAGCAGATCCTTGTCCAGGATCATCTTCCGCCGGCAGAGGGGGATGACGAACTGGGCGATGCCCCCTGTGGCAATAACCGTAGTGGAGTACCCCAGTTCCTCCTCCACCCGGTCCAGCATGCCGTCGATCATGGCCGCCGTCCCGTTCATGATGCCGCTGCGCATGGAGTCCACGGTGTTCTTGCCGATGACCCGCTTGGGGATGTCCAGGTTGATGCCGGGCAGCTGGGCGGTCCGGGAGGTGAGGGCGTCCAGGGAGATGCGCAGCCCCGGCATGATGCATCCGCCCAGGTAGGTGTTCCCCTTTCCTACCACCTCGATGGTGGTGGCGGTGCTCATGTCCAGAATGCACAGGGGCGGGTCGTACTCCGACAGGGCGGCGACGGCCACCACGATCCGGTCTGCCCCCACCTGGGAGGCGCTGTCCATCTGGATGTTGAGACCGGTGCGGATGCCGGGTCCCACCACCATGGGCTGGGTGCTGGTGATCTTCATGACGCCGGTGCGGACGGCGTTCAGCACCGGGGGCACCACCGAGGAGATGATGCAGTCGCAGAGGTCCTCCGGCTGGATATTAAACAGGGAGAGGATGTTCTTGATCTCCACTGCGTACTGGTCGGAGGTCTTCAGCGTGTCGGTGGCGATGCGGGCCTCGTAGGCGATCTTCTGGGATTTGATGATCCCGAAGGTGATATTGGTGTTGCCGATGTCGATGGCAAGCAGCATGGCGGCCCCTCCTCTTTCCAGATCTGCAGCATTTGAATTATACAGCAGAGGCGGGGCGAGGCGCAAGGGGGAAAGCCGGAGCAGAAGAAGAGCGCCGGAGGAGGGTCCGGCGCTCTGTGTTCAGCCGTAGAGAGTCTCCAGGCGGTACATGAGAAAGAAGTGGGTGACGCTGCCCAGCAGGATGAATACGTGGAAGATCTCGTGGCATCCGAACCGGGGGTTGTTCCGGCCGGGCCACTTGACGGCATAGAGGATGCCCCCTGCGGTGTACAGGAGCCCCCCTGCCACCAGGAGGACCAGGCACTCCGTGGTGAGGTTCTTCACAATGGGCTTCACCATGAAGACGGCCATCCAGCCCATCATCAGGTAGATGGCGCTGGTGAGCCAGCGGGGAATATTGAGACTGCAGACGGTGAGGGCGATCCCCGCCGCCGCGATGATCCAGACGAGAACCAGCATCTGCGGCCCCCCGCTGTCCTTCATGGCGGTGAGGCAGACGGGGGTGTAGCTGCCTGCTATCAGCAGGTAGATGGAGCCGTGGTCGAACTTCCTCAGGGCCAGCCGTCCGGTGACGCCGGTCCTGAGACAGTGGTAGAGGGTGCTGGCCAGATAGAGGCAGAACATGGACAGGCCGTACACCGCAAAGGGGAGAAACCCCAGAGGGGAGCCGTGCCAGTGGAGAACCATGGCGACGGTTCCAATTACCGCCAGCACTGCCCCGATGCCGTGGGTAATGGCGGACCAGGGGCGCAGACCGTCATAGGGATCCCGCACCTCCCGGGGGTGTCTGGCATGATGGCTGTGGAGAACAGCAGATTCCGGCTGGGACATGGGGACCGCTCCTTTCGGCTGTGAGTTTCATGGATATTCGCAGTATACCATCTGCGGCGGCATAACGCAATACCCCTGATGATTAAATCTGGTTTTAGAAATCAGATTGCAGGGACGGAGACAGCCGGGGGTCACCCGGCTGCCTTTATTAAGAGGGTCAGATCTCCGCTTCAAAGGGCTGGCCCAGGGAGACGCTGCCGCCGATCCAGGCGGCGGTGATCTCTCCGTTCTCCCGCAGCACCTCGGCCGTGACGGTGCCCGCAGGCTGGACGCAGGGGAGGCGGAAGAGCCCGTCGGGGGCGCTCATGCTTCTGGCCACGGCGGCGGCCAGGGAGCCGGAGCCGCAGCTGCCCTCCCACACCAGGGAGCCGGCGGCGGGCACCTTGACCAGGGGTGTCATGCGGCCCTCGTGGAGGAAGATGACGCCGTAGGCGTCCAGATCCGGGATCTGCTGCAGCAGGGGCTCCGCCCCCAGGAAGAAGTCCATGGAGGGGGCGGTGTCCACCACCAGGTGGGCGATGCCTCCCAGGTGGACCAGCACCGCGTTCCGGCCGGCGGAGGGGAGGCTTCGGACGTAGAGGGGCAGGGGCATCTCGGAGCGGGCCGTGCCGGCGTCCGCATCCACATCCACCCAGACAGGGCGGTCCATGCCGCTGACCTGCAGGCGGACCCGGGAGAGGCCGCCCCCCTGGGAGGCAATATAGAAGCCCCAGGCCCGGGTGGCGTTGCCGCAGAACTCGCCCCCCGCCATCTCCATGCAGCCGTCCAGCCCCGGGGGCGGGGGACAGCGGTAGCCCACCTGTTCAATCCCCAGGTCCAGCCGGGTCATGAGCTTCTCGGCCAGGGGGCCCCGCTCCTCCCGGGGGACGGGGTCCAGAACAAACAGGGTGATGTTGCCGGCGGGGTCGGCGCGCAGGACCTTCAGTTTCAAGGTGATGAACTCCCTTCTCTTAATGATGGAAACTCCCCGGCGCCCTTTGCGGAAGACGCCGGGGAGGCAGAAATCAGTAGTGACTTTTGGCGTAGCCCTTCATTTCGCTCTCCTGTGCGTCCCTGACCTCCGCTTTCGGGTTCTTCTTCCGGGCCAGCTTCATGATGGCATTGGAGTCCTCCCTGGTGAAGAAAAACCGCTTGACGGTGGCCTCCCGGCCGAAGTGGAGCGCCACAAGCTCCGGGTGGTTCCTGTCCTCCCGGATGACGGAGCCGATCTCCTCCCAGGTCCAGAGCATGGTGCTGGTGGTGATGCGCATCTGGTAGAAGATCTCCAGCCCCCGGCTGGTCACCGCCACATGTTTCTGCATCAGCAGAACCAGGATGTAGAGGACGCCGAAGACAATGGCTATGCGGTAGGGGGTGATGAGGCCGCCGATGATGAGAATGAAGCACATGACCCAGCAGGCCTTTGTGACCCAGGGCTTCCGGGGCTTCAGTTCCTTTGCCTCATAGACGGTGGAGTCGTCTTCCCAGGGGAGTCGGTCAGTACGCACGGACAACCAGTCCTCTCAGTTTGGATTACTGCGGGATGGGGGCTTTGCCGGCAGCCCGGAGGGCAGCCAGATTCCTGAGGGCAGTCTCGTGGGCCTCCGGCGGGGCGCCGGCCTCCTTGCCTTTTTTGGTTTTGCCCAGGAGGTTGGTGTAGGAGCCGTCAGCCCAGTAGATGTTGCGCCCCAGGAAGGCTGTAATGCAGGCGTAGATGGGGTTGAGCAGGTTTACAAAGGCGAAGGGGAAGTACCGGAAGGGCGAGATGCCCAGGGTGCTCATCTGGTAGGCGCCGCATCCGGTCCAGGGGAACATGACGGCCCACAGGGTGCCGCAGTCCTCCAGGGTGCGGGACATCATGTTGCGGGCCAGGCCCAGCTCGTCATACTTCTCAGCATACAGAGGGGCCGGGACGCCGATGCCCAGGAACTGGTCGCACATGGCGGCGTCGCAGAAGAGGGAGGTGGCCATGGTTGCGAGAATCAGCTTGCCGACGCTGTTCAGATGCTTCTTCAGGCCGCCGAATATGGTCTCCACGCACCCGCAGCGCTCCAGGGCGCCGCCGTAGGCCACAGCCAGCATGACCAGGTTGATGGTCCACATGGACCCGTCCATGCCGCCCCTGTTCAGCAGCTCGCTGGCCAGGGCGTTGGAGGTGTCAAAGGTGTAGCCGTAGTGGAGAATGTCGAAGATGGTGCTCAGGTCGTGAATGCCCTGGAATACAACTGCAAAGAGGACGCCGGTCACGACCGATATGGCAATTCCGATCAGTCCCGGAATCCGCAGGATGCAGGCGCCGATGACCACGATGATGGGAACGAGAACCAGGGGGTTGAGGTTGAACCCCTCCGCAAGGGCGGCCTGGAGGTCGTTGGCGATGGTGGGGTCGTAGTTGCCGTTGCCGGTGACCAGGCCGATGATGGTGTACAGGATCAGTGCGATGACCATGGTGGGGGCCGTGGTGGAGACCATGGCGGCCACGTGGTCAAACAGACCGGTGCCGGAGACGGCCGCAGCCAGGTTGGTGGTGTCGGACAGAGGGGAGAACTTGTCGCCCACGTAGGCGCCGGAGATGATCATGCCGGCGGTGATGGCGGGGTTGATCCCCAGGCCGGCGCCGATGCCCATGAACGCAATGCCCACGGTGGCGGTGGCGGTCCAGGAGGAGCCGCAGGCCAGACCGACCACGGCGCACATGAGGCAGCCCACGGGGAGGAAGAGCTTCGGAGTGAGAAGCTTCAGACCGTAGTAGATGAGTGCGGGGATCGTGCCGGACATGATGAAGGACGCCACCAGAAGACCCACCGTGCAGAGGATCAGGATGGCCTCCATGGTGGAGCTCAGGCGTTCCAGCATGCCGGCAAGCATGTCGGAGAAGCTGTGTCCGCAGAAACAACCCACGGCGCAGGCAGCGACAATGGATACAATCAGCGGCATGTGGGCGTCGCCGTAGGTGCCGAAGTTCAGTCCGTAGATCATCAGGCCCATCATGACCACAATGGGGATCAGGGCCTCAACGATATTCGGCGGGCGCACCTTTCGTGTTTTCTTTTCTTTTGCCATGACTTGACTCATCCCTTCCTTTTTCTGGTTCTTCTTCCATCTCGCTCGCGCTCAGGGACCCTCCGCCGCCCCGGAGAAAGCAGAAGGCCGGACCGAGCCCCCTGCACCCAGGGGGACCGGTCAGCGGCCGGTGCTTCAGGCGGAACTGGCAGATTGCCCTTTTCTCAGCCACAGATTAGCACATTCTGTGTGCAGAGTCAACAAAGACTTGCCCTCCCGGTCCCTCTCTTTATACTCCTGTTGCACCATCAGACCGGGAGAGCGGTACACCGGTGCACTGACGCACCGGTGTACAGAAGCGGACCGGCGGGGGGAATAACCCCATCTGAGACTGGAAACTCCGGGGCAGCGGCGCTGGAGTTCAGGGGCGGAGGAGGACTGGGAAAAAATTCAAACTGCCCTGTTGACAGGGGCACTTTCCTGCGTTAAACTGTTACAGCGCAAAGCGGCAAACTGCACTGGCGCCGCGGCTGCGGAAAGGACTGATTTGTATGGCTGTCAAGATCATCATGCTGGTTGTTTTCTTCGCTGTCATGGTGGGCATCGGCATCTACTGCCGGAAGAACGCCACCGACGTCAGCGGTTTCGTCCTGGGCGGACGGAACGTGGGCCCCTGGCTCACCGCCTTCGCCTTCGGGACCTCCTACTTCTCCGCTGTGGTGTTTGTAGGCTACGCGGGACAGTTCGGGTGGAAGTACGGCATCGCCGCCACCTGGGCGGGCATCGGCAACGCGGTCATCGGCTCCCTGCTGGCCTGGGTGGTCCTGGGCCGCCGGACCCGGATCATGACCCAGCATCTGGACTCCGCCACCATGCCGGAGTTCTTCGGCAAGCGGTTCGGCTCCAGCGCCCTCAAGATCGCCGCCTCCGTGGTCATCTTCATCTTCCTGATCCCCTACACCGCCAGTCTCTACAACGGGCTCTCCCGCCTGTTCGAGATGGCCTTTGACATCGACTACTCCATCTGCGTCATCGTCATGGCGATTCTCACCGGCGTATACGTCATAGCCGGGGGCTACATGGCCACCGCCATCAACGACTTCATACAGGGCATCATCATGCTGGTGGGCATCGTGGCCGTCATCGCCGCCGTGCTCCACAGCCAGGGCGGGTTCCTGGCGGCCCTCCGGGGTCTGGCGGCGGTCACCGCCGAGGAGACAGCGGGGCCCAACGCCTCCGCCCCCGGCGTCTTTGCATCCTTCTTCGGGCCCGACCCGCTGAACCTGCTGGGCGTGGTGCTGCTGACCTCCCTGGGCACCTGGGGTCTGCCCCAGATGGTGCAGAAGTTCTACGCCATCAAGAGCGAGAAGTCCATCTCCACCGGCACGGTGGTCTCCACCGTCTTCGCCATCGTGGTGGCCGGCGGCTGCTACTTCCTGGGGGGCTTCGGCCGCCTCTTCGCCGACCGGATGGACGTGGTCAACGGGGTGCCCGCCAAGGGCTTTGACTCCGTCATACCCACCATGCTCTCCGGCCTGCCGGACATCCTCATCGCCGTGGTGGTCATCCTGGTGCTCTCCGCCTCCATGTCCACCCTCTCCTCCCTGGTGCTGACCTCCAGCTCCACCCTGACCCTGGACCTGCTGAAGGGCCATGTGATCAAGGAGATGGACGAGAAGAAGCAGGTCTTCATCATGCGCTGCCTGATCGTGGTGTTCATCGGCATCTCCGTGGTGCTGGCCATCATCCAGTACAGGTCCAGCGTCACCTTCATCGCCCAGCTGATGGGCGTGAGCTGGGGCGCCCTGGCCGGCGCCTTCCTGGCCCCGTTCCTGTACGGCCTCTACTGGAAGGGCACCTCAAAGATCTCCGTCTGGTGCAGCTTCATCTTCTCCACCGTGTTCATGCTCCTGGTCATCTCCCCCGCCAAGTCCGTGCTCCCCGCTCTGCTCCAGTCCCCCATCAACGCCGGAGCATTCTGCATGATCATGGGGCTCGTCATCGTGCCTGTGGTCTCCCTGATCACCCCCAAGCCGGACCGCCGCCTGGTGGACGACGCCTTCTCCTGCTACGAGGAGAAGGTGGTGGTCAGGCAGAGACGGGCTCTGGGAGAAAAAGCGAAATAAGCAAAAGCCCTTTACATAAAACAGCGCCTGTGGTATTCTTTGGAGTGCCACAGGTTTTTTTGAAGGAGACTTCGTCTGTAATGACTGTAGATATGCACACCCACACATTCCCGGACAGGATAGCCGCTGCCACGGTGCAGAAGCTCCAGGCCCTGTCCCACACCAGACCCTTCTCAGACGGAACCAGCGCCGGGCTGGCGTCCAGGGCGGCGGAGGCGGGGGTGGACTGGTCCGTAGTGATGCCGGTCGCCACCACCCCCCGCCAGGTGCCCCATGTGAACGACGCCTCGGTCCGTCTCTGCGGGGAGTACAGGGACCGGGGACTGATATCCTTCGGATGCATGCATCCGGACTTTGACGGCTGGAAGGCCGAGCTGGGCCGGATTGCCTCCCTGGGTCTGAAGGGGATCAAGATCCACCCGGTCTACCAGGAGACAGACCTGGATGACATCCGCTATCTCCGGATTCTGGACCGGTGCGGGGAACTGGGTCTTGCTGTGACAGCCCACGCCGGACTGGATGTGGGGTACCCCGGGGCGGTCCGCTGCTCTCCGGAGATGGCGGCCCATGCCCTGCGGGAGACAGGTCCCGTGCATCTGATCCTGGCCCACATGGGCGGCTGGCGGAACTGGGAGGAAGTGGAGGCGCTGCTGCCGGAGACGGGAGCCTGCATCGACACTTCCTTCTCTCTGGGTTCCCTGACCCCTCTGGATGACGGATACTGGCGTCCGGAGGATCTGCCCATGATGGGGGAGGAGCAGTTTGTCCGCATGGTGCGCCTGTTCGGGGCGGACCGGGTCTACTTCGGGACGGACAGTCCCTGGGGGGACCAGAAGGCGGAACTGGAGAAGATCAGAGCCTCCTCCCTGACGGAGGAGGAGAAGAACGCGGTTCTTGGAGGAAACGCAGAAAAGCTGCTGTTCGGGCCGGCGGCCTGAGACGGCGGCGCAGGAACAGGGGAACGTCTCTGCATGCAGCATGGACTGTGGCGGAAGGGGGGACTGCGATAAGAAGAGGGCAGACGGCATTTCGCGGGGTGCAGCCGCTGCCTCAAGAATTTAAGTCATATAAGGTGGATCAAGATATGGGTCTGTTCAGAAAAGACATCGGCATCGATCTGGGTACCGCCTCTGTTCTGGTTTATATAAAGGGCAAGGGAATTGTCCTCCGGGAGCCCTCCGTAGTGGCAATGGACAAAAACACAGGCCGCCTGCTGAAAGTGGGCACGGAGGCCGAGGCCATGCTGGGCCGGACCCCCGGCAACATCGTGGCCATGCGCCCCCTGCGGGACGGGGTGATTTCGGACTACGACATGACGGAGCGGATGCTGAAGGAGTTCATCCGCAAGGTGACCACCTTCTCCCTCTTCAAGCCCCGGCTGCTCATCTGCGTGCCCTCCGGGATCACGGAGGTGGAGGAGCGGGCCGTGGTGGATGCCGGACGGGAAGCGGGCGCCGGCCGGGCCTATCTCATCGAGGAACCGGTTGCGGCGGCCATCGGGGCAGGCATTGACATCACTCAGCCGGAGGGGCACATGGTCATCGACATCGGGGGCGGCACGGCGGACATCGCCGTCATCTCCCTGGGGGGCTGTGTGGTGTCCGAGTCCATCAAGACGGCAGGGGACAAGTTTGATGAAGCTGTCGTCAAGTATATCCGCAGGAAGCACAACGTGCTCATCGGGGACCGCACGGCGGAGGAGCTCAAGCGCAAGATCGGCTGCGTGTTCCCCCGGGACGAGGAGATCACCATGGACGTCAAGGGCCGCTGCCTGGTGACGGGGCTGCCCCGGGTGTTCACCGTCTCCTCCAGCGAGATGATCGAGGCCTTCGAGGAGGTCTCCAACCTGATTCTGGAGGCGGTCCACTCCGTCCTGGAGCGCACGCCCCCGGAGCTGGTGGCGGACATCTCCAGCAACGGCATTATCATGACCGGGGGCGGCTCCCTGGTCTGGGGCTTTGACCGCCTCGTGGAGGCCCACACCGGCATTGAGACCCATGTGGCGGATGACGCCATCTCCTGTGTGGCCCTGGGGACCGGGAAGAGCCTTGACAAGCTGAACCGCATGCAGGACGGGACCATGAACCTGTCCCGCACCCGGCAGATGAACGCATAGGACAGTCAGGAGAGAAGGGAGGCTGCCGGCATGGCGCTGCGGCAGTCCGGTGAGGATTACCTGGAGGCGATCCTGATCCTCCGGGAGAAGAAGGGTACAGTCCGCTCAGTGGATGTGGCGGCGCAGCTGGGGTTCAGCCGCCCCTCTGTCAGCCGCGCCATGTCCCTGCTGCGGGCCAGCGGTCACGTGACCATGGACGAGGACGGCAGCCTCAGGCTGACGGAGAGCGGAGAGATGATCGCTCAGGCCATCTATGAGCGCCACCGGCTGCTCACGGACTGGCTGGTGAGCCTGGGGGTCAGCCGCACCCTGGCGGAAGAGGATGCCTGCAAGATTGAGCACGACATCAGCGCGGAGAGCTTCCGCAGGCTGAAGGCGCACATCGAGAGCGGACATCAGCTTCCCGGCTGACAGAAACCGGCAGCCCTGCACGCAGCCAGGCAGAGCCGCCGGTTTTTCCATGGATTTGCACAGGAGGCGAAGAAGACTTGTCAAGCAGCATTGATCAGGTGCTGGGGGAAGCCGCCAAGGGCATCAGCCTGAAGAACTTTTCCTGGGAGACCCTGATCCGGGTTGTGCTCCTGGTGGTCATCGGCGTGGCCGCGATCAAGATCGCCACCAGGCTGATTTCCAAAGCCCTGCAGCGCTCCAGCATCCCGGAACCCGTCCAGCGGTACGGCATGCTGGCAGCCAGGGTGCTGATGTGGCTGCTGCTGGCCCTGTGCGTGCTGGGCTCCATGGGGGCGGAAATGACCTCCATCATCGCCCTCCTGTCCGTGGCCGGCCTGGCCGTGTCCATGGCCCTGCAGAACACCCTGGCCAACGTGGCCGGGGGCATCGTGCTGCTGGCGGTGCGGCCCTTCCAGCCGGGCCACTACGTCTCCATCGACGGCACGGAGGGCACCGTGGCGGCCGTGGGTCTGTCCTACACCACCCTGGTGACCGTGGACAACAAGGAGGTCATCCTGCCCAACAGCCAGGTCTCCTCCGCCCGGATTACAAACTACAGCTCCCTGGGGAAGCGGCGGATGGACCTGACTTTCAGCGCATCCTACGACGACGCCACAAAGGACGTGATCGCCGCCCTGACGGACGCCGTCAGCCGGGTGCCCCAGATCTGGAAGGATCCGGCCCCCACTGTGCACCTGCGGGAGTACCAGAGCAGCAGCATTGTCTACGAGACCCGCTCCTGGGTGGCCAGCGGCGACTACTGGGACGCCTACTTCGCCCTCCAGGAGGAGGTGCGGGACGCATTCCAGCGCTTCGGGGTCAGCATGACCTACGACCGGCTCACCATACAGGTTTCAAAAGAAGAATAGGCGCAGGAACAGGAAAAAGGCGGGGGCACGGGATGTGCCTCCGCCTGGGTTTTCTCCCCGGGAAGGGTCTGACGCCCCTCAGGCGATCCGCTCCCCCCGGGAGAGGACGGCGATGACAGGGGACAGCACGTCCAGGGGGCTGCCGCCGGTGACCAGCACGTCCGCCTGCTTGCCCGGGGTGAGGGAGCCCAGTTCCCCGTCCAGACCGGCGATCTCGGCGGGACGGATGGTGACGGAGGCCAGGGCCTCCTCCGGGTCCATGCCCCCTTTTACAGCCAGGGCGGCGCAGAGGGGCAGGTACTGAACAGGGATCACCGGGTGGTCGGTGCAGATGGCGACCTTGACTCCGGCTCTGGCCAGGACGGCGGGGGTCTCCAGGGACTTGCCGGACAGCTCCGGCTTGGACCGGTCCGTGAGGCTGGGTCCGGTGATTACAGGCACCTTCTCCCGGGCGATGAGCTCGGGGATGAGGTGCCCCTCCGTGCCGTGGACGATGACGCACCGGAGATTGAATTCCCGGGCGATGCGCAGGGCCGTGGCGATGTCGTCGGCCCGGTGGCAGTGGATGTGCACCGGCAGTTCCCTCCGCACCACCGGCAGAAGGGCGTCCAGCTTGAAGTCCCGGTCCGTTTTCTCCCCTTTATCCAGCTTCTCCCCGTAGTCCAGGGCCTTCCTCAGGTTCTCCCGGATCACGGCGGCGGAGGCCATGCGGGTGGTGGGGGTCTCGTGGCGGCCGTGGTAGATCATCTTGGGGTTCTCCCCCAGGGCCATCTTCATGGAGCAGGGGGCCTGGAGGACCATCTCGTCCACCCAGCGCCCGGCGGTGCGGATGGCTGCAAACTGGCCCCCGATGGGGTTGGCGGAGCCTGGCCCCGTGAGGACGGTGGTGACGCCGGCCGCCCGGGCCTCCTCAAAGCAGCGGTCCCGCACGTTGATGGAGTCCACGGCCCTGAGCTGGGGGGTGCAGGGGTCTGTCATCTCGTTGCCGTCCTCCCCCTCAAAGCGGAGGGAGTCCCCGAACATGCCCAGATGGCAGTGGGCGTCGATGAGACCGGGGAGGATGTGCCCGCCCCGGGCGTCTATGGTCTCCTCCCCGGAGGCCGGACAGTCCTCCATGGGTCCGGCGGCGGCGATCCGGTCCCCGGCTGTGCGCACGTAGCCGCAGGGGATGACGGGGCCGTCCATGGTGTGTACGGTGCCGTTGATGATAAGCATGGTATGCCTCCTGTTCTGCCGGGCAGAAAAGAGATGAAACTTGCATCTTGACGCGGCTGCCAATTTATGGTATTTTTGTAAAGGCTCAACCAATACGCTGATGCGGGTCGGGTTCCCTCTCTTCCTGCGCAGCGGCGGCGCTCTCTCCGGAGGGCGCCATCCTTTTTTTGACATGAGAAAGCCTGCCGCACGGGATACGGCAGGCTTTTCTGCTCAGGAGCGGCGGCCGCCGCGGCGGCTTCCGCCCTTCTTTTCGATGTAGCGCAGCTCGGAGAGCTTGCTGTCAGAGGACTGCATGAACTGCTTCAGCCGGTCCTCGAAGTCGGAGGGCTCTTTGGGGGCCTGCCGCACATACCCGGTGGGCCGGCCCCGGTCGGGGCGGGGACCTCCGCCGGACGGGCGCTGCCCCCCTCTGTCGCCGTTCCGGCTGTACGGCCGGCGCTGCGGGGGCGGGTCAACCTGCTTGATGGACAGGTTGATGCGGTTCTCCCTGTCGATGCCGATGATCTTGACCCTGACCTGCTGTCCCTCCTGCAGGTAGTCGGTCACCTCGTTCACGTAGGAATATGCGATCTCAGAGATGTGGACCAGACCGGAGCGGCCGTCCGGCAGAGCGACAAATGCACCGAACTTGGTTATGCCTGTAACCTTTCCTTCCACAATGGCTCCAACAGTAAGCTCCATAAAGTACCGAAATATCCTCCCTATCAATATATCTCCACGGGCGCCACACACAAAAACGCCCGCAGGAGTCCACCCTCAGCCGGCTACGTCGTAGATCAGGATCTCATCCTTCTTCACATAGCCCTTTTCCCGGGCCACCTTCTCCAGTGTCTCGGGGTCGTCGCTGTTCTCCACCGTCTCGGACAGTTCCTGGTTCTCCAGCTGCTGGTCCTCCACCTGCTGCGTCAGGCTTTCCCTCTCAGCCTCCGCATCCTGGATCTGTCCCCGGAGTGTCAGAAAAGAGCTGACCAGATAGACAAGCAGGACGAGTGCCAGAATCTTGGTCAGGAGTCCGGCTTTGTGTTTCAGCTTGAACGTGACCGTTCTCTCCTTTCTGCCGGTGCTGCCCCGCACCTGCGGGGCTTCATCAGATTATGCCAACTCGTCCCTATTTTAATCCCTGCCGGTAGAAAAAGGAAGGCTTTTTTGCGGGTACGGCAAATTTTTTTGCCTCTGCCGGAGGGAGGGAAGCCCCTCCGGCCGGTCTCCGCCGGGCCGGGAAGGGCTCCTCCCGGGAACCGGGACCGCCGGGGGAACCGGCAGAAATCTGTGGAAAAATCCCCGGCGGACGTGTATAATGAAAGTACAGAAATGAGAGAGGAGGCGGGACGGTGAAACTCAGTTTTTTCGGAGCTGCCCATGCCGTCACCGGCAGCTGCCACTGCCTGGAGGTCAGAGGGAAGAAGATTCTCATCGACTGCGGGCTGCAGCAGGGGCGGGATGAGCACGACGGCAACGCCCTCAACTTTGCTGCGAACTACATCGACTATGTGCTGGTCACCCACGCACACATTGACCACTCCGGACGCATTCCCCTGCTGGTAAAGGAGGGGTTCCAGGGCACGGTGTATGCCACCCGGCTTACCGGGGAACTGATGGGCATCATGCTGCGGGACTCCGCCCACATCCAGGAGAGCGACGCCCAGTGGCAGAACCAGAAGGGCAAGCGGGCCGGCCAGCCTCCGGTGGAGCCCCTGTACACCGTGGAGGATGCGGAGGAGGCGCTCCAGCACCTGAAGACGGTGGAGTACGGGGAGATCCTTGACCTCTGCGAGGGGGTGAAGGTGCGCTTCACCGACGCGGGGCACCTGCTGGGCTCCGCCTGCCTGGAGCTGTGGCTGGAGGAGAACGGGACGGAGAAGAAGATCGTCTTCTCCGGGGACCTGGGGAACACGGACCAGCCCATCATCCGGGACCCCTCCTATGTGGACACGGCGGACTACGTGGTGATGGAGTCCACCTACGGGGACCGGAACCACGAGGTGCCGGAGAGCTACACGGAGGCCCTGGCGGAGCTCATCGACGAGACCTTCGCCAAGGGCGGCAACGTGATCATCCCCTCCTTCGCGGTGGGCCGCACCCAGGAGCTGCTGTACTTTATCCGGGAGATCAAGGACCGGGGCCTGGTGAAGAGCTGCCCCGGGTTCACCGTATGCGTGGACAGCCCCCTGGCGGCGGAGGCGACGAAGATATACTCCGGCAACCTCCACGGCTATCTGGACGAGGATGCCATCCGGGTGCTCCAGAGCGGGGACAACCTGTTCTCCTTCCAGGGGCTGACCCTGGTCCAGACCACCGAGGAGTCCAGGGCCCTGAATGCGGACCCCGCCCCCAAGGTGATCATCTCCGCCTCCGGCATGTGCGACGCCGGGCGCATCCGCCACCATCTCAAGCACAACCTGTGGCGCCCCGAGTGCGCCGTGGTCTTCGTGGGCTTCCAGGCCCAGGGGACCCTGGGACGCCGGCTCCTGGAGGGGGCCAAGTCCGTGAAGCTCTTCGGGGAGGAGATCGCCGTCCGGGCCCGGGTGGTCAACTTCAAGGGACTCAGCTCCCACGCGGACCGGGACCACCTGCTGGACTGGCTGGACCACTTCGCTCCAGGACCGGAGCAGGTGTTTGTGGTCCACGGGGACTCCGACGTGACGGAGCTGTTTGCGAACACGCTGAAGGAGCGGGGCTACGCCGCCCACGCCCCTCTGTACCAGGAGGTCTACGACCTGGCGGCAGGGAAGATGCTGGCCAGAGGCGTGGTGCTGGAGAGCCGGCGCACCACCGGCGGCGCCTCGGCGCCCTCCGCGGCCTACATGCGGCTGGTGGATGTCTCAAAGCAGCTGCAGGATCTCATCAGCCGCAGCCGGGGCAGACCCAACAAGGATCTGGCCAGGCTGGCGGACCAGCTGCGGCAGGTCATGGACCGCTGGGCGTAGGCGCCCCGGGGGCGGCACGGGCTGCGCCGCCGCAGAATACGGGAGGAATGTTCGGGATGAGAATTGGAATAGACCGCAGGGAGCTGAAGCGCCAGGCCAGGGAGGCCATGAAGGCGTCAAAGCCGCCCTTCCTGGCTGTGGCGCTGGTCTACTTTGCCATGACCAGCCTGGTCTCCATGGTGCTGCAGATTCTCCCCTTCGGTTCAGATTCCGGCATGGGGCCGGGCTTTGTGGGGCTGTTTGTCACCATTCTCTACACGTTTTACAGCTGGATTGCGGAGTTCGGCATGGACCTCTGGTCCCTGTGGACGGTGCGGAGACTGCAGCCGGGGATAAGCGCCCTGACCCAGGGCTTCTCCGTGGCGGTCCCGGTGGTGACCATGCAGATGCAGATCATCATCCGGGTGCTGGGCTGGCTGCTGATGGCCACCATCCTCACTCTGCCCCTGATGATGACGGGGATGGGGTTCCTGCTCAGCACCGCTGCGTCGGCCCTGGTCATGGTCATCACCCTGCGCTACGCCCTGGCGCCCTACCTGCTGGCGGACAGCCCGGAGTCGGGGGCCGTGGCGGCGGTGAAGCGCAGCAGGGACCTGATGCAGGGCTGGACCTGGGAGCTCCTCAAGCTGGAGCTGTCCTTCTTCGGCTGGATGCTGCTGAGCGCCGCCCTCACCTACGGGGTGCAGAGCTTCTTCCTCATGCAGACCGGCATCTTCGCCGGGGACATGTCCGGCCTGCTGAACACGGCAGAGGGACTGACCCGGTTCCAGGAGGCCGTGAACTCCGTGACGTCAAATCCCGTGGCCACAGTCCTGTCCACCCTGGTGACCCTGCCGGTGTTTGTCTGGTATGTGCCCTACCGCAGCACCGCCCTGGCGGGCTTCTACGAGGCCAGGCTCCAGGCCCAGAAGGCGGCCCTGTCGGAATTCCCGCCCCTGTAGCAGAAAAAAACCCCGGCGGTCCCTGTGCCGCCGGGGTTCTGTGCTAGATCGGGGTGCAGCTGGCGCTCTCCACGCTGTCGTCCGTGGCTACAAAGTCGGACATCTGCTCCATGGTGATGGGGTGGTCGGTGCGCACCACCACGTCGTAGGTCATGGTGCCGCCGCTGTGGCGGACGATCTCGGTCTTGAGGACCACGATCTTGTTCATGTGCAGGTATCCGGAAAACCGGTCCCAGAACCCCGTGGTGTCCCGGGTGGTGAACTGGAGGCGGGTGGTGCAGAGGGCGTCGGACCCTACGGTGAACCGGTGCATGAGCAGCTGGCACAGGGTGATGAGCACCGTGGCGATGATGCCCAGCTTGTACATGCCGGAGCCCACGGCCAGGCCGATGCCCGCCGTGGCCCAGATGCCTGCGGCGGTGGTGAGGCCGTGGACGGAGCTGCCCTCCTTGAAGATGACGCCGGCGCCCAGGAAGCTGATGCCGCTGATGGTCTGGGCGGCAATCCGGGAGGGGTCGGTGCCCCGGGACCCCACCATCATGACGCCGTCCACGGTGACCAGGTCGGCGAAGGCGTACTTGGAGACGATCATGGTGAGGGCTGCGGCGCAGCATACAATGACGTGGGTGCGGATGCCCGCCTCCTTGAGGCGCCGGGCCCGCTCGATGCCGATTGCAGCGCCGCAGAGGGAGGCCACAATCAGCCGCAGGGCAAAGTCAATGTACTGGGCCGGCGTGAACTGGGTGGCCAGGTACTGGCCGAAGGACATGGTGGGGGACATGGAAGACTCCTTTCTCAGGTGAAAATAATACATGCTTCAGACAAACTGAAGCATGTGTGCGAACGGCAGACAGTCTCATATTAGCACAGCGGCAGGACAAAAACAACACTTCAGGGGCCGCTCGAAGCTGAAAGACAGGGCTCTGCCGGCAGGAAAGGGGACCGCCTGCGGCCCATGGGCTTCCCGCCCCTCCCGGGGGCCGGGACCCCCGCCGGAAGGCCGGAAAGTGCAGAAAATCAGGGGAAAAAAGATGGATGGAACTGCCCCGGCGCGTTGACAGTATTTGCCTCTTCAGATATAATTTAAGGACAGGCAAGAGCGCCGGACCCCCGTGCGCTCTGCCTTTTTCCTGGAAAAAGATGCCATCCAGGACGGTGAAGCAGAAACGGGAGGCGTAAAGCCCATGGAAGAACTTATCCGGCACAGCGACCTGATCAACAAGCAGCTGTCCCGCTACGGTGTCAAGTTCGGCATCTACAAGAACGGACAGTTCAACGAACGCCTGTTTCCCTTTGACGCAATTCCCAGGGTCATAGAGGCCGACGATTTCGACCGGCTGGACCGGGGCCTGCGGCAGCGGGTGACGGCACTGAACCTCTACCTGAAGGACGTGTACTCGGGGGCCAAGATTGTCCGGGACGGAGTCATACCGGCGGACTTTGTCTACTCATCCTCCGGCTACCTGTCCCCCTGCGAGGGGATCACCCCCTCCAAGGGCATCTACAGCCACATCTCCGGCATCGACCTGGTGCAGGGGAAGGACGACTGGTACATCCTGGAGGACAACCTGCGCATCCCCTCCGGCGCCTCCTACCCCCTGATTGCAAGGGATCTGTGCAGGCGGGTCTCCCCCATCACCTTCCAGGAGAACCGGGTGGTGGACAACCGGAACTACGGGGATCTGCTGCGCAGCGTCATGGACTACGTGAACTGCGGCGGCATCAACGTGATCCTCACCCCCGGCCGCTACAACGCGGCCTACTTTGAGCACTCCTATCTGGCCGAGCGTACCGAGGCGGTGCTGGTGCAGAACCGGGACCTGTTTGTGGAGAACGACGTGCTCTGGTACCAGGGCATCGACCAGGTCTGCCGGGTGGGCGCCATCTACCGCCGGCTCAGCGACGAGTACCTGGACCCCGTCACCTTCCTGCCGGAGTCTCTGATCGGCGTGCCCAACCTGATGTCCGCCTACCGGGCCGGCAACGTGGCCATCATCAACGCCCCGGGCAACGGCGCCGCCGACGACAAGGGCATCTACTACTTTGTGCCGAAGATGATCCGCTACTATCTCAACGAGACCCCCATCCTCCAGAACGCCCCCACCTATCTCCCCTTCTACGAGGAGGACCGGAAGTATGTCCTGGAGCACCTGGACTCCCTGGTGATCAAGGACGTGGCGGAGGCCGGCGGCTACGGCGTGGTCTTCGGACGGGACATGACAAAGCAGCAGCTGGCCGACTTCGCCGAGACCATCAAGGCGGAGCCCCGGCGCTTCATCGCCCAGGAGGTCATCGACTTCCTGGATCTGCCCATCATGGAGAACGGGGAGAAGGTCATGCGCAAGGCCGACCTGCGGGCCTTCGTGCTCTCCGGGGAGGACACCGTTGTGTGGCCCTCCGGCCTGACCCGGTTCTCCCGCGACCCCACCTCATTTATTGTCAATTCTTCCCAGGGAGGAGGCTTCAAGGACACATGGGTTCTAAAAAAATAAGAGTAGAGCATCTGTACTGGCTGGGCCGCTACGCAGAGCGGGTCCTGACCACGTCCCGCTATCTGATGGGTGTCTTTGACAAGATGATCGACGGAGAGACCGTGGACTACGCCGACTTCTGCACCCGCCTGGGCATCCCCAACGTCTACGCGGACACCTCCGACTTCTGCTGGCGCTACCTCTTCGACCCCAAGGACCCCAACTCCATCCTCTGCAACCTCCACTACGCCTACGACAACGCCATCGTCATCCGGGAGATCCTCTCCACCGAGTGCCTCTCCTATATCCAGATGGCGGTCACCGCCATGGAGAGCGCCTCGGTCAGCCTCAGCCCCCTCCTGTCCCTGCAGGACGTGATCGACAACATCCTGGCCTTCCGGGGCAGCACCGAGGAGTACCTGGACGACACCGCCCGCAACATTGTCCGCTGCGGCAACTCCGTGGAGCGCATCGACCTCTACATCCGTCTGGGCTACCGGACCGCGCAGCTGCGCCGGGAGCTGACAACCCTGGTGAACCGGCTCTACAAGACCCGGATGGAACCGAACCCCGAGTGCCTGGAGAAGCTGTCCGCCATTGTTACCGACGAGACGGCGCCCACCCCCTCCCGGAACGAGCTGCTCTCCTGGGTGGAGAATCTGTTTGACGTCTGACACAGTCTGCTGCCCTTTTCCCGGGGCTGCCGCAGAGGCAGCCCCGGTTTCTGAACCCGGGCGCGCATATCTTGGAAAGGGTGTTCCCTCTTGCTGCAGCTGGAATTTACTTACCGCACCAACATCCGCTTTGAAACCCCCGCGACGGAGCACTACTTTACTCTCCGCTGCCTGCCCCGGCCCTCCACCACCCAGCACATGCTGTCCTCCCAGCTGTCCCTGTATCCGGAGGGGGCCTGGTCCCTGCAGAGGGACGGCTACGGGAACCTGCTCCAGGTGGGGGTCTGCCGGGCGCCCCACACGTCCTTCTCCTTTGCGGCCTCCGGGCGGGCCGCAGTGGACCTGGACAGGCGCAGACCGGAGAGCTGTCACCCCTCCTTCCGCTGCCCCTCCCCCCTGACCCGGGGGACGCCGGAGATGGAGGCGTTCCTGAAGGAGAACCTTCCGGAGAAGGGCTCCCCCCTGGAGAAGGCGGATGCCCTCATGCGGGCCGTGTACGGACATGTGACCTATGAGCCGGGGACCACCAGCATCTCCACCACGGCCGCCCAGGCCTTTGCCCAGCGCCGGGGGGTCTGCCAGGACGAGGCCCAGATCCTCATCACCCTCTGCCGCATGGCGGGGATCCCCGCCCGCTACGCCTGCGGGTTCACCGTGGGGGAGGGTGCCACCCACGCCTGGGTGCAGATCTGGAACGATGACAGGATGTGGTACGGACTGGACCCCACCCGCAACCAGCAGGTGGACGAGACCTATCTGACCCTGGCCGTGGGCCGGGACTACCAGGACTGCCCCGTGGACCGGGGCGTGCTCCGGGGCGGCGGACGCCAGGAGCAGTCCGTCTTCATGCGGGTGTCCGAACTGGGCCTGCTTTAGAATGCGGGAGCGCGCCGGCGGAAGGGGACCGTCCGGCGCGCTCCGCCTCTCTCCGTGCAGAATGACGGAAAGCGGGCGCGCCCGGGGCAGTTTTATGGTTTAAAGTGATGAAGTGCAGAAAACCCCTTGACAGGTGCGAGGGCCGGGTCTATACTGGTGCAAATTTCCAATGGATCCATGGTCTGCGGCCATGGGCCGGACGGGGAAAGGACCTTCAGCATGAGCGGCATCCTGTATTCTGCGTCATATCAGTTCTGCGGCTTTTTCGGATTTCCGGGAAGGTCCTGCTGTGCTGCGCAGAAAACAGACCGCTGACTGGGGGAACCGGGCCGGAGAGCCCGGAGCCTGCATGCATCAGAGGAAACGGCTGTTACGGCGCGCACGCCGGAACAGCCGATTTTTTATCCTGTCTGAGGGGAGACTGCATCATGATTGTCATACTGAAAAACGGAACGCCGGCTGAGGCCGTCCAGAAGTTCTCGAAGGAGATGGAGGGCCTGGGCATCGAGGCCCACCCCATTGTGGGCCAGAACCACACCATACTGGGCCTGGTGGGGGACACCTCGGTGATCGACATCGACCAGCTGCGCACCATGGAGATCGTGGAGTCCGTGCAGCGGGTCCAGGAGCCCTTCAAGAAGGCCAACCGCCGCTTCAAGCACGAGGACACGGTCATCACCCTGGAGAACGGGACGAAGATCGGCGGCGGCAACTTCCAGGTGATTGCCGGTCCCTGCTCCATCGAGTCGGAGGAGCAGATTGTTACCGTGGCCAAGGCGGTGAAGGCGGCCGGAGCCACCATGCTCCGGGGCGGCGCCTTCAAGCCCCGCACCTCCCCCTACGCCTTCCAGGGGCTCCACTCCCGGGGGGTGCGGCTGCTGCTGGAGGCCAAGGAGGCCACCGGGCTGCCCATTGTAACGGAGATCATGGACGCCTCCCACCTGCCCCTCTTCGAGGAGGTGGACGTCATCCAGGTGGGGGCCCGCAACATGCAGAACTTCGAGCTGCTCAAGCACCTGGGTCAGGTAAAGAAGCCCATCCTGCTCAAGCGGGGTCTGGCCAACACCCTGGAGGAGCTGCTCATGAGCGCAGAGTACATCATGGCCTCCGGCAACGAGCAGGTCATCCTCTGCGAGCGGGGCATCCGCACCTTTGAGAAGTACACCCGGAACACCCTGGACATCTCGGCGGTGCCGGTGCTCAAGCGGCTGAGCCATCTGCCGGTGATCGTGGACCCCAGCCACGGGACGGGGGACGCGGGACTGGTGCGCCCCATGGCCCTGGCGGCCACGGCGGCGGGCGCGGACGGCCTTATCATCGAGGTCCACAACGACCCCTCCAAGGCCCTCTGCGACGGTCCCCAGTCCCTGACGCCGGAGGCCTTCAGCACCCTCATGAACATGGTCAGTGCCATCCGGCCCTGGTCGGAGGGGGCGGACCGGACTGCAGCGGAAAGCTGAGCGGCCATGCGGACAGTACAGGTGAGAACAGCGCCGGCCTATGAGGTGCGCATCGGCAGCGGGCTGCTGAGGCAGTGCGGCACCCAGATCCTCCAGGTCCACGGCCCCTGCCTTGCGGCGCTGGTGACGGACACCACCGTGGAGCGGCTCTACGCCCCCGCGGTGACGGCGTCCCTGGAGCGGGCCGGGTTCCGTGTGGTGCGGTTTGTGATTCCCGCCGGGGAGCAGAGCAAGAATCTGGAGAACTACGGCGCCCTGCTCTCCTTCCTGGCGGAGCAGGGGGTGACCCGCTCCGATCTGATTGTGGCCCTGGGGGGCGGCGTGCCGGGAGACCTGGCGGGGTTTGCAGCCGCCACCTACCTGCGGGGGATGGAGTTTGTCCAGATCGCCACCACCCTCCTGGCCCAGGTGGACTCCTCCGTGGGGGGCAAGACAGCCGTGGACCTGCCCCAGGGGAAGAACATGGCGGGGGCCTTCTGGCAGCCCTCCCTGGTGCTCTGCGACGTGAGCTGCCTGGGGACCCTCAGCCCGGAGGCCCTGTCCGACGGCATGGCGGAGACCATCAAGTACGGCATGATAGCGGATGCCGGGATTCTGGACGCCCTGGAGCAGGGGGACCTGGAGAGGGACCCGGAGGACGTGATTGCCCGCTGCATCCAGATCAAGGCGGATGTGGTGGAGGCGGACGAGCGGGACAGAGGACCCCGCCAGCTGCTGAACTTCGGCCACACCGCCGGCCACGCCATGGAGAAGGCCAGCGGCTACACCCTGACCCACGGCCATGCGGTGGCCATGGGCATGATGCTGGTGACCCGGGCCTGCGTGAGGCAGGGGAGGATCCCCCGGGACATGGCGGAACGGCTGGAGCGGATCCTGCGGACCTGGAACCTGCCGGCCGATCCGGTGCTGGACGCCCGGGCCCTGGCGGAGGGGGCCCTCTCGGACAAGAAGCGCAGGGGGGAGACCATCACCCTGGTGCTGCCCTCGGAGCCGGGAAAGTGCGTTCTGGAACAGGTGAAGACATCGGAGCTGGAGGCCTTCTTCCAGTCCGGAATGCCCTGACATGCAGCAGACCGGGGACCCCCGGGAGCTGTCCTGATTCTGCAGAGGAAGGAAATGAAACGACATGGATTTTGAAGAGGAAGCCGGGCGGCTCAGAGCGGAAAATCAGAAGTATCTGGACCTCTTTGAGCAGTCCCTCCAGGGAATGGCCCCCAGGACCATCCGGAAGCATCTGAGCAACATGGATCTGTTCCTCAATGACTTTCTCCCCGGTGAGAATCTGACCCCCATGGAGGAGGGGCCCGTCATGGTGGGCCTGTTTGTGGATCACTTCCTGATCCACAAATTCTGGAGCTCGCCGGAGCGCATCCGCTCCAGCGCTGCCAGCCTCAAGAAATTCTACCGCTGCATGGCGGACCACGGAAAGATCGAGGAATCCGCCTGGCGGGACATGTGCCGGACGATCAGGGCGGAGATGCCCGGGTGGCTGAACAGCTGCAGGCTGCACAACAGCACAGACGACTGGCTGTGATCTGCTTCTGCGGCCTGCCAGGCATCCGCGCAGACGGAACAGGCTGCGGGAAAGGGGAGAAGTCCGGACGGGGCTTCTCCTTTCCTGTCCGGGGGTCCTCCGGGGCCCGGGCCGAAAATTTGGCCTCCCCCTTGCAATCAAAGGGGCCTTCCTGTATAATCCGAGTTGCTGTCCGAAACTGCGCCTGCCGGCGCTGAGATACAGGAAGTGTTTGTTTTGAAGTATGATTTTGCTGCCATTGAGAAGAAGTGGCAGGACCGCTGGGAGAAGGAGAAGCCCTATGCCTGCGAAACGGGCGACACCACAAAGCCCAAGTTCTACGGGCTGATCGAGTTCCCCTATCCCTCCGCAGCGGGTCTTCATGTGGGGCACCCCCGCCCCTTCACCGCCATGGATATCGTGACCCGGAAGAAGAGGATGGACGGATACAACGTTCTGTTCCCCATCGGGTTTGACGCCTTCGGGCTCCCCACGGAGAACTACGCCATCCGCAACCATGTCCACCCCGCCATCGTCACGAAGCAGAACATTGACAACTTCACCCGCCAGCTGAAGATGCTGGGCTTCGGGTTTGACTGGGACCGGGTGGTGGACACCACCGACCCCAGCTACTACAAATGGACCCAGTGGATCTTCCTGCAGCTGTACAGGCACGGCCTGGCCTACAAGGCCACCATGCCTGTGAACTGGTGCACCTCCTGCAAGTGCGTCCTGGCCAACGAGGAAGTGGTGGAGGGCGTCTGCGAGCGCTGCGGGTCCCCGGTCATCCGCAGGGAGAAGTCCCAGTGGATGCTGAAGATCACCGCCTACGCCCAGCGGCTCATCGACGACCTGGACGACCTGGACTATATTGAGCGGGTCAAGATCCAGCAGAAGAACTGGATCGGCCGCTCCACCGGTGCGGAGGTCACCTTCAAGGCCACCACCGGAGACGACATCGTGGTCTTCACCACCCGTCCGGACACCCTGTTCGGCGCCACCTACATGGTCCTCTCCCCGGAGCACGCCCTGGTGAAGAAGTGGGAGCCCCTTCTGAAGAACCTGGAGGACGTCAGGGCCTACCAGCTGGCCGCCGCCTCCAAGTCCGACCTGGAGCGCACGGAGCTGAACAAGGAGAAGACCGGCGTCTGCCTGGACGGAGTCGCCGCCGTCAACCCGGTCAACGGCAGGGAGATCCCCATCTTCATCTCTGACTACGTGCTGGCCACCTACGGCACCGGCGCCATCATGGCGGTGCCGGCCCACGACGACCGCGACTGGGAGTTTGCAAAGAAGTTCGGCTGCGAGATCGTGGAAGTGGTAAAGGGCGGAGATGTGGAGAAGGCCGCCTTTACGCTGAAGGACGACACCGGCATCATGGTCAACTCCGGCTTCCTGGACGGCATGACCGTGCGCCAGGCGATTCCCGCCATTACCCAGTGGCTGGAGGAGAAGGGCATCGGCCGCGCCAAGGTGAACTACAAGCTGCGGGACTGGGTCTTCTCCCGCCAGCGCTACTGGGGCGAACCCATCCCCATGGTCTGGTGCGAGAAGTGCGGCTGGCAGCCTCTGCCGGAGGACCAGCTGCCCCTGCTGCTGCCGGATGTGGAGAGCTACGAGCCCACGGACGACGGCGAGAGCCCCCTGTCCAAGATGACGGACTGGGTCAACACCACCTGCCCCTGCTGCGGCGGTCCCGCCCGCAGGGAGACGGACACCATGCCCCAGTGGGCCGGCTCCAGCTGGTACTTCCTGCGGTACATGGATCCCCACAACGACAGGGAACTGGCCTCGAAAGAGGCCATGGAATACTGGTCCCCCGTGGACTGGTACAACGGCGGCATGGAGCACACCACCCTGCACCTGCTCTACAGCCGCTTCTGGCACAAGTTCCTCTACGACATCGGGGTGGTGCCGACCAAGGAGCCCTACGCCAAGCGCACATCCCACGGCATGATCCTGGGCCAGAACCCCCGCTGCTTCGACAACATGCCCGCAGAGAAGCAGAAGAAGCTCATTGCGGAGCACGGCAGCGAGGAGGCCGCCCGGGCGTTCCTGGTGGAGGAGTACGGCGAGATGGCCGAGCACCCCATCGTGAAGATGTCCAAGAGCCTGGGCAACGTGGTCAACCCCGACGACATTGTAAAGACCTACGGTGCGGACACCCTGCGGCTGTACATCATGTTCATCGGCGACTTTGAGAAGGCCGCCGCCTGGAGCGACAACGCCGTGAAGGGCTGCAAGCGCTTCCTGGACCGGGTCTGGAATCTGGCCACTGCGGAGCACACCGGCGAGGAGTACTCCAGCGCCAACGAGGCCGCTGTTCACAGGACCATCAAGAAGGTCTCCGAGGACATCGAGACCATGAAGTTCAACACCGCCATCGCCGCTCTCATGTCCCTGGTGAACGATTTCTATGCCAAGGGTGCGAGCCGGGGCGATATCAGGGCCCTTCTGCTGATGCTGTGCCCCTTTGCCCCCCACATCTGCGAGGAGCTGTGGGAGATCAACGGCTACGGAGGAGAGGTCTGCCGCCAGTCCTGGCCGGTGTACGACGAGAGCAAGACCATCTCCCCCACCGTGCAGATGGCCGTCCAGATCAGCGGACGGGTGAAGGCCAACATCGTTGTGCCCGTGGACAGCACCGACGAGGAGATCGTGGCCGCGGCCATGGCCGAGCCGAAGATCGCCCGCCTGGCCGAGGGGAAGGACCTGGTCAAGTCCATCGTTGTCCGGGGCAAGCTGGTCAGCCTGATTCTCAAGCCCAGGGCATGACCGGAAGAGATGCTGCCTGCAGCGAACTCCGGCGCTGCACCGTCTGCGTCTTCCGTGCAGGATGCCCGAAGAAGGGGTTAACTAACGCTTAAGTTTGCCCCCTTGACACTGCATCTTCAAAGGCCTATAATGGCTTCTGCTGAAGCCATGGTTTTGGCCCTTACGCGGTCAGAGAACTGGCCGCGCCGGAGGGAGGGAAATATATGTCGGAAGTCAGAGTGCGAGAGAACGAGTCTCTTGAGAGCGCGCTGAAAAGGTTTAAGCGGAGCTGTGCCAAGTCTGGTGTTCTCGCTGAGGTACGCAAGCGTGAGCACTACGAGAGCCCCAGTGTGAAGCGTCGCAAGAAGTCCGAGGCCGCACGCAAGAACCGCAAAAAGTACTATTAAATTTTCAGGCCGCTGCAGGGTGTTTCCTGCGGCGGCTTTTTTGCTGTTCTGACAGGCTTCAGGGGCAGGTTTGAAAACCTGGAAAGATTTCTGAAGAATTATATCTGCCGGCGGAATAAAACCCGTGGGTCCGCATAGTACTGGAGAGTCAGGCCTCCTCCTGCCCGGCGGCAGCCGGAGGGAAGAGACACCCGGAATGCAGCTCCGTACAGCTGGAGAAATATTTTCCGGGAATTATGTCCGCAGCAGGAATAAAGACTGACCGGTCTGCATAGTACTCCAGAGTCAGGCGGCATCCCGCCCGCCGGCCGGAGCGGCATTTTGTACCGCAGGGGAGCTGGCGGATGATCCGGCCAGACATGCAGCCGGATTCTGCGGGAGCCTGGCATCAGAAACAGCTCATGGAGCTGACAGAACAGGAGACAGCATATGTCCAGAAACAGCAGCACGGCCGGGAATGCCCCGGCAGACAGGACCGGTGACCGGCACCCCTTCCTCCCCTGCGTGGCAGGGACGGATGACGGGCAGCCCCGGGTCTGCCACCTGGAGGGCTACGTGGCCCGGCCCCCCTTCTTCAGGGAGGCCGGAGACGGCAGGGATGCCTTCCTCTCGGTGACCATCGGCGCCGGGGTCCCCGGGGGCCAGATCATGGCCTGGGCCCGGCACAGCGGACCCTGGGACAGCAGCGACAGCAGCTGCTTTGTGGATGCGGTGATGAGGGGGGACCTGGCGGAGCGCTTCCGGGATGTCCTCCAGACCGGAACCCGCCTGGGAGTTTCGGGGACCCTGGACTGGCACACGTTCAGGCGGCGTGACGGCACCAGCGCCAGGGTGCTCCAGATCCAGGTTGACCACGCCGCCTTTCTGGGCAGCCGCACGGAGGAGGGGGAGGTGACCTCCTTCTTTGGAGCGGCTGCCATGGATGCAGGGGATTCCGGCGGGAAGAAGCAGGAGGTCCCGTTTGTGGAGCTTCTGACCGGCCGGGTGGACTCCTGCTCCGGCCTGCGGACCACGGCCGCCGGCGTTCCCTTCCTCAGCTTTGTCCTGGAGACGTCCGTTCCGGACAGCACCATCGCCCGGGAGGTCCTGGGAGCAAAGGCCGGAGACAGCAGCAGAAACTGCCGCCTGGAGGTGACCGCTTTCCGGCGCATGGGCGAGTCTCTGGCGGACGTACTCAGGGAGGGCGCTTCGGTCTGTGTCAGCGGCCGCTTCGAGAAGAAGAACCGCGAATGGAACGGGTGCCGGTACGGGATCATCGCCTCCGCGTGCACGGTCATGGCCTTCCCCGACGGCACCGGGGAGGA
>CAYYHY010000011.1:0-29391 GCA_964471855.1 uncultured Oscillospiraceae bacterium | reverse complement strand
AACTTCCTCTGCCAGGTCATGGTGCTTGTCAGTTACCTGCTGCTCTAATCCGAACAATCAATCCGGGTCGGCCTGCCAGCTCTTCAGGCGGACCGGCTGTTTTGTATCGGAAATGTATGACAAGCAAGACT
Source organism: uncultured Oscillospiraceae bacterium (assembly GCA_964471855.1). GTDB lineage: Bacteria > Bacillota > Clostridia > Oscillospirales > Oscillospiraceae > Lawsonibacter. The sequence goes on along the minus strand of CAYYHY010000011.1, from coordinate 29,260 downwards.
GGAATCCCTTGTCCCTGCTGCTGCCGGTCCAGTGAGGTATCAGGGTTCCCGCCTGCAGCCGCATATCCAGAACAGAAGCCTGCTGTGGTATCTTATGGACGCACCTGGAAGCAGAGGATCCCGTACCGGACAGACAGAGAGAGGAGAACTGCATGGACGAAGAGAGCAGGAAGTACGATGCGGAAACGTTCCTGGACGCAGTCCACCTGGTGGCGCAGATGTGTGCGATGTTCTACGCCGCATGCATCGACCTCGGCGCCAGCCCCGCCGTCGCGCTGGAAGCGACAAAAGCGTACATCACCGGCAGAACCGACAGCATCCTGTGATCCTTCCTTTTCCGTTCCTCAGTCCGGCTGACTGACCCGTGAGGGCGGGCACCCCGCCCTGAAAAACAGCGCCCGCTGCAGCCGTTCTCCGGTCTGCGGCGGGTGTTTCTGTCTGCATGGGAATCTGCACCTGCCCGCTGCTCCTCTTCCCCGCAGCCGCATATCCAGAGTGGAGAACAGCGGTGCTATCATTATGGAGCACCTCGAAACAGGGGATTTCGGAACCGGACAGACAGAGAAAGGAGAGACAGCATGGACGAAGAGAACAAGAAGTACGATGCGGACAAGTTCCTGCGGGGATTGCAGCTGATGGTGCAGATGTCTTCGCTGTTCTACGCTGCGTGCCTCAATGCCGGCGCCAGCCCCGCTGACGCGCTGGAACTGACAAAAGTGTACATGACCGGCAGAACCGACAGCATCCTGTGATCCTTCCCTTTTCCGTTCCTCAGTCCGGCTGACTGACCCGTGAGGGCGGGTACCCCCGCCCTGAAAAGCAGCGCCCGCTGCAGCCGTTCTGCGGCCTGCGGCGGGTGTTTCTGTCTGCATGGGAATCTGCACCTGCCCGCTGCTCCTCTTCCCCGCAGCCGCATATCCAGAGTGGAGAACAGCGGTGCTATCATTATGGAGCACCTCGAAACAGGGGATTTCGGAACCGGACAGGCCGGGAAAGGAGAACTGCATGGACGAGAACAGCACGGACCAGGACAGCGGGTTCGAGGAGGCGCGCCTGTTCTACTGCGCCGTTGGTGCAATGGCGGAGATCACCACGGTGTTCTTTAAAGGCTGCATCGACGGAGGTGCCAGCCGCAGCGAGGCGCTGGAGCTGACAAAGGTCCTCCTGGATATCATCCGCAAAAAGGACAGCGACCAAAGCAGCCTCTGAGCCCTGCACGCCGGCACAGGCGTGCAGCTGACCGCACCCGTCATCCCGGAGGGCGGGGGTCCCCCGCCCTGGAAAGACAGCACCCGCCGCAGTTTCTTCCTGCCTGCGGCGGGCGTCTTTCTGTCTGCACCGCCTCATGTGCCGCTTCCGCTCCTGCGGATCTGCCGGTATGCAGTTTCCAGCAGCGTGATATTGAGGGCGGCATACACAGCAAGGCAGAGGGGCATGATCCAGATTCCCGTTCTCTGCTGGACCAGTCCAAAAACCATGGGCATCAGGGTGCTGCCTGCATATGCAGAGGCCATCTGCAGCCCGATCGCTGCAGCACAGTGCCTCCTGCCGAAGTTCTCAGGTGCCATGTGCTGAATGGCCGGATATACGGGGCCCATGCCGGCCCCGGCAGTCAGGAATCCGGCGGCCGCTGCGGCATACCCGTGCAGGGGCAGGGCGGTGAGGGCGATCCCCAGAAACTCCACAGCGACGCCGATGCGGATGAGCTTCCTGTCCCCCAGGCGGCCGGAGACGAACCCGGAGACCAGCCGCCCCAGCATCAGGCCCCCGAAGACCAGGGATCCGAAGGAGGCCGTCAGTTCCCGGCTCATGTACGGACGGGTGCCGGCGAAAAAGCTGGATGTCCAGAGAAAACAGGTGGCCTCCCCGGCGCTGTAGCAGAAAAACGAGATCAGCGTCGGCACCATCCCGGGAACTCTGACTGTCCCTGCTATGCCCGCGCTCTCTTCCCTCTCCTGCTCCTCCTGCCCTGCCTCCCGCTTCCAGAGGGGGAGGGACAGGATGCAGACAAGGAGGATGCCCCCCTGCAGATATGCTGTCCAGCGGTATCCCTCGTTCCAGCAGGCGCGCTTCAGGGCCAGAGCCATGACGTTGGGGCTGATGACGGCGCCGAGCCCGTAGAAGCAGTGGAGGAAGTTCATCACTGCCGAGGAGCAGTGCTCTGCCACATAGCTGTTGAGCGATGCATCGATGCACCCGGCTCCCAGTCCCAGGGGGACAGCAGGCACAAACAGCATCCAGTACGAGGTGCAGAAGGAGAAGCCCAGCAGACCCCCTGCGGTCAGAAAGATGGAGGCCGCCACAATCCAGCCTGTGGAGACCTTCCGCATCAGGGACGGGGCCATGAGCGCCGAGAGGATGGTCATGGCGGAGACCGTCATGGAGACCCAGCCCGCCCAGGAGGAGGGGACATCAAATGCGGCCTGCATGGCAGGCCAGGCGGAGCCCAGCAGCGAGTCGGGAAGCCCGAGGCTTACAAACGCCAGATAGATGACAGCAGTCAGAAGAGAAGCCACTGCCGGCCGTCCTTTCCCAGGTTCCGGCAGAGACGCGCGGGTCTGCCGAAAAAAAGAATCCGAAACGGCTGCACCGTTCCGGATTTCTTCAGCGGCTGCGGACCTGTCCGCCCTGCAGCCGCCCTGCCTGCAGGAATATGGTGGACCTGAAGAGACTCGAACTCTCGACCTCTCGGATGCGAACCGAACGCTCTCCCAGCTGAGCTACAGGCCCGTGTCTGCCGCCGCCGGGCGCCCCCGGCTCCGGACAGCAGAAATCATTCTAGCAGATGCACCATGGCTTGTAAAGCACTTTTTCTCCGCCCCTGCAGATTTTCCGCCTGTATCCTCAGGTTCCGCGGCCTCTCTCCGGCAGGTTCAGCAGCAGAATGGCGCCGAAGATGGCCGCCATGCCCAGCGCCTTGTACAGGGTCATCTGCTCATGGAAGAGCACAATCCCCAGCACCGCCGCTACAAAGGGCTCCACTGTGGCCAGAATTGCCGCCCGTCCCGCCTGGGCGTATTTGAGTCCGTCTGTATACAGCAGATATGCCGCAATGGTGCACACCACACTGACGGATATGCCGCCGGCCGGAACCCGCCAGTCCAGCAGCACCCCGGGATGCCGCAGCAGGCCCGAGACAGGAAGGGCAAAGACGCCTGCAAAGGCCATTGTGTAAAAGGTGATGGTGGAGGAGCTGTACTTCTCCAGAGCCAGCTTGCCGAAGATGGAGTACAGGGCATAGCCGAAGCCGGCGCCCAGACCGATGAGGACCGTGGTGCCGGAGACGCTCTCCTGCCCCAGGGGGAAGAGGCCGGTCACCAGGGCGCAGCCGGCAAAGGTGACCGCCAGGGCGGCGATTTTCACCGGCGTGATCCGCTCATGGAAGAACAGAGCGGAGAGCAGGGTAACGAACACCGGCGAGGTGTACAGCAGCACGGCAGCCACCGCCATGGAACTGCGCCGGATGGCGGTAAAGTAGCACCAGTTGAAGAACACCAGGGAACAGACCCCCGTGCCGAAGAACAGGTACCAGTGGCGGGGGGAGATCCGCAGCGCCTTCCGGTCCCGGATGGCCAGATACAGCCCGAAGATGACCGCCGAGAAGATCCCCCGCAGGGCCACAATCTCCATGGAGGTCAGCCCCGCGGCCGTCAGAAGCTTCACAAAGATTCCGATGCATCCCCACAGGGAGGCCGCAGCTATGATTTTCAGCTCTGCCTGCCGTTCCAACTTGTACCACCGCCCTATGCCCGTGTATACTTGTGTGTACTTTACCAGAGAGGGGCGGTGTCTGCAAGGTGCGGTATGCTGACATTGTGCACGGATTTTTCCTGTCCCGGCCCAACCGGTTTGTAGCCCATGTGGAACTGGAGGGGACGGACACCCTGGTCCACGTGAAGAACACCGGCCGCTGCCGGGAACTGCTGGTGCCGGGCGCGGAAGTGTGGCTCACCCCGGGCCGCAGCCCGGGGCGGAAGACGGCCTATGACCTCATCGCCGTGGAGAAGCGGACGCCCTCCGGCACCCTCCTTGTCAACATGGACTCCCAGGCTCCCAATCCGGTATTCCGGGAGTGGGCGGAGGCGGGCAGCTTCCGCCCGGACCTCACCCTCCTGAAGTCCGAGGTCACCTGGGGCAGTTCCCGCTTCGATTTCTGCTGGGAGAGCCCCTCAGCCCGGGGATTCGTGGAGGTCAAGGGGGTCACCCTGGAGGAGGGCGGCATCGCCCGCTTCCCGGACGCCCCCACCCAGCGGGGAGTGAAGCATGTGGAGGAGCTGATCCGGGCCCGCTCTGAGGGTCTGGAGGCCGCCCTCTGCTTCATCGTGCAGATGTCCCCCATGCTCCATGTGGAGCCCAACGATGCCACCCACCCGGAATTCGGCGCCGCCCTCCGGCGGGCTGCCGCTTCCGGGGTGGAGGTGTTCGCCCTGGAGTGCAGGGTCACGCCGGACAGTCTGCAGGTCTGGAGACCCCTTCCCGTCATCCTGTGATCCGCCGCTCCCGGACACCCCCGGTTTCTCTTGTGTTTTTCCACAAATTCAAGGTGTCAAAACTGTACAAAATGACGAACCCGCTTCCCGGGATGAATTTACATATGCTCCAAACTTGCAAATCTCCTGTTGACAGGTCCGGCAGTCGGGAGTAGAGTACCGGCATGCAAAGGCGCTGCGTCCACGGCTGGACAGCAGCGCCTTTCTCTTCAGGATGCATCGTACAAGAGACCGCAGACCAACGCAAGGGCGCGTGCTTCCACAGCCGGAAGCAGGCGCCCTCAGTCTTTTCAAGGAGAGTGAGCTTATGGACATGTCTGTCTGGTACCTGGTGGGCGCAATGCTGGTGTTCTTCATGCAGTGCGGGTTCGCCATGGTGGAGACCGGATTCACCAGAGCCAAGAATGCCGGCAACATTATTATGAAGAACCTGATGGACTTCTGCATCGGAACTATCGTCTTCGTGTTCCTTGGCTACGGGATCATGAACAGCGAAAACTACTTCTTCGGCCTCATCGGCCGGCCGGAGTACCAGCTGTTTACGGACTTCTACGGCTTTGACTGGTCGAACTTCTTCTTCCAGCTGGTCTTCTGCGCCACTGCTGCCACCATCGTCTCCGGCGCCATGGCCGAGCGGACAAAGTTCCTGGCCTACTGCGTCTACTCCGCCGTGATCAGCGCCGTTGTATATCCCATCGAGGCCGGCTGGGTCTGGAATTCCCAGGGCTGGCTGGCGGGACTGGGCTTTGTCGACTTTGCCGGCTCCGCCGTCATCCACATGGTGGGCGGTCTTACCGCCTTCATCGGGGCGGCCCTGCTGGGACCCCGCATCGGGAAGTACACGAAGCGGAAGGACGGCTCCATTGAGGTGCACGCCATCCCCGGCCACTCCCTGACCCTGGGAGCCCTGGGCTGCTTCATCCTCTGGTTTGCCTGGTACGGCTTCAACGGCGCCGCCGCCACGGACGTATCCCAGATGGCCCGGATTCTGGGCAACACCACCCTGGCCCCTGCCATGGCCACCTGCTCCTGCATGGTCTTCACCTGGATCCGCAACGGGAAGCCGGATGTCTCCATGTGCCTCAACGCCTCCCTGGCCGGTCTGGTGGCCGTCACCGCCCCCTGCGCCACGGTCGACGCCGTGGGAGCCCTGGTCATCGGTCTGGTTTCCGGCATCCTCGTGGTCGTCGCGGTGGAGTTCATTGACTTTAAGCTTCACGTAGACGACCCCGTAGGCGCGGTGGCTGTCCACATGTGCAACGGCATGTGGGGCACCATTGCAGAGGGGCTCTTCAACACCGAGTCCGGCCTTCTCTACGGCGGCGGAGTCCACCACCTGGGCATCCAGCTGCTGGGTCTGGTCTCCATTGCCGCCTACACGGCGGTGGTCATGTTCGTCGTATTCAAGATCATCGACGCCACCGTGGGGCTGCGGGTCACCCCCGAGGAGGAGATCATGGGGCTGGACATCACCGAGCACAATCTGACCTCCGCCTACGCGGACTTCATCCCCGCCGCCCCGGGCTCCATCGGCGGCGCAGAGCCCTCCGAGCCCTTCGATCCTTCGGAGCTCACCCCTGCCGAGCTGAAGCCCCGCACCGTTCTGACCGAAGATGCGCCAAAGATGACCAAGATCTCCATCATCTGCCGCATCGAGCGCTTCGCCGCCCTGCGGGATGCCCTGGCCGCCATCGGCGTCACCGGCATGACAGTATCCAACGTCATGGGCTGCGGCACGCAGCTGGGCAAGACCGGCCAGTACCGCGGCGTAAAGATGAGCATCAACCTGCTGCCCAAGATCCAGGCGGACATCGTGGTCTCCAAGGTGGACCCCGCCCTGGTGGTTGCAGCGGCGGAGAAGGTGCTGCGCACCGGGAATCAGGGGGACGGCAAGATCTTCCTGTACAACGTGGAGAACGTGGTCAAGGTCCGCACAGGCGAGACCGACTACGCCGCCCTCCAGGACGACTGAATCTGATATCCTTTTCCTCTTTCCTTTCCTTCCCCTGACGCAGGGGGCCCCGCCGGGCGCATGTCCGGCGGGGTTTTCTGTCTCCTGTCCAGAAAAACAGGACCGGAGCCTCCCCGGGAAGCTCCGGTCCCTGTGCCTGCATGTCTCCCCTTCCCGTTCCGGAAGGGATTTCCCGGTCCTACATCTCCTGCCTGCCCTCCAGGGCCCGGACCAGGGTGGCGTCATCCGCATACTCCAGATGGCTGCCCACGGGGATGCCGTAGGCCAGCCGGGTCACCTTCACCTCGAAGGGCTTCAGCAGCCGGGAGAGGTACATGGCGGTGGCCTCCCCCTCCGTATCCGGGTTTGTAGCCATGATGACCTCCGCGATCCCCCCTGCGGACACCCGGTCCACCAGGGACCGGATCTCCAGGTCGTCCGGACCCACATGGTTCATGGGGGAGAGCACCCCGTGGAGCACATGGTAGGTCCCGGTGTACTCCCTGGACCGCTCCATGGCCATGACATCCTTGGGGTCCGCCACCACGCAGATGAGGCTCTGGTCCCGTTTCGGGCTGGAGCAGATGGAGCAGGGCCCCTCCCCCTGGGTCAGATTCTGACACACGGGGCAGCAGCGGATGGTGCTTTTGGCATCCAGAATGGCCTGTGCAAAGGCCCCCGCCTCCTCCTCCGACAGGGTGAGCACGTGGAACGCCAGGCGCTGGGCGGACTTTCTGCCGACTCCGGGAAGTTTTGCGAAATGCTCCACCAGATTCTCCAGTGCAGGGGGGAAGTACTCCATTATGAAAAACCTCCGTACCGAAAATTGCGGGGCGGCAGCTGCCTCAGTACAGTTCCCCTGTATCCGTCTCGCTGACCTTCAGTCCCCCCGCCTTCAGGGCGTCCAGGATCTGCTTCTTGTGCTCATGGCCGAAGGCCTCCAGGGTGACCCGCAGCTCCACCCCGGCCTGGCGGTTGATGTTGACAAACTGGTTGTGCTCCAGCTTGATGATGTTGCCGCTGTTCTCCGCTATGATGCCGGCCACCCGCAGCAGCTCGCCGGGCCGGTCCGGAAGAATCACGGAGAATGTGAAGATGCGGCCCCGGTTGATCAGGCCGTGCTGCACCAGGGAGGACATGGTGATGACGTCCATGTTGCCGCCGGAGAGGATGCAGACCACGTTCTCATCCCGGCAGTCCAGATGCCGCAGGGCGGCCACGGGGAGCAGACCGGCGTTCTCCACCACCATCTTGTGCCGCTCCATCAGGTCCAGGAATGCCTCCACCAGCTCGCTGTCCTCCAGGGCCATCATTCCGTCCACGTTCTTCTGCACGTAGGGGAAGATCCTGTCCCCCGGGGTCTTGACCGCCACGCCGTCCGCGATGGTGCTGGCCGTGGGAAGAGTCACCACATGCCCGGCCTCCAGGCTGGCCTTCATGGATGCGGCCCCCGCCGCCTCCACGCCGATCACCTTCACGCTGGGGTTGAGTATCTTGGCCAGGGTGGAGACGCCGGCGATCAGACCGCCGCCCCCCACCGGCACCAGGATCCGGTCCACGTCGGGCAGGTCCTGGAAGATCTCATAGGCGATGGTCCCCTGCCCTGTGGCCAGGGTCTCGTCGTTGAAGGGATGCACGTAGGTGAGCCCCTTCTCCTCCGCCAGCTCTGCCGCCAGCTCCGCCGCGTCGTCGAAGACGCTGCCGTGGAGGATGACGCTGGCGCCGTAGTCCTTGGTGTTGTTCACCTTCACCAGGGGAGTGGTGGTGGGCATGACGATGGTGGCCGGCACCCCCGCCTGCTGGGCGGCGTAGGCCACGCCCTGGGCGTGGTTGCCCGCGGAGGCGGTCACCAGCCCCCGGGTCTTCTCCTCCTCGGTGAGGGTGCTGATCTTGAAGTAGGCGCCGCGGATCTTGTAGGCGCCGGTTACCTGCATGTTCTCCGGCTTCAGGTAGACATTGTTGCCTGAGATCCGGGAGAGATAGGGGGAATGAATCAGAGGGGTGGGGGCAAGCACGCCTTTCAGCACCTGCCGGGCCCGCTTGAACTGGTCCAGAGTAAGCATGGGGACGCTCCTTTTCTGCGTGATTTCTGCCGGCTGCAGCCATGGGGCCCCGGCCGTCAGGCACCTGTGTCCCTGCATGCCGCCGTCTTCTGCGGCCGGGTGAACCTCAGATTTTCTGCATATTCTACATCTCCGATTGTGAAAATTCAACCGCCATTTCAGCCGGGTGCCGGCAGGCGGGGGTTTCCTGTTTCCCGGTGTTCTGTGGTATACTGTCCCCTGCAGAGATCCCCTCCGGAACCTGTTCGGCCCGGCTGATTTTCTGCCGGAGGGGACGCAGTCCAGTACAGGAAGAAAGGTGATCAAGCATGCAGCACAGCATGCAGGAACTGACAGACATCGCCCGGGAGGCGCGGCGCACCACCATGAAGATGATCGCCAGTCTGGGCAAGGGACACGTAGGCGGCTCCCTGGACCTGGCGGAAGTCCTGACGGTGCTCTACTTTGAGGAGATGAACGTGGACCCGGAAAACCCGGAGATGCCGGGGCGGGACCGCTTTGTCCTCTCCAAGGGGCACGCGGGGCCGGCCCTCTACTCCATCCTGGCCCTGAAGGGGTATTTCCCCTATGAGACCATCTATACTCTCAACAAACCCGGCACCATCCTCCCCAGTCACTGCGACCGGCTGCTGACCCCCGGCGTGGACATGACGGCGGGCTCCCTGGGGCAGGGGCTGTCCGCCGCGGCGGGCATGGCCCTGGCGGACCGCATGGACGGGAACGGGGCCCGGGTATACTGCATCATCGGGGACGGGGAGAGCCAGGAGGGCCAGATCTGGGAGGCCGCCATGTACGCCGCCCAGGCGAAGCTGGACCATCTGATCTGCTTTCTGGACCTGAACGGACTGCAGCTGGACGGCCCGGTGGACTCCATCAACTCCCTGGGGGATGCAGCCGCCAAATGGCGCGCCTTCGGCTGGAACGTCCAGGAGATCAGCGGCCATGACATCCAGGCCGTCTATGACGCCGTCGAGGCTGCAAAGGCCTGCACCGGCAGACCCTCCATGATCATCCTCCGCACCGTGAAGGGCAGGGGCTGGAAACGGGTGGAGGGCAAGGCCGCCAGCCACAGCCTGGCCGTAACCCCGGAGGACCTGGAGGAAGCCCTCCGGGACATCGGGTGAGAGGAGGCACCGTCATGGACAAAGAGAAAGTGGAACTGCGGAAGGTCTACATTGACACCCTGATTGAGATGGCGGAGAAGGACGACCGCATCTGCGTCGTCACCGCCGATTCCCGCCTGGTCTCCGGGACCCTGGCCTTTGAGCAGGCCTTCCCCGGCCGGGCCTTCAACGTGGGCATCGCCGAGGCGAACATGACCGGCATCACCGCCGGCCTGGCGGTCAGCGGCAAACGCCCCTTCGCCCACGCCTTCGGACCATTCATGACCCGCCGGAACCTGGACCAGCTGGCCATATCCCTGGCCTGCAGCGGTCTGAGCGCCGTACTGGTCAGCGTATCCCCCGGCATTGTGGCCGAGATCAACGGCGCCACCCACCAGACCTTCGACGACATCGCCGCGGTGCGGGGCATCCCCAATACCACCATTGTGGAGCCCTTCGACGGGGTGCAGATGCGCCAGATGCTCCCCGCCATACTGGATACGGGCGGTCCCGTCTATCTGCGCTACGACCGCAGCCCCGTTGCGGACTTCTACGGACCGGACTACCAATACCATCTGGGGAAGGCGGATGTCCTCCGGGAGGGGACGGACGTCACCCTCATCTCCTCCGGCTGCATGCTGGTCCAGTGCCTGGAGGCCGCCGGGGAACTGGAAAAGCAGGGGATCCAGGCCCGGGTGCTCAACATGCACACCATCAAGCCCGTGGACGAGGAGGCCGTGGTACGGGCGGCCCGGGAGACCGGCGCCGTTGTGACGGTGGAGAACCACAATATCCTGGGGGGACTGGGCAGCGCCGTGGCGGAGGTCCTCTGCGAGCAGCAGCCGGCCCCCATGCGCAGGATCGGCGTCCGGGACCGCTTCGGCGAGGTGGGGGACCGGGCGTATCTGCGCCGGCGCCTGGGCATCGATACGGAGAACATAGTGAAAGCTGTGCTGGACCTGAAAGGAAAAACTGGCTGAGGGAAGCCCCGTTCCGCAGGCGGGTGCCCGGGAACGCTTGACACCTCCCGGGCACGGCTGTAAAATAATCATGGATTTCTGCAGCCGCAGGGAGGAATGCATCATGGCACAGAACACACAGCACTCTGCAGTCCCTGTCTACCTGACAGGTCTTTCCTGGATTGTCTATGCGCTCATCTTCCCTCTCTACCGGCCTCTGCACTATGTCGCCTGCGCCGCTGTCTCCGTCTTTGTCTACATCCTGGCCAGAGGCATCTTCCCTGACAGGGCGGTCCCGGCCGCCGGGGAACAGCAGCAGGAGGAGCCACCCGCCCGGAAGCCGGCAGCGGCACCCACGCAGCAGACGAAGGAGCAGGTCAGCCCCGAGGTGCAGAACCTGCTGAAGGAGCGGGACCGGGCGCTGAGCGAGATGCGCCGCCTCAACGACGCCATAGACGACCCGAAGATCTCCGCGCAGATCGACCACCTGGAGGATGTGACGGCAAAGATTCTCAACCTGGTGGCCGCCAAGCCGGAAAAGCTGCCCCAGATCCAGCGCTTCATGGACTACTACCTCCCCACCACCCTCAAGATACTCAACGCCTATGACCGCATGACCTCCGCAGGCATCAGCGGCAGCAACATCGACGCCACCAAGTCAAAGGTGGAGAACATGATGGACACCATTGTCACTGCCTACGACAGGCAGCTGGACGCCCTCTTCGGCGACGAGGCCATGGACATCTCCACCGACATTACCGTCATGGAGAACCTGCTGGCCCAGGAGGGCCTGGGAGGCACGGCCGCCAGCGGCACGACGGAAGACAACATAACCCTGACTCTGTGACCTGCACCTGACAATCATGCAAGGAGGAACTGTAAATGGACGACCTGAGCTTTACCCCTGATCTCACCCTGACCCCGAATGCCGCCGCAGCGGCTGCGGCCCCTGCCGCCCCCTCCCTGACACTGACCCCGGAGGCCCCCGAGGAGGCGAAGCAGCCTCTGCAGGCCCAGCCGGAGCCGGAGCCTGTCAAGATCGATGACTCCATGCTCACCGAGGAGGAGCGGAAGATCGTTGATGATTTCTCAAAGAAGATTGACATTACCGACGCCACCATGGTCCTCCAGTACGGTTCCGCCGCCCAGAAGAACATCGCAGCCTTCTCCGAGAACGCCCTCAGCTCCGTGCGCACCAAGGACCTGGGGGAGATCGGGGAGGACCTCACCTCCCTGGTCACTGAGCTGAAAAGCCTGGACGAGGAGGAGGAGGAAAAGAAGGGGTTCTTCGGCTTCGTCAAGAAGAAGCGCAGGGACATGGAGGCCATGAAGGCGAGCTACGCCAAGGCAGAGGTGAATGTAAACCGGATCGTCAAGGTCCTGGAGGGACACCAGGTGACCCTGATGAAGGACATCGCCATGTTCGACCAGATGTACGAGCTCAACACCCGCTACTACAAGGAGCTCACCATGTACATCATCGCCGGCAAGAAGCGCCTGGAGTACCTGCGCACCCATGAGCTGGCGGACCTGAAGAAGAAGGCGGAGACCACCGGCGCCCAGGAGGACGCCCAGGCCTACAACGACTACGCCAACCTGTGCATGCGCTTTGAGAAGAAGCTCCATGACCTGGAGCTCACCCGCATGGTCTCCATCCAGATGGGTCCCCAGACCCGCATGCTCCAGAACAACGACACCCAGATGCTGGAGAAGATCCAGTCCACCCTGGTGAACACCATCCCTCTGTGGAAGAGCCAGATGGTGCTGGCCCTGGGGCTGGAGCACGGGCGCCAGGCGACCGCCGCCCAGACGGCAGTCACCGACATGACCAACTCCCTGCTTCAGAAGAACGCGGACATGCTGAAGATGGGCACCGTCGCCACGGCCCAGGAGGCGGAGCGCTCCATCGTCTCCATCGAGACGCTGCAGCACACCAACCAGCAGCTCATCTCCACGCTGGATGAGGTCATGAAGATCCAGAACGAGGGCGCCCAGAAGCGCCGGGAGGCGGAGGCCGAACTGGGCCGCATCGAGGGCGAGCTGAGGAGCAAGCTGCTGGAGCTCCAGGGCTGATGACCGGAATGCGGCACCCGGACCGCAAGGGAGGTGCAACATGAAGTTTTTTCAGAAGCGCTCAGTGGCCATTGCTGCGGCCGCAGTCATGATTGTCCTGGCCGTTGTCATCGGCCAGATGAAAAAGCCCGCCGCCCCGGCTCTCTCCAGCGGTCTGGATACCTCCCTCTCCACAGAGCAGTACGAGAACTTTATCTGGGACGAGGCCGGTGTCCTCTCCTCCTGCAAACACAGCATCTGCGTCTACAATGCCAACTGGGACAAGCGGTACAGATCCATCATCGCAGTTGCCGCGGTCAAGGACACGGACGGAATGTCCATAGATGCCTATGCCCGGAGCCTGGGAGAGGAGATTGAGCTGGGAGCGTCTGACGCGATTCTGGTTATCGACGTATCCGAGCCGGATGCCTACATGGCTGCAGGGCAGGACTACCCCATGTCGGACAGCGAGATTTCAGACGCCCTGTACACATACCTCTATGACGACGTCATGGACGGCACCTACGGCGACGGGATTCTCAGCCTCTTCTCGGCAGCCAATGCGTTCTATACGGCCAACTACGGCCTCGGCTATCTGGAAAGTGAATCCTCCAGGAGCGGCACCGCCGCCGCGGTGCTGATCATCTTCCTCCTGATCTTCCTGTTTGTCGTCCTGTGCATCGCCGACAGGGCGAGATACAACACATACCGGCGCCGCTACTATGGAGTGGCGTCCCCGGCGGTGACGTTCCACCCCATCTTCTTCTGGCACGGACCTTCCTCAGGCTGGTACCAGCGGCACTGGGCTCCCCCGCCCCCGCCGGCGGCCCGTTCCAGCCCGCCCCCCGGCGGCGGACCCCGTCCCGGGGGAGGAGCCAGCTTCACAGGATTTCACGGACCCTCCGGCGGCAGCGGACCCCGCAGAGGCGGGGGCTTTTCCAGCGGTTCCTCCCGGGGCGGCGGATTCTCGGGGGGATCCCGGGGCGGAGGCTTTTCCGGCGGTGCTTCCCGCGGGGGCGGATTCTCCGGCGGAGGAGGAGGCAGCTCCGGCGGCGGCGGTTCACGGGGCGGCGGCTTCGGCCACTGACCGTGCTTTCCGCGCCGGCAGACAGAGGTCAGTACACTCATGGGAGCAGCAGTGCAGAAACTGCTGCTCCCTTTCTGTCTCTTCCGGGCCTCCGGGGCCAGCTGGCGGCGGAGGTCTCCACCGGGCACGGGGCATTCCCCTCTGTCCGGGATAACCTTTTATTCTGTCAGGAACCCTTTTGAATTCTGCTGTTTTAAAATATTTTCTTGCGCCCTGCGTCTTTAAGGCTTATAATGGCATATGCTGTACGCAGCACTGCTGTCTGACCGCAGCGCGGGCCGCCTGGAAGGAGTCCCGCCCGTCCCCTCTGCAGTCTGAACGAAGATTTCTGCACAGCCTGCAAACCCGTGCTGCCGCTGCCCGCGGACAGCACGTGAAGGAGGAGACTGCTTATGGGCGTCGAAATATATCTGCTTGCTGCGGACTCCCTGACTCAGGAGGAGTGGGAGCCCGCCTACGAGAAGTCCCTGGACCTGGCACAGTACATGGGAGCAGCGGACCTGGTCCGGGAGACGTACAGGGGAATCCCGTATACATGCCTCGAACCGGTCCGGGAAACGGTGCAGATGGGCAGCCCCTGCTGGTCCGCATCCGCCGACATCCATACCATGCAGACAGCGGAGCGCAATGTGCTGTACCGCCGCCTGCCCCTGCCCGGCACCGTCTCCGGTGCGGATGTCCTGTTCTCCGCCCTGGGCACCTTTCCCGGGGACAGGGCGTGGAAGCCCCTGACCGGGAAGGCCATGGTCTTCTGGGGCGGAAAAACCATGGGGCACAATGTCCACCTCTGTCTGCTGGCTGTCGCCTGCCTGCTGGAGGATCTTCTCCCCGGGAAGGTGACATGTGCCGGTGACATCACCCGGGGGCAGTACCGGATGGTGATGCCCTCAGTCAGCAGATTCCTCGGCCGGCCGGTGGCCGAGCCGGTGCGCTGCAGCCTGCCCCGGCTCTGGGAGCGCATCTGCGCCATGCCCCTCCCGGAGGAGGACCGCGTCCCGGTCCTGAGCCGGCTCTTCCTGGGGGAGCAGGATGCCGAATACGGCGCCTTCCTCCGGGAACACGTGTCCCCTGACCTGCTGGACGCCTTCTGGAAGTCAGAGTTCAGCTCCCTGCCCGCGGGCAGCCGGCTGTTCCGGGTAAAGCTCAGAGACTGCCTTACTCAGGGGTTCAGTGTCCGGGACCTGGGGAAATACATCTCCTTCACGGGGAAGGACGGGGAGTCTGCGTGCCGCGAGTTCGTCCTGGATGTCCTGGATACGGAGATGCATGTCCGGGTGAAGGACTGCAGCGACCCGGCCCGCCCCGGCATGGATGAACAGTACACATACGGTCTCGGCGGCCAGGCGGCCATGATGTTCTATCCCGGCGGATGCAGCCCCAGGGTGGACCGCTTCATTCCTCTGGACAGCCTGCTCGAGGAGCTGGAGGACTGCGTGGGGGACCGCTGCAGCGTCCGGGACACGGCGGCAGCCTGGCTGAAGGAGCACGGCCAGACCTCCGCAGGGAACTCCGGCGGCAGCGCATCGGAGGACTCCCCGGACGCCGGGGATGCGGAAGACTGGGACATCCGGCACAGTGAGGATCTGCTGCAGTTCCGGAAAGGCGACACCGTCATCCCGGCCCTGGCGGCCGGCATACGCAGGTACTTTGACGCGCACCGGCGGCAGCTCCGCCGGGGTGTCCTCAGAGAGGGGTTCCTCAGGACGCCGGAAGAGCAGTTTGCATTCCTTCTGACGCACATCGATCCGGAGCTGCTCCTTGCAAAGAGCAGCTGGGACCGCATCCGGCGGCGTCTGCAGGAAAACCCCCGCGCCCTTGAGCGCTACGGTCCTGTCGTCTTTGCAGATCTGTCCAGCAGAGAAGCCCTGGACATATGCCGGGCGGTCATGGTCAACGACGACTTCTACGCCTGGTGTCTGAAAAACAAGGATGGCAGAGAGGAAGATCCGGACATCGGGTGATCCGTCAGGGACCGCCGGGTCGGGCTTCCCCTCTGCCCCTCCGCTTCACGCGGACTGAGGCAGCCGCTTCTGTCTTCCTTCTGCAGACAGTGCAGAACACCGGTCACCGTCCGGATGTGTCCACCCCCGTGACGGTGAGCACCTCCCCTGCCACCCGGAAGGAGACCTCCAGTCCGGCGAAGGACATGCCGTATATGCGCTCCGGGTCCTTCTGGTAATGAGGGCGGGGGTCCTGGGCCAGCACCCCCAGCAGCGCCTGCCTTTTGCTCTCCGGCACCAGCCGGAGCAGGTCCGGCGGGAAGACCACCTCCAGGGGCGGGTCCGCCGCCGCAGCAAATCCCCCCAGGGCATCCGGGCGGCAGTCCGCATAGGGGATGTAGGGCTTGATGTCAAAGATGGGGGTGCCGTCGGCCAGGTCGGCTCCTGCCACATGGAGCACGGGACCCTCCGGTGCATGCAGATCCACCCCCGCCAGGCGCACGCAGCTGAGACCGACCGGGTTCGGCCGGAAGGGGGACCGGGTTGCAAAGACCCCCACTCTGGTGTTGCCCCCCAGCCGGGGCGGCCGGACCGTAGGGGACCAGGTGTCCCGCCTTGTCCGGGAGAACTCCCAGATAAGCCACAGGTGGGAGAAGCCCTCGATGCCCCGCAGGGCTGTCCCGTTCCGGAACTCCGGCTCAAACACGATGCGCCCCTCCAGGGCCTCCACCAGGCCGCTCTGCCTGGGGATGCCGAACTTCTCCGGCAGGTCGCACCTCAGCCGGGCGATTATCTTCATTTCGACTGTCTCCGCCATTTATTCAGACCCCCTTGCCATTCCAGGGCATTATACCCTGCAGCCTGCGTCTGCACAAGGCGCCCGCTGCAGGGCAAAATTTCTGTGCCGCTCCGCCTCCGGGGGAGGTTTGTGTGGTATAATGGGGAACCAGGCAGCTGACAGCAGGAAAGGGGCTTCTCTATGGCCGAAACAACCCCCATGATGAAACAGTATCAGGAGATCAAGGCCCGCAACCCGGACTGCATCCTTTTCTTCCGGCTGGGCGATTTCTACGAGATGTTCCAGGACGACGCCATCCTGGTATCAAAGGAGCTGGATCTGACCCTCACCAGCCGGGACCGGAACAAGCCCGAGGAGGAGCGGATTCCCATGTGCGGCATCCCCTACCACGCCTGCGACTCCTACATCGCCCGGCTGGTGGCAAAGGGGTACCGGATCGCCATCTGCGAGCAGATGGAGGACCCCGCCCTGGCCAAAGGGCTGGTGGACCGGGACATCATCCGCATCATCACTCCCGGCACTGTCACTGCCTCCTCCATGCTGGAGGAGAGCCGGAACAACTACATATGCGCCGTCTACGAGGATGACGCCGTCTGCGGCCTCTGCCTGTGCGACATCTCCACCGGGGAGGTGCACGCCACCTCCTTCCCTGCCGGGGCGGATGCGCCGGGTCATCTGGAGAACGAGCTGGCCCGCTTCCATCCCGCGGAGGCGGTTCTCTCCGAGACCGCCTGGAACAGGCCGGAACTGAGGCAGTTCCTGAAGGAGCGGCTGAAGTGCCCTGCGGAGAACGGGGGCACTGACAGGTTCCAGCCGGACGCCGCCTGGGAGCTGGTCAGAAAGCAGTTCAGGACGGGGCTGGACACCCTCCCCGAAGGGGACACCGGCGCCGTCCAGGCGGCCGGAGGTCTGCTCTCCTACCTCTATGAGACCCAGAAGACAGACCTGTCCTACATCTCCGACATCCGCTGCTACACCACCGGCCAGTACATGGAACTGGACCTGACTGCCCGCCAGACTCTGGAGCTCACCTCCACCATCCGCTCCAGGGACAAGAAGGGCTCCCTGCTGGGGGTCCTGGACAGGACCCGCACCGCCATGGGGGGCCGCCTCATCCGGGCCTGGGTGGAGCGGCCGCTTCTCTCCCCGGTCCAGATCGGGCGGCGGCAGCAGGCCGTCTCCTGCATGGTGGAGGACTCCATCCTCCGGGAGGAGCTGGCCCTCGCCCTGCGGGAGATGACAGACCTGGAGCGGCTCACCGGCCGCGCGGTCTACGGCTCCGCCGGGGGCCGGGATCTGGCCGCCCTCAGCGCCGGTCTGGGCAGGCTCCCCCGCATCCGGGAACTTCTGGAACCCTGCAGCTCCGCCCTGCTCCAGTCCCTGCGGGAGGACCTGGACGACCTGCCTGAAATCCGGGACATGCTGAACCGGGCTCTGGTGGACGACCCTCCCTTCTCTGTGCGGGAGGGGGGCTTCATCCGGGAGGGCTACAGCGAGGAGGTGGACCGGCTGCGGGGTCTGCTGGACCACTCCGCAGAGGCGCTGGCGGCTCTGGAGACCCGCACCAGGGAGCAGACGGGCATCCGCAACATGAAGATCCGCTCCAACAAGGTCTTCGGCTACTACATTGAGGTGGCCCGCTCCCAGGCGGATCTGGTCCCGGCGGACTGGGTCAGAAAGCAGACCACCGTCAACTCCGAGCGCTACATCTCCCAGGAGCTGAAGGAACTGGAGCACGACATCCTCTCCGCGAAGGACCAGGTGACAGCCCTGGAGTATCAGCTCTTCACCGAGCTGAAGGACGCGGTCTGCGCCCAGACCTCCCGCATCCAGAAGTCCGCCGCGGCTGCGGCCCAGGTGGACGTGCTCCGCTCCTTTGCAGAAGTGGCTGCGGACAGCGGCTACTGCATGCCCCAGGTGGACACCTCCCCCTCCATTACCATCGTGGAGGGCCGGCATCCGGTGGTGGAGAAGATGCTGAAGGACACCCCCTTCGTACCCAACGACACGGTGCTGGACTGCGGGGAGAACCTGTGCTCCATCATTACCGGTCCCAACATGGCGGGCAAGTCCACCTACATGCGCCAGGTGGCCCTCATCGTGCTCATGGCCCAGATGGGCTCCTTCGTCCCCGCCAGGTCCGCCCGCATCGGCATTGTGGACCGGGTCTTCACCCGCATCGGGGCCAGCGACGATCTGTCCGCCGGACAGTCCACTTTCATGGTGGAGATGACGGAGGTGGCCTCCCTGCTGAAGAACGCCACCCGCCGCTCCCTGCTGATTCTGGACGAGATCGGCCGCGGCACCTCCACCTACGACGGCATGGCCATTGCCCGGGCCGTCCTGGAACAGTGCGCAGACCCCAGGCGGCTGGGGGCCAAGACCCTGTTTGCCACCCACTACCATGAGCTCACGGTCCTGGAGGACCAGATCCCCGGGGTCCGGAACTACAACATCGCCGCCAGGAAGCGGGGAAACGACATCATCTTCCTGCGGAAGATCGTCCCCGGAGGCGCCGACCGGAGCTACGGCGTGGAGGTGGCCAAACTGGCGGGTGTCCCCGACCGGGTTGTGCGCCGGGCCAGGGAGATCCTGAAGGAGCTGGAGAGCGGACCCGGAGCGGTCCGGGCCCCGGAGCCGGAGCAGGAGGACCAGGTGTCCCTGACGGACCTCGGCGGGGAGACGGTCCTGAAAAAGCTCCGCATGACAGACGTCAATCTGCTGACCCCCGTGCAGGCCCTCAACTTTCTGGACGAGCTGAAGCGGGACCTCAATGCAGGATAGGCCGCTGCCCTCAAGGGAGGCTGGAATCATGTCCGTACAGCTGAAATCCGCCGCCGCTCTGGTCCTGGTTCTGGCGCTCCTGCTGCCCCTGTGCGGCTGCCGGAGGGAGACCCCCTCCGCCCAGTCCAGCATCTTCGCCATGGATACGGTCATGGATCTGACTGTATACGGGGAGAGCGCAGAGACCTGCTCCCGGGTGCTGGGGGAGGCTGTGGAAGAGGTGAACCGGCTGGACGCCCTGCTGGATGTGACAGATGAGAGAAGCGAACTGCACGCCCTCAATGCCGCAGCCGGCGCCCCTGTCACCCTCCCGGAGGAGACTGCATCCCTGCTCCGGGAAACCCTGGACCTGTGCGCCCTGACAGAGGGAAACCTGGACATCACCGCCCGCCCGGCCGTCAGCGCCTGGGGCTTCGCCGGCGGGGAGTACCGGGTCCCCCCGCAGGAGGAGCTGGACGCCCTGGCGGACAGGATCGACTACCGGGCCGTGCAGCTGGACGGAACCGCCTGCACCCTGCCGGAGGGAATGGAACTGGACCTGGGTTCCGCCGCCAAGGGGTACGCCGCGGACCGCCTGGCGGACCTGCTGGCGGAAGAGGGGATCACCAGCGCCATGATGGACCTGGGGCAGAGCACCCTGTACGCCCCCGGGCAGCGCCCCGATGGAGGGGCCTGGCGCATCGGCATCCAGGACCCCGCCGGAGAGGACTACCTGGCCGTGGTGGAACTGGAGGGACACATGAGCACCTCCGGGGGATACCAGCGGTTTTTTGAGGAGGACGGCGTCACCTACTGGCACATCATGGACCCGGACACCGCCTCCCCTGCCCGCTCCGGTCTGGCCTCCGTCACGGTCACAGGCCCCTCCGGTCTCCTCTGCGACTGCCTCTCCACCGCCCTGTTCGTCATGGGTCTGGAGGAGGGCACCCGCTTCTGGCGCAGCCACCCGGAGCTGGGCATCGAGCTGCTGTTTATTGAGGACAGCGGCGCCATCTCCATCACCCCCGGCATGGAGGAGCACTTCTCCCTGGTGGACCAGTACAGGGACCGGGAGGTGACGGTCCTCTCATGAGCAGAGGAGCGAAAGTCCTGCTGGCCGTTCTGGTTCTCCTGTGCGCCGGCTCCGCCGCCTGGCTCCTGCTGCGCCCCTCCCAGCCCGGCCTCACCGCCCGCATCACCCTGGACGGGGAGGTGATTGAGGAGATCGACCTGAGCCGGGTGAAGGAACCCTTTGAGTTCGACGTGGAGGGACCCGGCGGCTTTTCCAACACCATACGGGTGGAGAAGGGCCGCATCTGCGTCATCAGGGCCGGCTGCCGGGACCAGATCTGCGTGCACCAGGGGTACATACAGGACTCCAGTGTTCCCATCGTCTGCCTGCCCAACCGGCTGATCATAGAAATCACGGATGGAGGGAAGGAGCTTGATGCAGCTGCCTGACAAGGGGCCGAAGCGCCTGGCCTTCCTGGCCCTGCTCACCGCCATTGCCCTCACCATCTTCATGATTGAAGCCCAGCTGCCGCCCCTGGTGCCCATCCAGGGCGTAAAGCTGGGTCTGGCCAACATCGTCACCGTCTATGCCGTCTTCGTGCTGGGCCCCCGGGACGCCCTGATGATCACCTTCGTCCGGGTCTTCCTGGGCTCCGTCTTCTCCGGTCAGATGATGACCTTCCTGTACAGCATCTCCGGCGGTCTTCTGGCCTGGGCCGCCATGTCCCTGCTGCGGCACGTGCTGACCCGGAAGCAGCTGTGGCTGGCCAGCCCCGCTGCCGGGGTGTGCCACAATATCGGCCAGCTCCTGGCTGCCGCGGCGGTGATGAAAACCTGGGCCGTCTTCGCCTGGCTCCCGGTGCTGCTCCTCTCGGGGGTGATCACCGGGGTCTTCACCGGTCTCTGTGCCCAGTTCCTGACCGGCCGGCTGGAGAAAATCCTGAGCTGACGGCCGCGGGACCCCCTTCCCGGAACCGGAAAACAGAATCCCTGCAGGCCGCAGGACAGGAGGAACAGAATGAACAGCAGAAACGAGGACCTCAGCTCCATCATGGAGTCAGTCACAGCCGGTCTGACCGGCGACAGGAAGAAGGACTGCGCCTATCTTATGGAGCAGTGCGAGAAGTACAGAGACCACGAATTGAGCCAGGAGATCCTCCGGGCCTGCGGCAGGCTCCTCTCCCAGCTGCTTCCGGAGGATGTGCAGAATCAGGTGGACCAGGCTCTGGACCGCAGCCTTCAGGATATCGAGGCCCCCCTGGACAGAGCCCGGAAGCTCACGGTGCAGAAGCAGTACAAAGAGGCGCTGGATATCGTGGAGCCCCTTGCTGCCAGGCTGGAGAAGGCCCGTCTGTTTGAGGACGACCAGGTCAGCGAGTACCATACCTTCAGCGAGCCCTTCGAGGAGGCGCTGTACCGGCAGCTGAAGCAGCCGGAGCGGGAACTCCGCTCTGCCCCGTATCCATATTCCCGGGTCCTGGGGCTGTACGGATATCTGCTGGTGGAGTTCAGGCGGTTTGAGGAGGCCCGGGCTGTCCTGGCCAGGGCCCTCCGGTGGAATCCCGTCAGCTTCGACCTGATCTGCGAGCATATCGAGACCTTCCGGATGACAGGGGATCTGGACCGCTTCTTCCAGCTCACCGTCCAGACCTTCCCCGTCGCCTTCCGGCCCCGGCATGTCGCCCGGCTGTTCCGGAACCTGGGATACTGCTTCACCGAGCAGAAGAAGTACCAGGAGGCCGCTTCCTGCTATGTGATGAGCATGACCTTCGAGAAGGATTCCCCCCAGGCCGTCACAGAGATCCTGTACATCACCCGGCTGAACGGCGGATTCCCCGGCGCCCCCAGTCCGGATGCGGTCACCGCCTGGTCGAAACAGTACGGCTTTCCCTTCGGAGCAGATCCGGCCGTCCTGAACCTGGCCTGGGTTTGCGGAATGCACTGGTACAGGGAGAAGGACATGGAGGAGGCCGCCTACTGGCTCTCCATCTTCTCTGACATCGCCCCCCGGAGCATGCCGGAAAAGGCGCAGGCCGACAGCATCCTGCAGGCCATCCGCAGGGCAGAGCCCTGACCCCGCATCTCTCTTCCTTCCAGGAAACCTGAAGCAGGGTCCGTCCATTCCCGGACGGGCCCTTTTCTCTTGCCTGCAGACAGCAGAGCTGATATACTGTCCAGCAGAAAGAACACCGAAGCAGGGAGGCAGCCCACACATGAAGCTGATGGTCCTCGACGGGAATTCCATTGTAAACCGGGCCTTCTACGGCGTCAGCCAGAACCTGACCACCCGGGACGGCCAGCCCACCAACGCCATCTACGGTTTTATCAATATCCTCGACAAACTCCTGAACGAGGAGAATCCGGACGCCCTGTGCGTCACCTTCGACCGCAGGGCCCCCACCTTCCGCCACCTGGCCTATGCGGGCTACAAGGCCACCCGGAAAGGCATGCCGGAGGAACTGGCCAGCCAGATGCCCATCCTGAAAGAGGTCCTGTCCGCCATGAACATCCCCATGTACGAGATGGACGGCTGGGAGGCGGACGACCTGCTGGGCACCATCGCCCGCATCGACACGGAGCAGGACTGGGACACGGTGATTGTCACCGGGGACCGGGACGCCCTGCAGCTGGTGACGGACCGCACCACGGTCAAGCTGGTCTCCACCCGCATGGGCCAGACCACCACCAGGGCCATGACCCCCGAGTCCTTCCAGGCCGAGTACGGATTCCCTCCCGTCAACATCATCGACCTCAAGGCCCTGATGGGCGACTCCTCCGACAACATCCCCGGGGTGACCGGAATCGGCGAGAAGACGGCCATGCCCCTCATCACCCTCTACCACACCGTGGAGGCCCTCTATGAGCAGATGCCGGACGTGTGCACCGCCCCCGGCACGAAGGCGAAGCCCGGGGTCATCAAGAAGCTGGCCGCCGGGAAGGACCAGTGCATGCTGTCCAAGGATCTGGCCACCATCCGCACCAGCGCCCCCATCGAATTCCAGCCCCGGGACTGCCTGCGGAAGGAGCCGGACAGCGCCGCCCTCTATCAGCTCTTCCTGAAGCTGGAGTTTGCAAGACTCATCGACCGGTACCACCTGAGCCCGCCCCAGGGGGAGACCCAGGCGGCCGCCAGCGAATTTTCCGGCATTACGGACAGCGAGACTGTCACGGACCCCGCGCGGGCTCTGGAACTGCTGGAGCAGTGGAAGGCCCTCCCCCAGGTCAGTGTCCTGGCCCTCCCCTCCCTGGACGCGGTCTGCGTTGTCAGCAGCAGCGGGGAGAGCCGCCACGGCGCCCTGCTCTTCTCAGACAGACTGGAGAACTACAGCCAGGTGCTGCAGCAGCTCTTCTCCGGGGAGATCTCCAAGGTCTCCCACGGCGTCAAGTCCCTGCACCGGAAACTGCTGGAGGAGGGCATCAGCCCCGGCGGCTTTGTCTTTGACACGGAGCTGGCCGCCTACCTCCTGGCCCCCACGGACGGGAGCTACGACCTGGAGAAGCTGGGTCTGTCCTGGTTCAACCGGGAGTTCCCCAAGGCAAAGACCTACCTGGCGGAGGGCGCCTTCGACTCCCTCTTTGCTGCACAGGACAGCGGCGCAGAACAGGAGAAGGGGGAGGGCTCCGACCCCGCCGGCGCCTTCCTCTCCCACACCGCCCTGGTCAGCGCCCTCCAGGAGCCCCTGACGAAGCGCCTGAAGGAACTGGGCATGTGGGACCTGTTCCAGAATATCGAGCTGCCCCTGTGCGCCGTCCTGGCCGAGATGGAGACCGAGGGGTTCCTGATCGACCGGAACGCCCTCGCCGATTTCGGCACCATGCTCTCCGGGAAGATCGACCTCTCCCAGAAGCGGATCTACGAGCTGGCCGGCGAGGAGTTCAACATCAACTCCACCGCCCAGCTGGGGCGCATCCTCTTTGAAAAGCTGGGCCTGCCCCCGGACAAAAAAACCCGCAGGGGCTACTCCACCAGTGCGGACGTGCTGGAGAAGCTGCGGGACAAGCACCCCATAGTGGAGGAGATCCTCCAGTACCGGCAGCTGACCAAGCTGAAGAGCACCTATGTGGACGGCTTCATGAAGCTGATCCCCGCCGACTGCCGCATCCACACCTCCTTCCAGAACACCGTGACCGCCACCGGGCGGCTGAGCTCCACGGAGCCCAACCTGCAGAACATCCCCGTGCGCACGGAACTGGGGGCCGAGATGCGCCGCATGTTTGCAGCCCCTCCGGGCCGGGTGCTGGTGGATGCGGACTACTCCCAGATCGAGCTGAGGCTCCTGGCCTGCATCTCCGGGGACGAGGCCATGATCGAGGGCTTCAGCAGCGGCGCGGACGTCCACGCCATCACCGCCTCCCAGGTCTTCGGCGTCCCCCTGGAGGAGGTCACCCCCGCCATGCGCCGCTCCGCCAAGGCGGTGAACTTCGGCATTGTATACGGCATCTCCGCCTACTCCCTGTCCCAGGACATCGGGGTCACCGTGGCGGAGGCGAAGGACTACATGTCCCGCTACTTCGCCCACTACGCAGGGGTCCGCAGATACATGACCGACGTGGTAAACAACGCCCGCAGAGACGGCTATATCACCACCCTCTACGGACGGCGCCGCTGGATTCCGGAGCTGAAATCCTCCAACTTCAACACCCGGTCCTTCGGAGAGCGGGTGGCTCTCAATGCCCCCATCCAGGGCACTGCGGCCGACATTATCAAGATCGCCATGCTGCGGGTCCGCGACCGGCTGCAGAAGGAGGGTCTCCAGGGCCGTCTGGTCCTTCAGGTCCACGACGAGCTGATTGTGGAGTGCCCCGAATCCGAGGCGGAGGCCGTGGCCGCCGTCCTCAGGGAGGAGATGGAGTCTGCCGCCTCCCTGCCGGTCGCCCTGGTGGCGGAGACCTCCGCAGGCCGCACCTGGGCGGACGCCCACTGACCGGTCCTGCAGCGAAACCTGAACACGGGAATTCAGCCCGCTCCGCTTGCCACGGGGCGGGCTTCTGGTGTAAGATAGCGGAAAACTGCAGCAGGGAGCACTGCCATGTACTATGAAATCGTCCCCATGGACCGGGGACACATCCCGCAGATAGCGGCTCTGGAAAAGATGTGCTTCTCCATGCCCTGGAGCGAGCACATGCTGGAGGAGGTCCTCTACGACCCCCAGGCCAGCTTCATCGTGGCGGACGACGGGGAGGGGAACGTCCTGGGCTACGCCGGTCTCCACGCCATTCTGGACGAGGGCTATATCGACAACATCGCCGTGCATCCGGACGCCCGGCGCCACGGGGTGGCCTCCGCCCTTCTGGATGTCTTCTGCCGCTTTGCCCAGGCGCACCTGGCCTTTCTCACCCTGGAGGTGCGGGCCTCCAATCAGGCCGCCATCGCGCTGTACAGTCTGTTCGGCTTCTCCCGGGCGGGACTCAGGAAGAACTACTACGAGAACCCCAGGGAGGACGCCGTCATCATGACCCGGGAGTTTGGTGATGGAAACACGTCTTCTGACCCGTGAGGAACTGAGGCAGCTCCACCGCACGGTGCTGAGGGAGGCCTTCCCTCCCAGCGAGCTGAAGCCCTTCTCCGCCATGGACGCCCTGCTGAAGCGGGGCTGCTATGACGCCTGGTGCCTGCTGGACGGGGGGACCCCTGTGAGCTGGGCCGTTGTCTGGCATTCGGACCGCTGCGCCCTGCTGGACTACCTGGTCACCCTGCCGGAGCGCCGCGGTCAGGGGCTGGGCACCCTCCTGGTTGAAAAGACCGTGCCCCGTTTCCCTGTCCCCATGCTGGTGGAGGCGGAAGCCCCGGAGGCTGCAGATCCCGGCGCCCTGGATCTGCAGGAGCGGAGGCTGGCCTTCTACCGCCGCCTCGGCTTCCGGGATGCCGGCTTTGATGTCCTTCTGTTCGGCGTCCGCTACCGCATCCTGGTGCTGGGGGAGGGACCGGACATGCAGCAGGCCTATCTGGACCTGTACCGGGACGGCACCTCCGCCTTTTTTATGAAACACCATCTGAAAGTCCTGGGGGAATCCGTGTGAACATACTGGCCATTGAATCTTCCTGCGACGACACCGCCGCCGCCGTTGTCCGGGACGGACGTCAGGTGCTCTCCAGCTGCGTCTCCTCCCAGATCGAGATGCATGCCATCTACGGGGGCGTGGTGCCGGAGATCGCCTCCCGGAAACATGTGGAGGCAGTCACGGGACTGGCGGACCTGGCTCTGAAAGAGGCCGGGGTTGCCAGAAAGGACCTGGACGCCGTCGCCGTGACCCATGCCCCGGGTCTCATCGGGGCCCTCCTGGTGGGGGTCAACTTCGGCAAAAGCGCCGCCCTGGCCCTGGGGATCCCTGTCATACCCGTCCACCATGTGCGGGGCCATATTGCAGCAAACTATATTACCTACCCGGACCTGGAGCCCCCCTTTGTCTGCCTCTGCGTATCCGGAGGCACCACCGCCATTGTGGATGTCCGTTCCTATACAGAGATGTCCGTCATGGGCGGCACCCGGGACGACGCCGCCGGGGAGTGCTTTGACAAGGTGGCCCGGGTTCTGGGCATCGGCTACCCCGGAGGCGCACCCATGGACCGCCTCAGCGAGGGGGGCGATGACGGGAAGTATGAGCTCCCCCGGGCCCATATCCAGGGGGCGGACCTGGACATGTCCTTCTCCGGGCTGAAGACCGCCAGCATCAACCTCATCCACAACGCGGAGCAGAGAGGGGTGCAGCTGGACCTGCCCTCCTTTGCAGCCAGCTTCGGGGCCGCCGTCAGCGACACACTGGTGCCCCGGGTCATGGAGGCCTCCAGACAGAAGGGATACGGCAAAGTGGCGGCCGCCGGGGGCGTTGCAGCCAACCGCCGCATCCGCAGGGACCTGGCTGCAGCCTGTTCAGAGAGCGGGGACGCCCTGTACCTCCCGGATCTCGCCTGGTGCGGTGACAACGCCGCCATGATCGGCTGCCAGGGGTACTATGAGTTCCTGGCCGGTCACACCGCCGGAACGGACCTGAACGCCTGTGCGACCAGGGACATCGCCCTGGGCTGACACCCCGGCTTTCGCTTATGTCACCTGCGTCCCCCGGGGGATCTGCCGGTCCTCTGTGGATTGCCGGAAAATGAGTTCTGCTTTCCGGCTGTTTTCCCTCTTTCTCAGAACCCCTGTGGATAAATCTGTGGACAATGTGGAAAACTCGGGGGTCTCCGTTTTTCCGACCTCCCTTTATGTGAACCGCAGACTGAAGCCTCCCATGGCAGGACCGCCCCCGGTCCTGCTTTTTTCTGCCCTGGTAGGGCCTGAAACATCAGAAAGCGCACCCGGACCCGTCAGGTCTCCGGATGCGCTCTTTCGGTTCTTCGGTCTTCCCCAGGACCGGACTCCCTCAGTCCGGTCCCTGCTGCGTCTCCGGCGCTTCAGATGTGCCGGGGCTGGAATTCCATCCCTGTATCACGTCCTGCCACTCCGGCGGCAGAGAGCCAGTGTCTGCGTTCTCAGGAACCGCCCTTGTTTCCAGCGAACCGGATGCACCGGAGGCGGGAGCCTCTCCGTTCTCGAGCCAGTCCGGCAGCGGCAGCGGCTGTACAATCCCGTCAAGTGCTCCAGGCGGCAGCGAATACACAATCATCTGGTTTTCGGTCTGCAGGTTCAGGCTGATCTCCTGGGTGCTGCCGTCGGTGAAGGTTGCAGTCGCAAGTACGTCAATGCTCTCGGGCAGAGCAGCCATGCTGTCCCCGGGTACAGCCCAGAACAGCAGCAGCCCCTCCGGCATGGCAGGTCCGTCAAAGGAGAGTCTCGGCCCCTCGTTCTTAAAGCTGTCGCCTGCCATCACCAGGCGGTTGTCCTCCCCTGTGAACGTGCATGGGGTCCCGTCGCCGATGACCAGTCCTGTGGTGTCCTGGCTGGCAAAGAAGCCGTTGTCTGTGGTGAACTCCACCTTCCGGATGTTCTCCCCGCTGAAGCGGAGTCCCAGGCTCACGTATACCGTACCGTCCATGACTGCGGCGCCCCATACATCAGGCTGGTCCAGCAGGTCTGTCTCCACCAGCTGGACGGAGCCGTCCTCCTCCAGCTCCATGGCATAGGCCTTCACGGCGAAGGCATTCTCCGCCCCCGGCTGCATGATGCCATAGAGCATGAGTCCCAGAAAGGCAGCACACAGGCATGCGGCCGCCGCAAGGGGACGGTACCGCCTGAAGGTCTTTTTCTTCGGCTGCAGTTCGGATTCCTCCAGAGTTGCCTCCGGCAGAAGGTCCAGGGCATCGCTGATTTTCTGAGCGCTGTTCACAGCAGTCCTTCCTCCTTCAGATAGTTTTTCAGCCCTCTGCGGGCACGGAACAAAAGAGAAGCAGCCCGCGTCTCACTCATTGTGCAGAATGCAGCCGCCTCCGCCAGAGAATCAAGCCAGTAGTATCTCCGCAGGAAAAGGACACGGGTGTGGTCCGGCAGGGTATGGAGCCAGCGGTCGATGCCCGCCGCCAGATCGGCCAGTTCCGCCTCCTCATGGGGGACATCTCCGCTGACAGCGCACTCCTCCAGTTCTTCCAGAGAGAGCTCATACTCCGTATTCAGGCGTCCGCCCCGGCTTCGCCTCCGCAGTTCGTCTATGGCGGCCCGGCGGGCCAGTCTCCCCAGATAGGGACCCAGACGCTCCGGACGGTTGGGAGGCATGGAGTTCCATGCCCGGAGCAGGGTGTCGTTGACGCTCTCCCGGCAGTCCTCCGGATCGGTCAGAACCCGCCGGACAATGCTGTGCAGATAGGTCCCGTATTTCGACTCGGTCTGCCGCAGAGCCTCCTCGTCCCGGTCCCAGAAGAGCTGTACGATGTCCGCATCCTCCAAAGCTGCTTCACCTCCTTCCATACTGGAACTCGAAGGAAGGCACTCCTCCATTGCGCACTTTTACACATTTTCTCAGAACCCTGCTGCACCCCGGCTCCGTGCGGTCCCGCCCAACACATAATGAGGTGATTCCATGCCCAAAAAGCTCCTGTCCCTTGCCCTGACGCTTGCCATGCTCCTCTCCCTTCTGCCTGCAGCAGCGGTGGCAGCCTCGGGAGCGGAC
>CAYYHY010000010.1:22782-29476 GCA_964471855.1 uncultured Oscillospiraceae bacterium | reverse complement strand
GCTCCAGGCGGACTGCAGGGAAAACTGACCACCCGGAGCCTGCCGGAGGGCGGGGGAATTGTCAATTCCGCCGGCTTGACGTCCTGCCGGGGCGGGGTTATAATGCATGACAGGAAAAGCGCTGACGGAGACCGCCCCCCGGGCATCCGACAGAGAGCCGGGCCCGTGTGCTGAAAGCCCGGCAGGAAAGAAGGGGAGGCGCAACACTTCCGAGCCTGCGGTTCGAAGCCGGAAAGGGCATGAGGGCCGCACGTCTTCCCCGCGTTACTGGGGCTCGAAAGAGGCTTCTTGTCTGAGAAGCAACGCGGGTGGCACCGCGGAATCAGGAATGATTTCGTCCCGGGTCGTATTTCTGGATACGGCCCGGGTTTTCTTGTGTCCGGGCCGGATGAGCG
Source organism: uncultured Oscillospiraceae bacterium (assembly GCA_964471855.1). Taxonomy (GTDB): domain Bacteria; phylum Bacillota; class Clostridia; order Oscillospirales; family Oscillospiraceae; genus Lawsonibacter. The sequence goes on along the minus strand of CAYYHY010000010.1, from coordinate 29,081 downwards.
GATGGGAGGAACAGAACATGGAATTTGTAACCGGCGAAGTGCGCAGACCCCTGGCCTTCCGGGACCTCTCCACAGGGGAGATGGACGGCCGGCAGGTGACCCTGCGGGGGGCGGTCCACGCCCTGCGGCGTCTGGGGGGCATCACCTTTGTCACCCTGCGGCTCCGGGACGGGGCCGTGCAGTGCGTGTGCTCCCCGGAGAAGCTGCCGGCGGAGCTGTGCGAGGAGTGCGCCGTGGAGCTGACCGGCACGGTGCGGGCGGAACCCCGGGCCCCCGGGGGCCGGGAGCTGGACCTGGAGGAGGTCCGGATCCTTTCCCGGCCGGCAGAGGGGATGCCGGTGCCGGTGGCCAAGCGGAAACTGAAGCTGAACCTGGACACGGAGCTGTCCCTGCGGCCGGTGGTGCTCCGCTCCCTGCGGGAGCGCTCCATCTTCAAGATCCAGGAGGGTCTCAGCCGCTCCTTCCGGGAGTATCTCACCGGGGAGGGGTTTACGGAGATCCACACCCCCAAGATCGTCCACGCCGGGGCCGAGGGGGGCAGCAACATCTTCCGCCTGGACTACTTCGGCCGCAAGGCCTTCCTGGGCCAGTCCCCCCAGTTCTACAAGCAGACCATGGTGGGGGTCTTTGACCGGGTCTTCGAGGTGGCCCCCGTGTTCCGGGCGGAGAAGCACTCCACCCAGCGGCACCTGAACGAGTACACCTCCATGGACCTGGAGATGGGCTATATCGACTCCTTCCAGGACATCATGGACGTGGAGACGGGGTACCTCCAGTACTGCATGGACCTGCTGCGGCGCACCTGCCCGGAGGACCTGGCGCGGCTGGACGTGACGCTCCCGGATGTGTCAAAGATCCCTCAGGTCCGCTTCGACGAGGCCAAGCGCCTGGCGGCGGAGAAGTACCGCCGGCCCATCCGGGACCCCTACGACCTGGAGCCGGAGGAGGAGCAGAACATCGGGCGCTATTTCCAGGAGGAGTACGGCTCGGACTTCGTCTTTGTAACCCATTACCCGTCAAAGAAGCGTCCCTTCTATGCCATGGACGACCCGGAGGACCCGAAGTACACCCTGTCCTTCGACCTTCTGTTCCGGGGCATGGAGATCACCACCGGGGGTCAGCGCATCCACGACTACGATACCCAGGTGAAGAAGATGCTCGCCCGGGGCATGGACCCGGAGGAGTTTGAGAGCTACCTGATGATCCACAGGCACGGCATGCCGCCCCACGGGGGTCTGGGCATCGGGCTGGAGCGGTTTACCGCCAGGCTGTGCGGCCTGGAGAACATCCGCAGCGCCTGCCTCTTCCCCCGGGACCTGAGCCGGCTGGAGCCCTGACAGAGGGAACAGGAGGAGTGACCCATGAAGATTACCACTGAGATGGTGGACTACATCTCCGTACTCTCCCGGCTGAGACTGCCGGAGGAGGAGAAGGAGAAAATGACCGGGGAGCTGGAGAACATCCTGGCCTACATGGACGTGCTGAACAGCCTGGACACCTCCGGGGTGGAGCCCATGAGCCACGTGTTTCCCGTCCGCAACGTGATGCGGGAGGACGACGTGCAGCCCTCCTTCCCCAGGGAGAAGCTGCTGAAGAACGCGCCCCAGGCGGACGAGGAGGCCTTCCTCGTGCCGAAGGCCGTGGAGTAGGGAGGGGACCGAGATGACAGAGCTGAGGGAACTGACCGCCCTGGAGCTGGGGGCCCTGCTGAAGAAGGGGGAGGTCTCCATCCCGGAGGTGACGGAGACCGCTGTCAGGGCGGCGGAGGCGGCGGATACAAACGCATTCATCACCTTCGATCCCGAGGGGGCCATGGAACGGGCCCGGCAGCTGCAGAAGGGCCTGGCGGATGCATCCAGCCCCGTATACGGGGTGCCCATGGCCATCAAGGACAACATCTGCACGGAGGGACAGAAGACCTCCTGCGCATCAAAAATCCTGGGGGACTTCGCCCCGCCCTACAGCGCCACGGCGGCCCTGCGCCTGGCGGAGGCCGGGTGCGTCTCCCTGGGGAAGACCAACATGGACGAGTTCGCCATGGGCTCCACCACGGAGACATCCTACTACGGCCCTGTGAGAAACCCCTGGGGCACGGACCGGGTGCCGGGTGGCTCCTCCGGAGGCTCCGCCTCCGCGGTGGCCGGACGCAGCGTCTGGTACGCCATCGGGTCCGACACCGGGGGCTCCATCCGCCAGCCCGCATCCTACTGCGGCATTACCGGCATGAAGCCCACCTACGGCACCGTGAGCCGCTACGGGCTCATCGCCTACGCCTCCTCCCTGGACCAGATCGGACCCCTGGCCCGGGACGCGGCAGACTGCGCCGCCATCCTGGACCTGATCCAGGGCCGGGATCCCCGGGACGGCACCTCCCTGGAGTTTGAATGCGGAAATCTCCTCTCCTCCCTGGACGGGGACATCCGGGGCATGAGGATCGGCATCCCCGACGACTGCTTCGGGGAGGGCCTGGAGCCCGATGTCCGGGACCGCATCTTCGAGTGCGCCGAGGTGCTGAAGGGGAGAGGGGCGGAGACGGTCCACCTCTCCCTGCCGGTAATGGAGTATGTGGTCCCCGCCTACTATATCATCGCCTCCGCCGAGGCCTCCTCCAACCTGTCCCGCTTTGACGGGGTGAAGTACGGCTGGCGGGCGGAGGAGTACGAGGACTTGACCGACCTCTACTGCCGCACCCGCACCGAGGGGTTCGGCGCCGAGGTGAAGCGGAGAATCCTCCTGGGGACCTTCGTCCTCTCCTCCGGATACTACGATGCCTACTACCGCAAGGCTCTGCAGGTGAAGGGGGTCATCAAGCAGGCCTTTGACGACGCCTTTGAGAAGTGCGACCTGCTGATTACGCCGGTGTCCCCCTTTACGGCGCCGAAGCTGGGGGAGAGCCTGTCGGACCCCCTGCAGATGTACCTGAGCGACATCTATACCGTGTCCGTCAACCTGGCGGGTCTGCCGGGGCTGAGCATGCCCTGCGGCTTCGACCGGGGCGGCATGCCCGTGGGGGCCCAGCTCATCGGCCCGGCCCTGGGGGACCGGAACGTGCTGCGGGCGGCCTATGCATACCAGCAGGATACGGACTGGCACAGGAAATCACCGGTCAGGGAGGTGGCTGAAGCATGACCTGGGAAACTGTCATCGGTCTGGAGACCCACGTGGAGCTGGCGACGAAGACCAAGATCTTCTGCTCCTGCACCACGGAATTCGGCGGCGCGCCCAACACCCACTGCTGCCCTGTATGTACGGGGATGCCCGGAACCCTGCCGGTGGTGAACCGCAGGGTGGTGCAGTTTGCCGTCCAGGCCAGCCTGGCCCTCAACTGCGAGGTGACCCGGTACAACAAGTTTGACCGCAAGAACTACTTCTATCCAGACCTGCCCAAGGCCTACCAGATCTCCCAGCTCTACCTGCCCATCGGGCGGAACGGCCATGTGCCCATTCACACAGGGGCGGGGGACAGAGAGATCCGCATCCACGAGCTCCACATGGAGGAGGACGCCGGCAAGCTGGTCCACGACCCCTGGATTGACCAGACCCGCTGCGACTACAACCGCTGCGGCGTGCCCCTGATCGAGATCGTCACCGAGCCGGACTTCCGCTCCGCGGACGAGGTGATCGCCTACCTGGAGAAGCTGAAGTCCACCCTGGAGTACCTGGGGGTCTCGGACTGCAAGATGCAGGAGGGCTCCCTCCGCTGCGACGTGAACCTGTCCGTCCGCCCCGCCGGCACGGAGGAGCTGGGCACCCGGACGGAGATGAAGAACCTGAACTCCTTCAAGGCCATCGCCCGGGCCATCCAGTACGAGACCCGCCGGCAGATCGAGCGCATCGAGGAGGGGCGCAGGGTGGTGCAGGAGACCCGCCGCTGGGACGACAACAAGGATGCCACCTTCTCCATGCGCTCCAAGGAGAACGCCCAGGACTACCGCTACTTCCCGGAGCCGGACATCCCGCCTCTGGAGCTGTCCCAGGAGTATCTGGATTCCCTCCGGGCCTGCCAGCCGGAGATGGCGGAGCAGCGCCGGGAGCGCTATGTCAGGGACATGGGTCTGCCCCCCAGCGACGCCGAGCAGATCACCGCCCAGAAGGCCCTTGTGGACTTCTTTGAGCGTACGGTGGAACTGGGGATCCCGCCCCGGGAGGCGGCCAACTGGATGCTGGGGGACATGATGCGCCGGCTGAAGGACGAGGACATGGAGCCGAAGGACATGAAGCTCACCCCGGAGAACCTGGCCTCCCTGATCCGCCTCATCCTGGATGGAAAGATCAACCGCAACACGGCCTCCAAGGTGTTCCGCGCCATCTTCCCGGACAACGCCGATGCAGCCGCCTATGTAAAGGAGCACGGGCTGGAGCAGGTCAATGACGCCGGCGCCGCGGAAGCTGCGGCGGAGAAGGTGCTGGCCGCCAACCCCGGCACCGTGGCCGAGTACCGGGCAGGCAAGCAGAAGGTTCTCGGCTTCCTGGTGGGTCAGGTGATGAAGGAGATGCACGGCAGGGCGGACCCGAAGGCGGTCAATGAGATCCTGCGGAAGCTGCTGAGCCAGTGAGGCAGGCGCTTGAAGCCGGTCCTGACCTGCGGACCCGGCATTTCACACTGTCAGGAAAGGCGGACTTTGGAATGAGACGACTGGCTGCTCTGCTGACAGCCCTTGCTGCTGTGCTTACCCTGGCGGTCCCTGCATTCGCCGCGGAGGGCAGCCCTGCGGCCGGCGGCGCCTGGACGGATTCAGAGATCCTGGGGTCGGCCGGGGGCATCACGATAAAGCTCAACTACAACTACGATGTTGAAACAATGTCCGGATACATGGGGCTGGAGGGCCTGCGCAGCGACGGCACCACGGCATGGGAGCACTGGCTGGGGTACTACGAGTATCACTGGTCTGAAGCAGTCCGGCTGTTTGCGATAAAAGACGGGCGTGCCTACATCAGATATGACGGCCTCCGGGTACTCAGCCTCAGGACAGGCAAGCTGATCTGGAGCAATGAAGATCTGAATGAGGTGTATTCCGAAGAAGGCGGGGATCTCATCATTACAGACAAGGGAGATCTGCTGTTCTGTGACCGCCTGGGCATGGGATTTCTGGCTGTGACAGGGAACGGGGTCACCATGCTCATGGAAACCGGCTACAGCGAGAATGAGGACACTCTCCTTGCTTACCACTATGTTGCCTCCTGGTCCTACTCCGGCAGGAACCTGCTGGTGCAGATCCGGGCGCGGCCGTACGCCGGCATGGAACCTTCCGTCTTCATAAAGAACCTGACCATACCCGTTCCGGACGCCGTGGGGTTTGCCGATGTAAGGACCTCCGACTGGTTTGCGGGAAGCGTCAAGTGGGCCCTGGACAGCGGCCTCACCAGCGGGACTTCGGACAGCACCTTCTCCCCGGACAGGACCTGCACGGAGGCCGAGGTGCTGACATTCCTGTGGCGGGCAGAGGGGTCGCCGGAGCCCTCCGGTCCCAGCCCGTTCACCGACGTGAAGCCGGGGGACTACTTCCATGAGGCGGCCCTGTGGGCCCATGAGAAGGGCCTTGTGACCGGAAACAGATTCGACGGCTCTGCCCCCTGCACCCGGGCCTCCACGGTCACGTACATGTGGAAGCTCTCCGGCAGTCCGGACCTCGGCACCAGCTCCTTCGGGGATGTCCCTGGGGACGCCCCCTGCAGCCGGGCGGTGGCCTGGGCGGTGCGCACTGCCCTGACCAGCGGCACCTCTGCATCCACCTTTTCCCCGGACATGCTGTGCACCCGGGCCCAGATTGTGACGTTCCTCCACCGGTTTGTCACCGCATGAATCAGAACAGGTGTCCGGAATCCCCGGGGGTTCCGGGCACTTTTCCTGTCCGGCCGGGAGCGTGTCCGGCAGTCTGCACAGGATCTGCTGCAGCGGCGGCATCCGTTTTGTACAGCCTGGCAGGAACTGGAATGTCCGCTCCCGGTCCGTCTGTGGTATAATACCTGCCGGATCCGGCCCGGGGGCAGAAGGGTGCCCCGGAGGATCCCCTGCTCCCCTGTTTGCAGCGGACAGAGGGGCAAACAGCCCCGGCCCGGAGCGCCGGCCCGGGCGGCCCGCCCGGCGAAAATGGGCAAAAGATGTGCAGTTTCTGCCTGTAACGGCAGAAAGTGACATAATTTCCGGAGAGTCCGGAAGCTGGAACTTAAAAAATTACAGATTTGTCACATTTAGCAGTTGCAGCGGGGGAGCATGTGTGGTACAATGAGTGCTGAGCAGGCACGGGCTTCCATGCCCCGCCCCTGAAGCCCTCCCGGGCTGGGACAGGAGCACGGGG
>CAYYHY010000010.1:0-22682 GCA_964471855.1 uncultured Oscillospiraceae bacterium | reverse complement strand
ACGTGGAAACGTGCCCGGTCCCCCTTCCGCAGGGGACCGTCCGGAGAGAAAAAAGCCTGAAGGGCGGAGGGCCCGGGAGGCCTCCGGAGCAGTCTGCCCGGTTTCAGAAGCAGCGGAAAAAGTTGCGGTTTTGTAACCATTCTGACACTTTCCCGCAGCTTTCCGCCCCGCCTGAGGGCAGGACGCCTGAAGGACGCCTTTGAAACGCACTTTTAACGAACATTCTGGTCGGAAAAACCCCTGTTTTCGACATAAATGCCCCGTTTTCCGACATGCAGAATTTCGGGGAAAGGACTTGCTTTTTATGTCAACGGGCTGTATACTGGGGAAGCAGCCGCACCTGTCCGACGGGAGACCCTGACCCGGAGGACCTGACACAGGAAGACCTGGAGCATCCGGGAGAATGGAGGTCCGGGTTTCCTTGGAGGAGCTTGCACATGTGCCGGTGCTGCTGAACGAGGCGGTGGAGGCACTGAACATCCGCCCCGACGGAGTCTATGTGGACGGCACCCTGGGACGGGCCGGACACAGCCGGGAGATTGCCAGACGCCTCACCACGGGGCGGCTGATCGGGGTGGACCGGGACCGGACAGCCCTGGAGGCCGCAGAGAAGGTGCTCAGCCCCTGGATGGACCGGGTGACGCTGGTCCACAGGAACTTCGACCAGATCGCCTCCATTCTGGACGAGCTGGGTCTGAGGGGTGCGGACGGCATGCTCTTCGACCTGGGAGTCTCCTCCCCCCAGCTGGATGACAGCGAACGGGGCTTCTCCTACATGGCGGACGCCCCCCTGGACATGAGAATGGACAGGGACCAGAGGCTGACAGCCGCAGAGATCGTAAACACATGGAGCAGAGAGCAGCTGCGGGACATCCTCACCCGCTACGGGGAGGAGCGGTACGCGCCGCAGATCGCAGCGGCCATTGTCCGGCGGCGGGAGCAGGGGAGCATCGACACCACCCTGCAGCTGGCGGGCATCATCAGAAGCGCCATGCCTGCAAAGGCTCTGCGGGAGAAGCAGCACCCTGCAAAACGAAGCTTTCAGGCCATCCGCATCGCAGTAAACGATGAGCTTGGCTGTGTGGAGCGCATGACCGCCGCAGCGGTGCCCCGGCTGAACCGGGGCGGACGGCTGGCCGTCATCACGTTCCATTCCCTTGAGGATCGAATCGTAAAGACCAGTTTCAGTGAATTTGCCAGAGGCTGCATATGCCCGCCGGACTTTCCGGTGTGCGTGTGCGGCAGGACCCCGGACATCCGGATTGTGACCCGGAAGCCGGTTCTGCCCTCGGCGGAGGAGCTGGAGCGCAACCCGCGGGCCCGCAGCGCCAGGCTGCGGGTGGCTGAGTCCCTGAAGGACCCGGCGGAGCGATGAAGGGTTTCTTCCTTCCGGCCTGACCTCTGTGAGGCCGGAGGGTGCGGATGACTAAGGAGAGTGACGCCTATGGCTGTGCGCAGACGAACGTCTCGTGTATCAACCGATACATCCTATCAGACATATGGAAGCGTAGCCTATGCCCCTGCCTACAGCGGAGCACCGGAGCGGATCCCCCGCTGGGACGAGGAGTTCGAGCAGGGCGGCGCCCAGCCCGGCAGACGGACCAGGAAACTGGAACGGAAGAGGGTCAAGGTCAGGGAGGCCGGCACGGTATCCGTGCCCAGCGTCATGCTGATGGTGGCCGTAGCTGTGGCGGCGGTTCTGCTGCTGGCCAGCTATGCCCAGTACCTGGCTGTGACGACGGACATCGTCAGTCTCCGCAAAGAGATGACCACCCTGGAGACGGAGCACGAGACTCTGGCTGCGGAGTACGAGCGTCTCTTTGAGATGTCCAGCGTCGAGGAGCAGATGGATTCCGAGATGGTGAAGCCCACCAGCGATCAGGTGGTGTACATCGATCTCTCGGAGCCGGACACAGTCACCCTGTACGGACACACGGGAGAGAACAACCCGCTGCTGCTGATTCTTCAGCAGGTGGGAGACGCCCTGGGCGGCCTGGCGGATTACTTCGGCTAGCTGCGTCTCCGGCATACATGACCTTAAAGAGGCATCCAAGGGCGCAAGAAAGAATATTTCTTGCGCTCTCTTTGTGACAGGAGGAGAATCTATGCCTGACAGAAGGGACCGGGATGACCGGCGGCGGAGCCGCCAGCCGGTAGACATCGACGAGGCCCGCAGAAGGCAGAACCGGATCAGCCCCCAGTACCAGTCCCGGGACACGGACTGGGAGAGGGAGGAAGAGGAGCAGCAGGACAGGGGCCGGAACGTAGCCAGGATGCCGGACCGGGCCAGCCGCAGCGCGGAGGAGTTCGGCGGCAGACGGCGGGGCGGCATGAACAAGACCATCCCCCTGACCAGGAAGAAGGCATCCAACTCCACCGTCTTCTGGCGCACCTCGATCCTTGCCGTCATCTGCGGGATTCTGATGTTCATCCCCCTGATCCACAGGCTGTACGTTGTGGCCATCGTCCACCACGAGGACTACTCTCAGATGGCGGCCCAGCAGCAGACCATGGACCTGTCCCTCTCCGCGGACCGGGGCAGGATCTACGACACCAACGGCAGCATCATGGCCATGTCCGCTACGGTATACGACCTGATCCTCTCCCCCCGGGACCTGGCGGAGAGCGTGGACGAGGCGCCCTACATCGACCAGGAGAGCAAGAAGCTGAACCAGGCGGCCTATGACCAGGCGGTGTCCATGAAGCAGGAGCAGGTGAAGCAGGATCTGCTGAACATGTTCCCCGACCTGGAACCGGACAAACTGGACCAGCAGATCCACGCAACCAAGTACGCATACCGGGAGATCAAAACCAAAATCGAGGAAGAGGACAAGGACGAGATCCAGCAGTACATCACGGACAACAAGACCTCCCACTGGCTCTACCTCAACCCCGGCTCCAAGCGCTACTATCCCCACTCCGACCTGGCGGCCCAGGTGCTGGGCTTTGTCAACGCCCAGGGGGGCGCCGTGGGCATTGAGGCCGCCTACAACGACGTGCTGGAGGGCACCGAGGGCCGGGTGGTCACCAGCCGCAACGGCCGGGGGACCCAGATGTACAACAGCTACTCGGAGTACATCGACGCCGTCAACGGCTACAATGTGAACCTGACCATCGACTCCACCATCCAGGAGTACTGCGAGGAGACCCTGGCGGAGGGCACCACAAAGTTCGACGTGCGCAACGGGGCCTTCTGCCTGGTGGCGGACCCGAGAACCGGGGCCATCCTGGCCATGGCCAGCGCCCCGGACTTCGACCCCAACAGCTACGCCGAGATCACGGACCCGCCTCTGCTGCTGAGCATGGAGGAGGACGCCGAACAGCGCTACGAGATCAAGAAGGCCCGCAACGACCGGGAGCAGAATCCGGACAAGCAGATGACGGACGCGGAGCTCCGGGAGGAGGCGGACGCCGAGGCCTACAGCGAGGCGGTCAATACCCAGTGGCGCAGCAAGGTGCTGGACTCCCGCTACGAGCCCGGCTCCACCTTCAAGGCCATGGTCCTGGCGGCAGCCCTGGAAGAGGGCGTTGTGGACGAGAGCGACTACTTCAACTGCACGGGCCAGGTCACCGTACCCGGCTACCCGGAGCCCATCAAGTGCTCCAATACGGACGGCCACGGGATGCAGTCCCTGACCGAGGCGGTGGAGAACTCCTGCAACCCGGCCTTCATCGAGATCGGGCGCAGGCTGGGCATCGACAAGTTCTACGACTACTTTGAGGGCTTCGGCATGACCGAGAAGACGGGCATCGAGCTGCCCGGCGAGGCCAGCCTCACCGGCGCCTACTGGAGCCGGGAGGAGATGAGCAACGTCGACCTGGCCGTGGCCTCCTTCGGCCAGCGCTTTGAGGTCACCCCCCTGCAGATGGTTGCCGGCTTCTCCGCTGTGGTCAACGGCGGCTACCTGATGAAGCCCTATATTGTAAAATCCATTACCAACGACCAGGGCGAGATCGTCCAGGCCACCTCCCCCACCGCCGTGCGGCAGGTGGTCAGCGAGGAGACCAGCGAGCGGGCCGCCAGCATTCTGGAGGAGGTCGTCTCCGAGGGCACCGGCAACAACGCCTATGTGGGCGGCTACCGGATCGGCGGCAAGACCGGCTCCGCCGAGACCCGGGAGAAGGGGCGCACCATCGTCTCCTTCATGGGCTTCGCCCCGGCGGACGACCCCCGGGTGGTGGTGCTCCTGGCTTACGACAAGCCCCAGGAGTCCGCTACAAACGAGACCGTGTCCACCACCGGCGTATACATCAGCGGCGGCAACATGGCGGCCCCCATGGCCGGTCCCCTGATCGCCAGGATCCTGGACTACATGGGCGCTGAGAAGATCTACAGCTCCGACGAGGGCGCCGCATCCAGCGTCCGCATGCCCAGCGTCGTCTCCATGCCCGTGGCGGATGCCGCCACAAAGCTGCATGATGCGGGGCTCAGCTACCGCACCGTGGGGGAGGGCGCCACCGTGTCACGGCAGGTGCCGGAGGCCAGAACCATGATCCCCGGCGACGCCACCGCCATCCTCTACCTGGGGGATGCCACCCCGGAGGACACCAACATTGTCCCCTACGTGGTGGGCCTGTCCTACGAGAACGCCAAGGCGGCCCTGGAGAACGCGGGGTTCTTCATGCAGGCCAGCGGCGTCACCACCTACTACAGCGCCAGCACCACGGCGGTGAGCCAGAGCGTGGAGAACGGCGCCGAGGAGGAAGTGGGCACTGTCATCGAGGTCCAGTTCTCCAACGTGATTGAGGACGGTCCCCCTGAGACCGTCGACTACAACTGAACACGCGGGCTTCCGGCAGATTCCGCGTTCCGCCCCGCGGGGGCGGGGCGCCGGCCGGAGGTCCCGCTGAACCCGGCAGACCTTCTGCACGGCAGAAAAGAGGTTCCCCATGACATACATCCTCAGCTTTATCGTGGCCTTCGGCGTCTGCGCCATTCTGGGACTGGTCCTGATTCCGCTGCTGCGCCGCCTCCACGCCGGGCAGTCCATCCGGGAGGACGGACCCACATGGCACATGGCCAAGGAGGGGACCCCCACCATGGGGGGTCTCATGTTCATCATTGCCATCGGGGTAGCGATCGTCGCCTCCGGCTGGCAGCAGATGATGCAGGGGAACTGGAACCACGTGGTGGTCTATGTCTTTGCCCTGGCCTTCGGGGCCATCGGCTTCCTGGACGACCTGCAGAAGCTCCGCCACCACGCCAACGAGGGGCTGACGGCCCTGCAGAAGTTTGTGCTGCAGGTGGTCGCCTCCGTGGTGTTCGTCATCCTGCTGCGGGCCACAGGCTATGTGACCCCCAGCCTCTACGTGCCCTTCCTGGGCTTTGAGATCCACCTGCCCTGGGCCCTGTACATGCCCTTTGCCGCATTTGTCATGGTGGGCACGGTCAATGCAGTGAACCTGACCGACGGCATCGACGGTCTGGCCACAGGGGTGACCCTGCCGGTGGCCATGTTCTTCGTGGCCGTCTCCGCCTGGTACGGCCGGCAGGAGGCGGGGCTGCTCTCCGCCGCTCTGGCGGGGTCCCTGGCGGCCTTCCTGATCTACAACTTCCACCCGGCCAAGGTGTTCATGGGGGACACGGGCTCCCTGTTCCTGGGGGGCATGGTGTGCGGTCTGGCCTTCGACCTGGACATGCCCCTGATCATCCCCATAATCGGCCTGGTCTATGTGGTGGAGGTGCTCTCTGACATCATTCAGGTGGTCTACTTCAAGAAGACCCACGGGAAGCGGTTCTTCCGCATGGCCCCTCTGCACCACCACCTGGAGCTGGGGGGCTGGAGCGAGGCAAAGCTCTTCTGCGTCTTCTCCGGCATCACCCTCATCCTCTGCGGCCTTGGTTTTCTGGGCGTCATGAACCGCTATCCCATGTAGGAGGTGCATACCAGTGGCATTCCGCAGAAAACCGAACCGGGACCTGACGACGAAGGAGAGACTGGCCAGGGGTCCGGTGGACGTGCCTTTCCTGATGCTGGTGTGCCTGCTGCTGGGCATCGGGCTGATCATGATGTTCTCGGCCTCCTACGCCACCGCCTTCTATGACTCCACCGCAGCGGTATCCCACGACCCCCTGTACTACATCATCCGCCAGGCGGTCTTTGCCGTCATCGGCCTCGTGGTCATGTTTGCGATATCACGGATCAACTACGAGAAGTGGCGGAAGGCGGCCCTCCCCCTGCTGGGCGTCGCAATCCTGCTGCTGATCCTGGTGATTCCCTTCGGCTACGGCCGCCAGACCGTGGGCGCCCAGCGCTGGATGCGGATGTTCATCATTGCAGGACCCGGCTACCAGCCCTCCGAGATTGCAAAGCTGGCTGTCATCATCTTCTTTGCAGCCAGGCTGTCCATCCGGGATACGGAGATGATCCATCCCCACTCCGTGCGCACCACAGGCGGACGGTTCCTGAACTGGATGGAGCGGACGGGCCTGATGGAGCTGGTCCCCTACGCCGCGGTCATGATCGTCGTCGAGGCTCTGCTTGCAGCGGAACCCCACATGTCCGGCATGATCCTGATGCTGGTGGGAGCCGCAGCCATCCTGTGGGTGGCCGGCATCCAGCTGAGATGGTTCGCACTGGGAGGCGTCCTGGCGGGAGGCGGTCTGTGGCTCATTATAAACAAGACCAGCTACATGCGCTCCCGCATCGAGCTGTGGCGCAACCCCTGGATCGACGCCCAGGGGAAGGGCTACCAGACCATCCAGTCCCTGTACGCCATCGCCTCCGGCAATGTGCTGGGACTGGGCTTCGGCAACAGCAGGCAGAAGATGCTCTATATCCCGGAGCCCCAGAACGACTTCGTATTCCCCATCGTGGTGGAGGAGCTGGGCTTTGTGGGGGCCATGGTGGTGCTGCTGCTGTTCGCCCTGCTGATCCTCCGGGGCTACTGGCTGGCCCTCCACGCCAGGGACCGGTTCGGCATGATGGTCATCGTAGGCATCAACACCCTGTTTGCCGCCCAGGTGTTCCTGAACATCGGCGTGGTAACCAACCTGATACCCAACACGGGCATCTCCCTCCCCTTCTTCAGCTACGGAGGCACGGCCCTGGTCATACACATGGCGGAGATGGGCATCATCCTGGCGGTGTCCAGGCAGATCCCCGCGCCGGAGCCGGCGAAAAAGAAGAAGGAGAAAAAGAAGGAATAGGGCAGGGGCAGACACCGCTCCCACCGGACAGACAGAGGATGAGGTGAATTTCGTGAACGTTCTCTTTACCTGCGGCGGAACCGCCGGCCATGTGAACCCGGCGGTGGCGCTGGCCCGCATCTTCCAGGACCGGCATCCGGGGTGCGGCGTGCTCTTCGTGGGGGCGGACGGCGGCATGGAACTGAAGCTGGTGCCCAGGGAGGGCTACGAGATCCGGACCGTCACCATCACCAACTTCCACCGCTCCATGGCTCCTGCCGACATCGCACACAACCTGAAGACCCTGGTGAACATGCAGAAGTCAAAGTTCCAGGCCCGGGACATACTCAATGAGTTCCGGCCGGACCTGGTGGTGGGCACCGGGGGCTATGCATCCTATCCCGTGGTCCGGGAGGCGGCCCGCCGGGGCATCCCCACCGCCATCCACGAGTCCAACGCCGTCCCCGGCCTCACCACAAAGGCGCTGGCCAAAGTGGCGGACCGGGTCATGGTGGGCTTCGAGGAGAGCCGCAGCCACTACGACCACCCGGAGAAGGTGGTTGTCACCGGCACCCCCGTCCGGGGGGACTTCTTCCGCTACACCCGGGAGCAGGCACGGTACATGCTGGGGTTTGACGACAGCCGCCCCCTGATCCTCTCCTACTGGGGCTCCCTGGGGGCCGAGGTGATGAACCAGAAGAGCATGGACTTCATCGCCCGGGAGTGCTACGAGGGCGCCCCCTGGCGCCACATCCACGGCGCAGGCCGGGACTACCCCTGGATGAAGGACGAGATCCAGCGCAGGGGTCTGAAGCTGGGGAGCAACGGCATCGAGGTGCGGGAGTACATCTATGACATGCCCCTGGTCATGACGGCGGCGGACCTGGTGCTCTGCCGGGCCGGCGCCTCCACCATCTCGGAGATCACCGCCCTGGCGCGGCCCGCCGTGCTGGTGCCCTCCCCCAACGTGACCGCCAACCACCAGGAGAAGAACGCCCGGCTCCTGGCGGACCAGGGGGCTGCGGTGATGATCCGGGAGGCGGACTGCGTGGACAGCACCCTCTACGACGAGGCCGCCATCCTCATGAGCCAGAAGAACCGCCGGGAGGGCATGATCCGCACCCTCAGGGAGATGGCTGTGCCCAACGCGGCGGAGAAGATCTATGAGACTCTGATGGAGATCATGCGCTGAAGGCGCGGATTCCCGGCAGACGCCCGGAGGGCGGGGAAGATCCCCATGTCAGTATAAGGGAGAACCAAAATGGCTTCAGGGAGACAGAAACGCAGACGTAAAAGAGGCAGGGGCATACTGGGCTCCCTGTTCAAGCTGCTGTGCGCTCTGGCGGTAGCCGGAGCCCTGGTGTTCGGGGCCACGGTGTTCTTCCAGGTTGAGACCGTGCAGGTGGAGGGCACCAGCCGCTATACCCCGGACCAGATCGTGGAGGTCAGCGGGGTGCTGCCTGGGGACAACCTCTACCGTTTCAGCAAGAGCGACGTCATCACCCGGATTCTTGACACCCTCCCCTATGTGGAGAGCGTGAAGATCCGCCGCAGGCCCCCCAGCACTCTGATCATCAAGGTGGAGGAGTGGACCGCGGTGGCCCGGGTGGACCCGGCCAGCAAGCCGTACACCTCCATAGACAATACGGAGGAGAGCCTGATCTACGTCTCCGAGCCCTGGCTCATCAGCCCGCCGGGCAGCGGCGGCTGCAGAATGCTGGAGCCCGCCATCGGCACCACCAGCGCCATCCCCGTGTCCGGCATCACCCCGGTGAATGCAGAGGAGGGGGGACTGCTGAAGGTTGGATCGGACGAGCAGCTGAAGCTCACAGCCCTGGAGAATCTGCTGGGAGAGCTGGACAGACGGGAGGCCTTTGAGAATGTGACCTCCGTGCAGCTGGGGGACACCCAGCTGGTGCTGAACTGGCAGGACCGGTTTGAAGTGCATTTTACGCTGACAGCAGACTTCAGCTACAAGCTCAGCGCCCTGGAGGCCTCCATCCCCGAGGTGGAGCGGCGCAGGGGCCAGGGGGCCACGGGCGTCCTGGACCTGACAGAGGACGGAGGTCCCATCCGTTACTCCCCCTTTGACGGGAGCCCTGCAAGTTCACTTGAGTAGACAGAAAACTGCCGGGTTTTGATTTTTCCGGGAGTTTTGCTCTTGACCATCCGGGATGCAGGCGCTAAAATAGTTTCTGCATGCAGGTTTTGAGCGGAAAGACGGCCGCAGTGACAAACCCGCTGCCTACTGAGCTGATTTCTTTACTTTCTCTATACGGGAGGACGGGTATATGGCCTTTGGAATGGATTTGGGCCCCGACAGTGTGGTTAACATCAAGGTGATTGGCGTCGGCGGCGCCGGCAACAACGTGGTGAACCGCATGGTGCGAACAGGCACCAAAGGTGTCGAGTTTATTGCCATCAATACGGACAAGCAGGCCCTGGCCGTATCCAGCGCCGCTGTCAAGATCCAGATCGGTGAGAAGCTCACCAACGGCAAGGGCGCAGGGGCCGACCCGGAGGTGGGCCGCAAGGCCGCCGAGGAGAGCCGCAATGCCATTACCAAGATGGTGGAGGACGCCGACATGGTGTTCATCACCGCCGGCATGGGCGGCGGCACCGGTACCGGGGCAGCCCCCATTGTGGCTGACATCGCCAAGGAGATGGGCAAGCTCACCGTCGGCGTCGTTACCAAACCCTTCAAGTTCGAAGGCCTGCGCCGCATGCGCCAGGCGGAAGCCGGCATCGAGGACCTTCGCAGCAAGGTGGACTCCCTGGTCATTATCCCCAACGAACGCCTGAAGCTGGCCACCGATCAGAAGATCACCATGGTCAACGCCTTCCAGATCGCCGATGACGTGCTGCAGCAGGCCGTGCAGGCCATTGCCGACCTGATCAAGAACACGGGCTTCATCAACCTGGACTTCGCCGACGTGTCCGCTGTCATGCGGGATGCGGGCCGGGCCCACATGGGCGTGGGTCACGCCGCCGGCCGCAACAAGGCGGAGGAGGCCGCCAGAATGGCCATCTCCAGTCCGCTGCTGGAGACTTCCATCCAGGGCGCCAAGGGCGTGCTGATCAACATCACCGGCGCCATGGACATCGGCATGGAGGAAGTGGAGACGGCCTCCAACCTGGTCATGGAGGCCGCCCATCCGGATGCCAACATCATCTTCGGTGCCGTCTTCGACGAGACCCTGGAGGACGAGATGCGGGTCACCGTCATCGCCACCGGTTTCGAGGATGCCCCCTCCCAGGACACCACATTCCGGGCACCGGCCGCTCAGCCAGCCCGTCAGGCTCAGCCGGCCGCACCTGCCCGCAGCGCCCGTCCGGCGCCGCCCCCCTTCGAGGACATCATTCCCGACGAGCCGGAGGACGACCTGGAGGAGCCCCTGGAGCCCACGCCCGCCAGCCCCGCAAAGTCCGTGGACGACGAGTGGGCCATGCTGGAGCGTGTCTTTGAGCAGCGCAAGCGCCGCTGAGCACATGCATATGAAGAACAAAGATCCCCGGTCCCTTCCCAGGAAGGACCGGGGATTTCTCATGTCCGGCTAGCCGGCCAGGAGGAAGAGATTGGCGTCGTCTATAAAGTTGGCATAGGAATAGATGACGCAGACGGCGTCGATGCCGTTTTCCGCCACATATTCCTTGATGCTCCTGAGGTTGTTCCGGGGATCCCACAGGTGGGTCTCGGAGAAGCGCTCCGTGAGGAAGGGAGCCAGGGAGTCGGAGTAGGAGTCCCTGACCACCAGGACCTTCGGACCGTCCGTCTTGTCGGAGCGGATGATGCACAGGGGCTGCCGGCCTCCCAGGAAGTAGGAGTACTTGTCCTTTACGGAGAGAAATTTGTCCACGTAGAGCTTCCCCTCGGAGGGGGTGTCCTCAAAGTAGGAGGTGACGTGGACGCCATCCTCTGTTACATAGGTGTCAATGCAGTCCGGCTCCACCCAGCGCACCCCGGAGGAGGAGAAGACGGTGCCGTAGAAGTCAGTGGATACGGTTTTCTTCTCGTAGCTGTCCAGGCTGACGGGCTCCAGCCCCATGGCCTGGTAGATGGCGTTGGCTCCGTAGAAGGCGCCCAGGCTGGTCCAGTGGTGGTCCGTGCGGTAGAAGATGTCCTCATCCGCATGGGCACTGAGGGCCCCGTAGAAATCGATGGTTTTTGCCCCGGTGGTGAAGTACATATCGTCGATGATGCTCTTCTCGTCTGCGGTGGGTGCCCCCTTCGGGAGCCGGTCCGCCCAGATGCAGGCGGAGGTGGGGATGAGACCCAGGTAGACGGGGACTGACACATTGCCGGTGAGGGTGTCTATGTAGCCCAGGTCCTTCTCCAGCTTCTCCGGATCGGGGTCCGCCATCTTCCGGATCAGGGTGCCCTGGGAGCCGAAGTAGGCGCCGGAGTTCTCCTTCTTTCCGGACAGCCGCTCGCACCAGGCCTTCATGGCGACCCAGAAATCCCGGAAGACGATGTGGTCCTCCGTGTACTTCTCCGCCTGGTCCATGAATGTTCCGTCCATGACAGTCTCCGCCGTGAGTCTGGGGGGCTTTGCCAGATAGCGGTTCTCCAGCTCTGAGAATTCTTTGTCCGGGAGAACGGTGCTGACGATGAGCATGCCGCTGATGAAGAGGCAGAACATGGCAGTCATTAAGACACTGAATTTGTTTTTCATGCTGCGTGCCTCCTCAGAAGTTGAAGTACAGGAAGGGGTTGTAGGTGCTGGCCACCAGGTAGGCGGTGCAGACCACAAGACCGGCGGCCACGGCGGCGAAGGAGAACACGTGCTGCACCTTCGGAGAGAGCTTCCTGTACAGCTGGGCCCCTGCGGGGGTGGAGGCCACGGCGCAGACCAGGAGCATGGGCAGGTAGCTGGAGACATAGTAGCCCAGGGTGGCGTCCGCCAGGGGAGCTCCGGCCAGGCCCAGCATGGTCAGGATGTAGCTTCCCAGCTGGTCCAGGTCGTTGATCATGAAGATCACCCAGGAGAAAAAGGTGAAGATCTGGGTGATGAGGCAGGCGACCGGGGCGGGGGCCCGGTTCAGAAGCTTCAGGGTGAAGAACTTTTCAATCATGAGGAGCACGAAGAAGTAGAGGCCCCATATGATGTAGTTCCAGTTGGCCCCGTGCCAGATGCCGGTGGCGGCCCACACCACGAACATGTTGAAGATGTACCGGGGCTTTGACACCCGGTTGCCCCCCAGGGGGATGTACAGGTACTCCCGGAGCCAGGTGCCCAGGGAGATGTGCCAGCGGCGCCAGAACTCGGTGATGCTCCTGGAGATATAGGGGTAGTTGAAGTTGGCGGGGAACTCGAAGCCCAGCATCCGCCCGAGACCGATGGCCATGTCGGAGTAGCCGGAGAAGTCAAAGTAGATCTGGAATCCTGCCGCCAGGGCTCCGATCCAGGCGCCGGCTACCGTCAGGGTCCCGGTGCCGGCCATGTCTTTGCAGGCGTCCCAGAGCATGCCGATGTTGTTGGCCAGCAGCAGCTTCTTGGCCATGCCCACCATGAAGACCTGCACTCCGGAGGCGAACTTGTCGGTTGTGCAGGTGCGGTCGTCGATCTGATCCCCCAGGTCCTTGTACTTGATGATGGGACCGGCAATCAGCTGGGGGAAGAGGGTGACGAAGGTGCCGAAGTTGAGAATGGAGCGCTGGGCCCTGGCATCCCCCCGGTACACGTCGATGGTGTAGCTCATGGTCTGGAAGGTGTAGAAGGAGATGCCGATGGGCAGGTGATTGTGGAGCACGGGCATGAAGTGGAGCCCCAGGGACTGGAGGGTGGTGGCGATGAAGTCCCAGTACTTGAAGAAGCCCAGAAGTCCCAGGTTGAAGATGACGGAGGAGGCCACAGCCAGTTTGGCGGCCCTGATGTTCCCCTTCTTTTTAAAGTGGTCCACCATCATGCCGTGGGTGTAGTCGATGGCGGTGGAGGCGAACATGATGAGGACAAACTGCCGCTCCCCCCAGAAGTAGAACAGAAGGGAGGAGATCAGCAGAACCGGGTTGCGGAGTTTCCGGGGGACCACATAGTAGACGGCGAGGGTGATGACCAGAAAGTAAAAGAAGAAAACAGGGGTGGAGAAGACCAAGGGCGGATGCCTCCTTTACAGGTGCAGGGAAACGGGCGCAGCGGCTGTCGACAGACCGCTGCGCCCCGTTCGTGCGTGAATATATCAGAAGAGCGCGTTGAAGTCGCTGATGATGCTGTCACAGTCGGAGTGGCAGACCATGATGACATAGCTGCCGTTAACGGCAATTCTTGAGTTGTTCTGCCAGGCATCCACCGTGTCGGGGTACCAGGCACCCTGCTCAACCTGATATTTGATTCTGGCCTCCATGATCTGCTTCACCGCGGCGGCATCGGAGCTGCTGGCCACCTGGACCAGGGCGATCTCCTGGGCCACGCTGGTTATCTGCGGCGCATACACCATGCACTGGGTGGTGGAAATGCCGGAGAGACCGGAATAGAAGTTGTTGAGGAAGTCGCTGCTTCCCGGGGCGATGGAGCCGCTCCACTCATACTTGGTCTGAACTGTGCTCCAGAAGGCGGACAGGTCAACGTCAGCTGAAGGCGTACTGGAGGCGGGGGGTTCAGAGGAAGCGGGAGGCGTGCTGGATCCGGAACCGGAGCTCTCCGGCGGGGTGGAGGATTCCGGAGGCGTGGAACTGCTGGAGCCGGAGGAGCTGGATCCCGGAGCAATTACGGGAGGATGTTCCGGGGTGCTGGTGTCCGGGGTTTCAGGCTCACTGGGGGCGGAGGGCTGTGAAGGCTGCTGGGGCTGAGCCGGCTGCTGCTGCGGCTGGCTGGGCTGTGTGGGCTGCTGCGGCTGAGCTGGCTGCTGCGGCTGGGCAGAAGGAGTCTGGGGCTTCTGGGTCTCCACTTTCCAGCTGCAGTTGACGGAGCAGGTGGCGGTGGCGCCGCCGTATTTTACGGTGATGACAGCGGAGCCGGGGGCCACTGCGGTGATCAGACCGCTGGCGTCGACTGTGGCTGCAGCCGAGTTGCTGGAGCTGTAGGTGGCAGTGCCGCCGTTGTCCGGCTCAGCGGAGTACTTGAGACTGAAGGTGGCGCCGGCCGCATTCAGGGTGACGGAGGTCTTGTTGAGGGTGAGGACGGGCTCCTCCTCAGAGCTGGAGGAGGACCCGGAGCTGCTGGAGCCCGACCCGGAACCTGAGGCGGAACCCGGCTCCGAACTGGAGCTGCCTGGAGCAGAGCTCTCCTCGCTGCTGCTGCTGGAACTGCCGGGTGCAGAGGAGGACTCGGAGCCGCTTCCGGAGCTTGATGAGCCGGAGGTGCTGCTGACGGAGCCGGCACTCACGCTGGTGGAGCTGCTGTTTCCGCAGGCGGCCAGGGCCAGGCAGAGGGCCAGAGCCAGGGCCAGTGACAGAATGCGTTTCATGATTCAGTTATCTCCTTCTCTTCCTTTATATGGTACGGACTGTGTATTCCCGTTTACAGGGCATTGAAGGCGCCGGCCAGGTCGCCGTATTCCTCGGGCACGACGAACAGGCAGACATAGTTTCCGCGGGTGACGATCTGCGAAGCGTTCTGCCACTGCTCAATGGTTTCAGGGTAGAAGGCGCCGCCGTCCACCTGGGCGTCGATGCGGGCCTGGAAGATATCCTGCATGGCCGCTACATCACCGGCATCTGCAACCTCCACCATGGCCGCCTCAAAGGCCACGGAGGTCATCATGGGCACTTTAATGACCGTCTGCACCCGCTCGATGTCAGAGATGCCGGGGTAGAGGGACTCCAGCATGTCATCGGCGGGGCTCTCCACCGCGGGGAAGTCCTCGGTGGCATTGTCGCTGTAGAACGTCTCCAGGTCGACGGAGAACTCTGCACTTCCGCTGCTGCCGCTGGAGGAACCGCTGTTCCCGCAGGCGGCCATGCACAGGACCAGGGCGGAGGCCAGGGCAAGGGATAAGATTCTTCTCATAGGATGCTCCAATCTTTTGAAATTCAGCATACAGCTGAAAAAGTAAGACGAATCTGCAGCGGGTTAAGTTCCCTTGGAGAGGAAAAAACCTGTTCAGAGAAGGGAGGCGGGGACGATGAGGTCGCCGCTGTCCAGACGGACCAGTTCCTGACCGGCGGAGATGATCACACCATGCCCCCGCTTCAGACCGGGCGGCAGAAGCTCGTCGAAGAGTTCGGTCTCTGCCGGATCCGGTTCGGGCGTGAATCTTGTAATCATGGGGTAGAACGTGTTCTTTTCGACGGCGGTCAGGACCGCGTCCTTGTAGCTGTCATCCCTGTTCCAGCGGCTGCTGTATGGCATGCTGCAGAAGGTGAATCCGCTCTTCGGCTTGCCGCCCTGCCCGTAGAAGCTCTTCAGGATTTCAGAGACAGCATAGCTGCGGAACTGGCCGCTGAAGATGCTTGGGTCGAAGCCTGCCACGGACAGGAGCAGACCGCTGTCGCAGTAGCAGCACAGCGGTGCATAGGCATTGCTGCTCCATCCGTTTCTCTTCAGGGGCGGGATTCTCCAGATGAGGCCCAGATTGACCAGCTCGTTAAACCAGCCGGACAGACTGTAGTACCGGTATATTTTGGCATAGTCCTTCATCTCGGACTTGTCCGCCTGCTGTCCGGCATAATAGGCGAGGTCGTGGATGAACATGTCGAGCAGTTCGCCGTCCAGAGGACCGCGGTACAGCTGGATCTCCCGGTCGGACATGTCACTGAGCCACTCGCTGTACCAGAACCTCAGATCACTTTCCGTCACCGCGGTGCAGCCGGGCATGCCGCTGGAGCAGATGCGGCT
This sequence comes from uncultured Oscillospiraceae bacterium, assembly GCA_964471855.1. Classification (GTDB taxonomy): domain Bacteria; phylum Bacillota; class Clostridia; order Oscillospirales; family Oscillospiraceae; genus Lawsonibacter. The sequence goes on along the minus strand of CAYYHY010000010.1, from coordinate 6,779 downwards.
CTTCAGTTCCTCCAGGGGAACAGGGGGGATGGACTTGCTCTCCTCCAGAAGTGTCTCGTACTGGAGAGGATATTTCAGCGGCGGAAGGCCGGCCTTCTCCCGCCGGGACAGGGGCGGCAGAGTGATGCAGGTCCCTCTGCGGCCGAAGCCGCGGTTGTACTCCTGATCGTGGAAGAAGGCAAAGGAGCTGGCAGCCCAGACACTGCCGGGAGGCAGGTTCCGGAAGCGCAGGATTTCCTGCAGCACGTTCGGGGCCAGTTCCACGTTGTCCAGGAAAACCGGTCCCTCCTTGAGACGGAACCCCTCCATGGGATAGGACACATGATCAAAGTTGATCGGAACATTCAGGTCGATGTATCTGCGCCCGGCCCCCTCCTGCTCAATGAGATGTTTGAGCATGGTGGTCTTCCCGGAACCCCGCGGTCCGCAGACCAGGAGCACTGGGGTTTTGGCGCTGTATTCGAGCACAGATTTCTCTGCATGCCGGTGGATGTATATCACGCAACCGCCTCCCTGTTTCTGCTTTCAGGCCGGGCATGCAGCGCAGCCCGGCGGGCGTCACAGGTGCCTGCACCCAGGATTCTGCCCCGTGGGGCAGACTGGGCGGAGGAGCGGGCACAGGTTTCGCCGGAGGGAATTATACCGCTTTTTTCCGCCCCTGACAACGGCCGGGGAGATTTTCACAGCCTTTTTACACAGGCGGGGGAACTGGAAAAACCGCCCGGCGGTCTCAAAAAACCTGTTGACAGGAGCCGGCTCCTGTGGTATTCTTCAGCTGAACATATGAACACATGTTCATATGTTCACACGTTGAAAGGAGAACGCCATGCCGTACAAGGACAGTCCCAGGATCTGCAGGGACACCCCCTGCTGCGAGGAAGAGGCGGTGCACACGGATGCCCTGGAGCAGGTCAGAGCGCTGCTGCCGGCGGAGGAGACCCTCTACGACCTGGCGGAGCTGTTCAAGGTGTTCGGAGACAGCACCCGGGTGAAGATTCTCTATGCTCTGCTGGAGGCCGAGCTGTGTGTCTGCGACCTGGCTACTCTGCTGGATGTCAGCCAGAGCGCCGTGTCCCACCAGCTGCGGGTGCTGAAGGGGAACCGCCTGGTGAAGTTCCGCCGGGCGGGGAAGACCGTGTACTACTCCCTGGCGGACGACCACGTGGTGCACATTCTCTCCCAGGGCATGGAGCACATCCTGGAATAACCCGCGCAGAGTTCCGGCGCCGGTCCGGAGGGACCGGTCATTTCGATGATGAGAAGGAGCGGAGACCCATGAGAAAGACATACAGACTGGAAGACCTGGACTGCGCCAACTGCGCAGCGAAGATGGAGACTGCCATCAGAAAGCTCCCCGGCGTGAAGGACGCATCCGTCAGTTTCCTGACCCAGAAGATGATCATTGAGGCCGATGACGTGCCCGCTCTCATGCCCCAGATCGTGCGGTGCATCTCCAGGGTGGAGCCGGACTGCCGGGTAATCATGAAATAAATTCTGCAGGCATGTGCAGGGTGGTGTGCTGCTAATGACACGGAAACAGAAGAAGATGCTGGCCCGGATTGTCACCGCCGCTGCACTCTTTGTGCTGCTGCGCATCTGGGATCCCCAGGGCTGGCAGGGACTGGTGCTGTACCTGGTTCCCTACGCCATTGTGGGCTGGGATGTCATATGGAAGGCGCTCAGAAACATCCGCAACGGGCAGGTGTTCGATGAGAACTTCCTGATGGGTGTGGCCACCATCGGGGCCTTCGGGTGCGGGGAGTACGCGGAGGGCGTGGCGGTCATGCTGTTCTACCAGATCGGGGAGCTGTTCCAGAATGTGGCAGTTGCCCGCTCCCGCAGGTCCATCTCCGACCTGATGGAGATCCGCCCCGACAGCGCCAATGTGGAGCGCGGCGGGGAGCTGGAAGAGGTGGACCCGGAGGAAGTGGAAGTCGGGGACATCATCGTGGTCCGCCCCGGGGAGCGGGTGCCCCTGGACGGAACCGTGGTGGAGGGGAGCTCCTCCCTGGATACGGCGGCCCTGACCGGCGAGTCTGTGCCCAGGGATATTGAGACCGGCGGAGAGATCATCAGCGGCTGCGTCAATCTGACCGGCGTGCTGCGGGTGCAGGTGTCAAAGCCCTTCGGGGAGTCCACCGTAGCCCGGATCTTGGACCTTGTGGAGAACTCCGCAGCCAAAAAGGCGAAGGCGGAGAACTTCATTACAAAGTTTGCCCGCGTCTACACCCCGGCGGTGGTGGGAGCCGCTGTGATCCTGGCCGTGGTGCCCTCCCTGGTGACCGGGGAGTGGATGACCTGGATCCACCGGGCCCTCATCTTCCTGGTGGTCTCCTGCCCCTGCGCGCTGGTTATCTCCATCCCCCTGAGCTTCTTCGGGGGCATCGGCGGAGCCTCCCGCCAGGGCATCCTGGTCAAGGGGGGCAACTACCTGGAGGCGCTGGCCAAAGCCGGCGTGTTTGTATTCGACAAGACCGGTACGCTGACCCGGGGCGTCTTTGCCGTCTCTGAGGTGAAGCCCCAGGGGATGAGTGAGGAGGAGCTGCTGGAGACAGCGGCCCTGGCTGAGCAGTTCAGCAGCCACCCCATATCCCGCTCCATACAGGAAGCGGTGCCCGGCAGGCTGGACCTGAGCCGGGTCTCCTCCGCAGAGGAGGAGGCCGGCAAGGGGGTCAGAGCCGTTGTGGACGGGAGAACCGTGCTGGCCGGGAACAGAAAGCTGATGGCTGCAGCGGGAATCCAGATTTCCGGAGAGGATCCGCCGGGAACCACGGTCCATGTGGCGGTGGACGGCACCTACGCAGGGCGGATTACGGTGGCCGACCAGGTGAAGCCCGAAGCGGCCCAGGCGATCCGGGACCTGAAGGCGGCCGGAGTGCGGAAGACGGTCATGCTCACCGGCGACAGCCAGGCTGCCGGGGAGGCCGTGGGGCAGGAGCTGGGTCTGGACGAGGTCCACGCCGGTCTGCTCCCCGGCGGCAAGGTGGACCAGGTGGAAAAGCTGCTGGCAGACAGGCGCAGGGGAGAGCAGCTGGTGTTTGTGGGCGACGGCATCAACGATGCGCCGGTGCTGTCCCGGGCGGACATCGGCGTGGCCATGGGAGCCATGGGCTCGGATGCGGCCATCGAGGCTGCGGACATCGTCCTCATGAATGACGACCTGACAAAGCTCCCCGCTGCGGTGCGCATAGCCAGAAAGACCCTTGCCATTGTATACCAGAACATCGTCTTTGCCCTGGCGGTGAAGTTTCTGGTGCTGCTGCTCAGCGCCGTGGGCATGGCGAACATGTGGATGGCCGTGTTTGCAGACGTGGGTGTCTGCGTCCTGGCGATCCTGAATTCCAGCCGGATGCTGAGGGTCAAATAGTACGGATGCAGCCGGAAGGAGGGCGCCATGTCTGACCGGGAGGAGAGATTCGAGCAGATGCTGCGGCATGTGCAGGATTCGTATGACGAGACTGTTCAGAAGCTGGAAAGGCTGAGAGCGGACGGCCGGACGAAAACAGTGACATACCGGGAGCTTGTGGGAAACAAGCTGATGTATCAGAACATGCTGGATATGTACAGATCCTTCGGCCTGATCTGAGTTCCCCGGTTTATAAACCAGACGACAGCGGGAGTCCCCGCCGCAGGCGTGCGGTGCAGGGACTCCCGTTTTCTCTGCTGTGATTCACGCTCCATTCTGGAGACGCTCCAGGTACAGGGTGACAAGCCTCCGGGCCGTGCTGACCTGCCGCTTTGGCATCAGAGGCAGGGCCTGCTCCAGGGGCACCCACTCCGCGCCGTCGATCTCGCTGGAGAGGGTGAATTCCCCCTTCACCGCCGAGGCGAAGAACCCGATCATCAGCATGTCCCGGGCGGGGAGCGCGTAGGTGCCGGCAAACTCCAGGCTGTCCACCCGAATGCCCGTCTCCTCCAGGACCTCCCGCCGGGCGGTCTCCTCCGCCGTCTCCCCCGGCTTCACATAGCCGGAGACCAGGGTCCTGGCCGAGGCGTTGATGCGGTCCTGCCGCAGGAGCAGGGCCTCGTTCTCCCCGTTGACCACCAGGGTGATGATGCAGGTGGAAAAGGTGTCAAACCAGGGCCGGTCACAGGGGACACACCAGGGGACAGACCCCTCGTCCCCCAGAATGCGGGATTCCAGCCTGGCCCCGCATTTGGGACAGAAGACATGGCGCATGTGGAACAGACCTCCTTAAGAAAGGTCCCGGACCGGGACCCTGCCGTATTTTCTGATGGAGGTGTACCACGTTTTGCAGGGGACGTCAAGAGACCGGATGCCGGAGGAGCAGGAGGCCCGCAGGGAAACATCGAGAAAAACCTGAAAAAATTATGTAGACCCCTGCTTCCGGCTGTGGTATCATGACAGGTGTACAGAAAGAGAGAGAAATCCCCTGCAGAGAGAGGAGAGAAATGGATGAAGAAGCGCATGTTCAGCCTGATCCTGGTGACTGCCCTGCTGCTGGCAGCCGCACCGGCGGCGGTCCGGCCGGCGAAGGCCGAGACAGGCGGCAAACTGGTGGCACTGACCTTTGACGACGGTCCCTCCCGGGATACCGCCCGTCTCCTGGACGGGCTGCGGGAGCGGAAGGCTTACTGCACCTTCTTCTATGTGGGTCAGATGCTGCAGCGGTTTCCCGGCATTGCGGAACAGGCCTACAGGGACGGGCATGAGCTGGCCAATCACAGCTACAGCCATCAGATCTACACGACGCTGGACGACGCCGGTGTCCTGAATCAGATCAGACCGGTCAACGAGGCTCTCCATGCCATTACCGGCGAAGGGACCCGGATTCTCTGCCGGGCCCCGGGAGGCAGCACCAACGAACACATCCGCCAGATCGCAGGGACTCCCTTTGTATTCTGGTCCAGCACCACTTTCGACTACATCCTCCTCAATGCGGAGAAGGTGAAGAACGGCATCGTCAACGATGCATTTGACGGCATCATTATCATCCTCCACGACAGCCATGCCACCAGCGTGGACGCCGCTCTGAGCGCCGTGGATATCCTGCAGGCCCAGGGCTACGAGTTCGTCACAGTGAGCGAACTGTTCCGCCGCCGGGGTGTGCCCATGGAGAACGGCGTCTCCTACAACAGCTGCAAGCCCACAGGCATCGACCTGGGACCCGTGCAGCCCCCCGTGTTTGAAAGCACCCCGGCCGGGGGCAGGCTGCAGATCACTCTCACCGCCCAGGAGGGCGCTGCCATCTACTACTCTCTCAGCGGTCCGGATATCAACGCAAACAGCGCCATGTACACAGGCCCCATTGAGGTGGATCCCCCCTGCTCCATCTGGGCCTGTGCAGCCTACGACATGAACGGAAGCCGCAGCCCGGTGGTGTCCCAGACCTTTGACTATCCCCCCGCCCTGCCTCCCCTCATGGACATCAAGGACGGGGAAATGACCCTGACCCCCATGACACCGGGGGCGGAGATGCACTACTCGCTGAATGCGGGGGAGGAAAAGGTCTACAGCTCGCCTGTCAAAGTGAGCCCCGGCACCGTTGTCAAAGCGTGGGCACAGGGGTCCGCATATCTGCCCAGCGCGGAGACTGCCGGCACCTGGTCGGCCATGGGGCACTTCTTCCGGGACGTGTATCCCGAGGACTGGTACTACAGCACCATGGACGAGGCGGCAGAGGCAGAGATCATGAAGGGGAACGGGGACAGCTTCTACAGCCCGCAGAAGGCCATCACCAGGGCCGAGACAGCATCTCTGCTCTACCGGTACTCCGGGGAGAAACTGAAAAAGGGGACTGAAAACACCTTCACAGACCTTGAGGCGGGCAGCTGGGCCGAGGAGCCCGTGCTCTGGTGCGCATCGGCCGGCATCATGAACCCCTACAACGGGACGGAGATCCGCCCCGGAGACATCATTACCCGTCAGGACCTGGCCTCCATGCTGACAGCCTACCTGAAGCACCGGGGGGTCAAGGATCCGAAGACGGAGGAGCTGACCTACGCAGACTCTGAAGATATCTGGGACGGCTGCCGGGAAGCTGTAAAGGCGGTGACCGCCTGGGGTCTGATGCAGGGAGATGACTCAGGAAACTTCAAACCTCAGGAAGGTGCCACCCGTGCCATGGCGGCCGCCGTTATCCTGCGGCTGGACAAGGTGGACACGAAAGAAGCCGGACATAAAGACGGAGGGGAAACCTTGAGGGGAACTGTACCTGTGCTGGGTTTTGTTCTCCTGGGCACATCCGACTTTCCCCGCAGGTTCCCATGGGCAGACGCGGCAGACGGATGAGGTAGTGCCGGACTGCTCCTGCTCCGGCGGCAGGTGCAGCGGGTATCTCCGGCGATTCCGGGAGGATACTTTTCATCTGTTATTCGGACAGACTGACCCGGCAGGATAAACAGCAGCAGGCAGCACCGAAATTCCAGGAGGAAACTTCCGGGTATGCTGCTTGAAGCCGCCAGCGACGGTGTGGCTGTGCTTATCGCCCAGTTGAGGCATCAGATCTCCAGCGAACAGCGGAGTCTGGACCGGCTCTGACCGGACCGGGGGAGCAGGTCGAAGTTGCAGCAGCAGGCAGCGCCAAAATTCCATGAGAAAACCTCGTGGGTATGCTGTATGCGGTCACCCGTGCCGGTGTGGCTGCGGACACCGCTCAGCTGGGATATCCATCCCCATGGGGAGTACAGCCAGAACAGCGAAGTCTGGACCGGTCCAGCCGGACCGAGGGAGCAGGTTGAAGTTGCAGCAGCAGGCAGTGCCAAAATTCCATGAGGAACCCTCGTGGGTATGCTGTATCCAGTGACCCGTGCCGGCA
>CAYYHY010000009.1:0-29808 GCA_964471855.1 uncultured Oscillospiraceae bacterium | reverse complement strand
GTCAGGACACATTTTCCTCCGCCTGCTCCTGATCCGGCTCTTCCTCCGCCTCCTGGACAGGTGCCGGAGGTGCCGGAGGCGCCGGCTGAATCTCCCCCGGCATGCCGGTGGTGATCCCCAGGCGGTACTTCATCTCTGCCCACTGTTCCCTGTTGATCAGCAGCTGCCTTGGCTTGCTCCCCTCAAAGGGACCCACGATCTTCATCTGCTCCAGCTGGTCCACCATGCGGGCGGCCCGGGCATAACCCAGTTTCAGACGGCGCTGGAGCATGGAGACGGAGGCCTGACCGGTTTCCACAACCACCTCTGCGGCATTGTAGATGAGCTCGTCGAAGTCGTCTCCCAGTTCCTCCGGGGTGGCGCCTCCTGCAGACTTTCCGCTGCCCTTCTCCCTGTCGGCGGTGTTGTGCTCGATCTCTTCCATTACCATGTCGTCGTACTGCGCGTCGCCGTTGTGCTTTACAAACGAGACCACGGAGGCCACCTCCTGGTCCGTTATCAGACAGCCCTGGACGCGCATGGGCTTGCCGGAACCCAGGGGGGCATAGAGCATGTCGCCCCGCCCCACCAGCTTTTCGGCGCCGGTGGTGTCCAGGATGATGCGGGATTCCAGGCTGGAGGCCACCGCAAAGGCGATGCGGCTTGGGATGTTGGCCTTCATGAGGCCGGTAATGACGTCCGAAGAGGGGCGCTGGGTGGCGATCACCAGGTGCATGCCGGCGGCACGGCCCATCTGAGCCACCCGGCAGATGGATTCCTCCACCTCCTTGGCCGCCACCAGCATCAGGTCAGCCAGCTCGTCGATGATAACCACAATCTGGGGCATCCGCGCAAGTCCCTGGGTCTTCGAAGCCAGGTCGTTGTAGGCGGACAGCTCCCGGACACCCACGTCGGAGAATGTGCGGTAGCGCTTCATCATCTCCGTCACCGCCCACTGCAGGGCCCCGGCCGCCTTCTTCGGGTCTGTCACCACAGGGATCAGCAGGTGGGGGATGCCGTTGTAGATGCCCAGCTCCACCATCTTGGGGTCCACCATGATGAGGCGGACCTCCTCGGGGGTTGACTTGTACAGCAGGGAGATGATCAGGGAGTTGGTGCATACGGACTTGCCGGAACCGGTGGTGCCGGCGATGAGCATGTGGGGCATTTTTGCGATGTCCCCCACCACCGGTCTGCCGCTGATGTCCTTGCCCACGGCAAAGGACACCTTGGACCTGCTGTCCGTAAACTGGCGGCTGCTGAGCACGGAGTGGATGTTTACCGGGGTGACCGCCTTGTTGGGGACCTCGATGCCCACCATGGAGACCTGGTCCGGAATGGGTGCGATCCGGACCCCGGAGGCCCCCAGGGAGAGGGCGATGTCGTCTGCCAGGTTTGTCAGCTTGTTGAGCCGAACCCCCTGGTCCAGTTCCAGTTCATAGCGGGTAACGGAGGGACCCCGGGTCACGTTGACAATGCGGGCGTCAATGTTGAAGGAGCGGATGGTGTCGGTCAGGCGCTGCCGGTTGCTGCGCAGCTCCGCCTCCGCCTGGTCGCCTGCGTCCCCGCTCCCCGGACTCAGCAGATCCAGGGGCGGAAAACGGTAGGGGGGCGTGCCCTGGGCCAGACTGCCCTGGATATCCTGTGCCACCTCAAGGGCGGCCTGCTTTGCCTCCTCCCGGGTCACTTTGTTCAGCTCCGGGACATCGGGCTGCAGAGGCACCGGCGGCTGGGCCGGCGCCGGCGGTTTCCCGGTCTGGCTGCGCCGCCCTCCCCCTGCGCTGCTGTCCGCCTGCCGGGGCGGTGTCTTCACAGGCTCCGGTCTGTCCTCCATGAAGACATCGCCGGCATCCTCATCTGTGTCCCCGCCGTACGTGCCGGTTTCCGGCTGCGGGGGTTCGGGCATTTCCGGCATGTCCTCCTCCAGCAGAGTGAGGGGGGCAGGCGGGTCCGCCTCCCAGATGCGCTCCCCGTCCTCCGGAACGGTGTCCTCAGGGATGTCCTCCAGTACAGGGGGTTCTTCCCTGTCCCGTCCCTGCACGCCTCCCATCACCTGGTCGGGGGCAGGGACCCGGGGGGTGCTGTTGAAGAGGCGCCTGTTTCCGTCGGGCTTCTGGAAGATGGTGTCAAACCCGTCCTCCACCTCGTCCCTCAGTTCCTCCTGGCGCACATCCCCCTCCACGGGGCCGTCGTAGGGTATGTCTATGCTGGGCCTTGGCCGCCTCCTGGAGGGGCGGGGGTCGGGATCCGGCTCAAAATCATAGATGGGCTGCGGCTCCCGCTCCGGAGGCCGGGATCTGCTGCGCTGGCTCTTCTGCTTCCGGACCGGACGGGGTTCCTCCTCTTCCGGGCGGCGTCTCCTCTGTCTCCGCTCCGGCTCGGGCTCTTCCTCTTCACGGCCGCGTCTGCTCTGCCTCCGCTCCGGCCGCTCCTCTTCCTCCTGCCGGCGGCTGCTCTGCCTCCGTTCCGGCTCTTCCTCCGCACGGCTGCGTCTGCGCCGGGTCCGATCCTCCTCTTCATATTCGTCATAGTACCGTCCGCTGACTGCAGGCTGGGGGCGGCGCCGCTCTCTGGGAGGTTCCGGCACATAGGCCGGATGGGGCCGGTTGAACAGCCAGTCGCTGATATCCATCAGGGACTTGTCGAAGACAGCCAGAGCCGTCACAACAGTGGCCAGACCCATAACGATGGTGCAGCCCAGATCGCTGACCAGCATCACCAGGGTCTGACCCAGGAGTCCTCCCAGCACGCCGCCGCCTTTCAGGGCCTCCCCGCCCTTCCAGAGGGTCTGAACCAGCTCCCCGTCCCAGGGCAGGACCTCCGCCGTATTGCCGTGGATGAGTGCGGAGATGAGGAGCGGCAGCAGGAGGGCACAGACCAGGCGCTTCGTCACAGGGCGGCCGTGGTGGAAGGCCAGGATAAAAGCTGCCAGAAACAGGGCGGGGGGAATGAGCCAGAAGCCGTATCCGAACAGCCCCTTCAGGGTGGAGCAGTAGAAGTTGATGAACAGGGCCCGGATGCCGAAGAGTCCGAAGAGGGCAAACACCCCCAGGAGGACGCAGACGGCTGCGCCTACCTCCCTGCGCACCGGCCTGGTTTCGGTCTTCTGACTGTTCCTGTTCCTCCCTTTGCTTCCGGAACTGCTGTTCCGGTTCCTGTTCTGGCTGCCCGAACTCCTGCTCTGGCTGCTGCTGCGGCTTCTGGAGGAGGAGGAAGATGAACCGGATTTTCTGGCCGTGCTGCTGCTTCCGCTGCTGCTCCGGCTCCGGGAACTGCTGCCTGAGCCGGTGCGTTTCTGACCGGTCGAAGATCCGGACTTCTTTTGTGCAGGCATATCGAAAACGTCCTTTCAGGATGTGGAAATCTGTATCTGTCAGGGTGCGGGGACCGGGGCCGGCGCCATGGTCCAGCCTGTCAGGCTCAGCACCAGGGACACCGCGCCCGCCGCCCAGCAGTAGTATGCAAAGGCGCCGAAGCGTCCCTTCTCCGCCAGCCGGTTGACAATGTGGATGGCCACATAGCCCACCGCGCAGGCTATGGCCATGCCGACAAAGTATATGGGCAGCATGTGCCGCAGAAGTTCCTGATCCATGCCCGACAGGTCATGGATCTCCAGCAGGGTGGCCCCCAGGACGGCGGGCAGAGAGAGCAGAAAAGAATACCGGACAGCAAATCTGCGGCTGAACCCGCAGGCCATGCCGGCAGCGATGGTGCATCCGGACCGGGAGAGACCGGGGATGGTGGCAAAACCCTGGGCGACGCCCACCAGCAGCGCATCCTTCACCGTGGCGTTCCGGGCTGTCTTCCGTCCCCCGCCCATGCGGTCCGACAGGAAGAGAATGCAGCCTGTTACAATGAGAGCCACGCTGACAAAGGCGGGGTATCTCCCCAGAGACTCCACAAATCCGTTGATGAAGACCACGACCAGCAGAGGCAGGGTGCCGATGACCACCAGGAAGCCCAGCCGTCTGGCCAGGGGCGGCCTTCCCCGCTCCGGGTGCCCGAAGCAGGCCCGGACGGCCCGGAAGAACTCGAAGATCATCTCCAGGATGTCGTAGCGGTAGTAGATGCACACGGCGATCAGGGTCGCGAAGTGCAGAAGGATGTTAAACAGCTGGTCCGGCTCCGCCAGTCCGAAGAAGTGCTGCAGGAGGGTGAGATGTCCGGAGCTGGAGATGGGCAGAAACTCTGCAATCCCCTGCACCAGGCCGAGTATGATTGCCATCATCATCGTCATGGAACCCGACCTCCCTTGAAAAGCCCGCTCAGGCGGCGGGCGCAGAACACAGGGGCTATATTAGCACAGCCCCTCCGGAAATTCCAGTACCCCGCCGAAATTTATGTAAACTCTGAAGTTCCGCTGGAAGCACCCCGCCCCTCCCCGGGGACAGGATGCGCCCCCGGCCCAGAGGAACCGGGGGCACATGCATTCGTATCTTCATCTGCGGGACAGACGGGTCTCAGCTCTCCATTCCCTCCAGGATCTCCAGCAGCTCCTCCGTGCTGTAGTGGTACACTTTGTCGCAGAACTGGCAGGCCAGGTCCACCTCGCCCTGCTCCTGGATGAGTCCGGCCAGCTCCGCCTTGCCCATGCTCTGGAGGGCCCGGGTGGTCCGGTCCCTGCTGCAGCCGCAGCGGTACTCCATGGGGTGGCGCTCCAGGACCTCCAGGTCGAAGTCCTTCAGCATGGCCCGCAGCAGGTCCTCCGCGGTGTGCCCCGCAGCCAGGAAGCTGCTCACGGAGCCCAGCTCCGCAACGCCCCGCTCGATCTTTTCAATGATGTCGTCACTGGCCCCGGGCAGCAGCTGGATGATGCAGCCTCCCGCCGCCTCCACGCTCTGGTCGGTCCCCACCTGCACCCCCAGGGCGCAGGCAGTGGGGATCTGTTCGCTCTCCACGAAGTAGAGGGCCAGGTCCTCTGCGATCTCCCCGCTCAGCAGCTCCACGGAACCGATGTAGGGCTCCTTCAGACCGATATCCTTGATAACGGTGAGCATGCCCTCTTTCCCCACGGCGGCGCCGATGTCCAGCTTGCCCGGGGTCTTCTCCATCAGCTCCACGAAGGGGTTTGTCACATAGCCCCGGACGCAGCCCTCGCAGTCGGAGACTGCCATGAGCACCCCCAGGGGTCCTCCCCCCTGCAGGCGCAGGGTGACGGCCCCCTGCTCCTCCTTGAGCATGTCCCCCATGAGGGATGCGCCCATCAGGAGCCGGCCCAGGGCCGCCGTGGCCACAGGCAGGGTCTTGTGTATGTTCCGGGCCCGCTCCACGCAGGCCCGTCCGGAGACCGCAGAGGCCTTGATCATGCCGTCTGCGCCGATGGCTCTCACTATTTCATCGCTCATGCCGCAACCTCTCCCGGTCACCGCTCCGCCGCAAAGAAGATTCTCATGTCCTTCTCCGCCGGCGGGCGGAGTTTCAGATCTCCGTATGTGCGCACGGACTGGAAGCCCGCCGCCTTCAGCATGCCCTGCAGTTCCTCCGCTGTGTAGGCCCGCTCCCTGTGCAGTTCCGTCCCCCGCTCCCAGAGCCCGGAGTCCTTCCGCAGGCGGAAGAGATCCAGACAGTAGGTGCACAGCCGGGTGCGCCGGGAGAACTCTGTCCGCCAGATGCAGCAGACATCCTCCAGCTCGTCCATGAACACCTGTCCGTCCAGGGACTCCAGCTTCTCCGGGGTGTTGACGTCAAAGATGAATATCCCCCCGGGGTTGAGAAACAGGTGCACCCGCTCAAAGGCCTTCTGCAGCACATCCGGTTTCGTCACATAGTTGACGCTGTCCAGGCAGCAGACACAGGCGTCCACGGTGTCGTACAGGTCCAGTCTGTCCATGCTCTGGCAGAGGAAGAGAGGCGCGGGGTCCGGGGGCTCCGGACCGCCCTTGCCCTGGGCCATGGAAAGCATCTCCGGGGAGATGTCCACCCCCACCATGTCGTAGCCGCGCCGGGCCAGGAGCCATGTGAGGGTCCCTGTGCCGCAGGCCAGATCCAGCACGGTGCGGACCTTCCGCCCGCCCCGGGTCATCAGCCGGACCAGGAAGTCCGCCCAGGCCTCATAGCCCACATCCCTGGTCAGACCGTCGTAGGAGGCCGCCAGGTACTCATAGGGATTCAGCATGTCCATCTTCCTGCCCCTGTTCCTTCAGTCTGGGGATGACGGCGGTGTAGCCCCCGGCCCCGTAGCGCAGGCAGCGGTTCACCCTGCTGATGGTGGTGGTGGAGGCCCCGGTGCGGGCCTGGATCTCGCTGTATACCAGACCGCTGTCCAGAAGGAGCGCCACCTCCAGACGCTGCTCCATGGCCTGCAGCTCCGCGATGGTGCACAGGTCCTCCATGAATCTGCTGCACTCCTCCTCGGAGCGCAGGGACAGGATCGCCCTGTAGAGGCTGCTGCCCTCGGTTATCTGATCATGCGACATCCCCTGCACCTCCCGGCCTGACTGCCTGTCACTGTGTCTGCCATTGTACCACCTCCCCCGGCTCAAGGCAATACGGGAAGTTCGGCTCCCGGGAGGGAGGGACTTCCCCTGCGGGTCCCGCCGGGAGTGAAAAAAATTTTCCCCGGTCTATTGACAAACGCAGTCTCTATGCTAAAATAGCCGTTGTCCTTTAAGGGGACGTGCAAAGCGGGATTGTGTAAGGGTAGCACAGCAGACTCTGACTCTGTATGTGAGGGTTCGAATCCTTCTCCCGCTGCCAGAGGCCGGGAAGCATCTGCTTCCCGGCTTTTCTTTCTGCCCGTGCCCTGCTTTCCTCTTTTCCCCCGGGCCGGCAAATTGGGTATTGGATAAAGTGCCGCCAGGGCGTATAATGGGGAAAATGTTTGAGCTGTCACAGCCCTGCGCAGGCAGCAGCAAAGGAGAAGCAGCCATGGCGAAAAAAAGCAGTCAGGAGATGTGTCCCGAGACAGCCAGTTTCTGGACGAAGCTGCACAACGAGCCATATCTCCGCACCCACAGGCGGATGTTTGCAGTATCCCTCATCTGGACCTTTTTCACGACCCTGCTGTGGTTCCCCTTCGTTCTGCTGGCAGCCTGGTACCTCCGGGTCAGCCTGGACCTGTTCCGGCTGCTGTGACAGGAGACGGAGAGGAAGAACCCCACGTGAAACGAGTTTATACGTATGAAAAAATACAGAGACCTCCCATGGCCCTCACACCCAGACTTCAGACCGTCAACCCCCTGTGCCTGGACATCCTCTACCGCCGGGGAATGAGGACCCCGGAGGAAATGGAGGCCATCCTGTTCCCCTCCCTGGTCCGCACCGTCAAGAGCAGCCCCAGGATGCTGGATACGGACAGAGCCGTCCAGGTCCTGATCCAGGCCCGGGAAAACGGCAGCCCCGTCACCATCTACCACGACTACGACGTGGACGGGGTCACCTCCGCCGCCATCTGCATCTCCTGCATGGAGAGACTGGGCATGAAGGTGCACAGCTACTGCAACGACCGGGCGGTGGACGGGTTCGGCATCTGCCCCAGCGGCATAGACACCATGATGTCCCAGTATCCGGACACAAAGGTCATGGTCACCGTAGACAACGGCATTACCGGGGTTGCCGGGACGGAGCACGCAAAGAAGCTGGGACTGAAGGTTATCATTACAGACCACCACGAACCCGACGGCGTGCTCCCCGATGCGGACGCCGTCATCGACCACAAGCGCCTGGACGAGCCGGACACCCAGGACCGCACCTGCTGCGGGGCGGGGGTGGCCTGGAAGCTGATGCTGGCTCTGTACAACCGGCTGCACGTGAGCATCCAGCCGGTGCTGGACGCCCTGGACTTTGCCGCCCTGGGCACCATCGCCGACATCGTCCCCCTGCTGGGGTTCAACCGGGCGGTGGTCATCGAGGGTCTGCGGCTCATCAACAGCCGGCCCCGCCCCTTCTTCCGGGTAGTCCGGGAGATGCTGGACCTGCCGGTCATCGACACGGAGGCCATAGGCTTCAAGCTGGCGCCCATGATCAACGCGGTCTCCCGCATGGGAAAGCCGGTGGGACCCGTTGTCCGCCTGCTCCTCAGCAGCGACGAGCGGATTCTGCACCAGGGGATCCTGGAACTGCAGGAGATCAACCGGGTCCGCAAGGAGGAGACCGCCCGGGAGCTGGACCTGGTCAGCGCCATGGTGCCCCCGGACTTCGACGAACCCCTCCTCATGGTAGCCAGCCCGGACCTCCAGGAGGGCATCATCGGCATCGTAGCCAGCCAGCTGAAGGAGAAGTACCATGTGCCGGCGGCGGTCTTCGCCCTGGACCGGAGGGGAAACTGGAAGGGCTCCTGCCGCAGCCACGACGGCTTCCACCTGAAGAACGCCCTGGACCAGTGCTCGGAGTTCCTGCTCAACTACGGGGGCCACGCCAAGGGGGCCGGCCTGACGGTCCGTGCCGGAGATTTTGACAGGTTCAGGGAGCGGTTCATGGACCTGGCCCGCAGGGCGGCGGAGACCTACCCCGCCAGAGAGGAGGTCGCCATCGACCTGGTGCTGGACGCGGAGGACCTGACCGAGAGCATGGTGCGCCAGCTCAGCGTGCTGGAGCCCTTCGGCGAGGGGTTCCACAAGCCGGTCCTGGGTCTCAGAACCCGGGAGATCGTCTCCACCCGCTTTATCGGCATGGGGGAGCGGCACGTCAAGTACATTGACAGCAGCGGCCTGTCTGTTATCCAGTGGAACAGAGGAAACGAGGCCCGGGCCAGAGCCCGTCCGCCCCGCAAGTTTGTAGGCTACCCCAGCCTGAATGTCTTCCGCGGGGAGACATTTGTCCAGTTCATCGCCGACTGACCATAAACATCAAGAAACCGGCCCTGTCCTCCTGGGACAGGGCCGGTTCTGATCTGTCTGCTTTGTTTTCCTGCGCTCACTCCCCGCGGGGGCGCCTGCCGGAGGCGGCGATGAGACCCTCCACGGAGGCCAGCATGTCCTCCCGGGACATGTCGAAGCTGTCCAGGGCTCCGCTGCTGATCAGCCCCTCCAGGAACTTGCGGTTGAAGGTCAGGCGGTAGCAGCGGGACGCCAGGTCCTCCAGGGAGCTGTAGCCGCGGCGGCTGCGGACCTTGACGATGCTGCGCACCTCCACAGGTCCCAGCTCCGGCACGGAGCACAGACCGCTGCGGATGCCTTCGCCCTCCACGCAGTAGCCGCCGCCGGACTTCTCGATGTCCACGGGCAGGATCTCCACGCCCTGCTCCTGCAGCTGCTTCAGCAGCTCCTCCCGGGCCTCGCTGTCCAGCGCGGTCAGACGGGCGGCATTGAACTCCAGGGGGTGGTGCTTCTTCAGCCAGGCCAGCCGGTAGGCCACTTCCGCATCGGCGGCCGCCTGGACCTTGCTGACGGTCTTCGGCGCGCTGCTCTCGATCTGGTCCCAGAGCTGCTCCGCAGCCTCCTGGCTCATGCCGGCGCGCACGCAGCCCGGGGTCTCCACCGCGCCGTCCCGGTCGCGGCCGCTGATGAACAGCTCCTTCAGGGCCGCCACCTGCTTGGGCCGTCCGGCTGCCAGAACCCTGCAGGAGAGGACGCCCCTGCCGTAGGGGATGCCGGCCAGGCTGAACAGGTCCAGCATCTGCTCCTGGTAGAGGATCTCTCCGGCGGTGGGATCCAGAATGCTCTTGACCCGGGGATCCGGATACTCCACCTCGTCCTTTTTGCTGCACTTGTGGATATAGTCCGTCAGCGGCGCGCTGTCCTCCTCGTTGAAGAGAGCCAGGAGCGCCGTCAGGTCCTCCACGGAGGCGGGCTTCATGCGCCGCAGGGCCTCCTTCATGGCCTCTCCGGAGAGGATGCCGATGCCCTCGGTCTCGCCGGCGGAGAGCATCTCAAACACTTCGCTGTCGTCCTCCGGCAGCTTCCACAGGGCGGGGATGCCGTCCTCCAGACGCATCAGGTCCACCTGGCGCGCCACATTCTGCAGGAAGGTGATGTCCCGCCTCTCGGACAGCTTCACCTCCCACAGGCCGATGGCCTTCACGTCCATGGAGCTGAACTGGGTGAGGAACAGGTCCGCCGAGTCGCCCCTGGGGGGCCTGGTCACGGGCACGTAGTCGCTGACGGTGCCGGGGGCGAAGACCAGGGACTCAGGCTGGGTCTCGGTGCGCCGGGGCAGCCCCTCCAGCTTCTCGGCCACCGCCAGCATGGCCTCCATCTCAGGCTTCTCCGCCACGATGTCCCTGGCGGCGTCAGACTGGCGGAAGGAGGAGACGGTCTCCGTGCTCCCCCTGGGGATCAGGTCCAGAATGGTCTCCGGCTCCAGACCCATGGCCTTGCAGGTGTTGGAGATGGCAGACCAGGTGTTCATGGGGTACCAGGACAGGCAGCGGGCCACCGAGGCGGTTCCGTACTTGCCGGAGGCATAGCGGATCAGTTCCCACGCCCCCTCCTCGCCCAGTTCCAGGGTAAAGGAGGGAATCACGGGGTGCTGGGGATTGATAAACTGCTCAAACCGCAGACCGGCCTTCACAGGGTCCGTCTGGGTGATGCCCAGTGCATAGCAGACCAGGGAGGAGGCTGCCCCGTCCCGGCCGTTGCCGGTGAGGATGCCCAGCTCCTGGGCCTTGCTGCACAGATCGGCGGCCATCAGGAAGTGGTCCACGCAGCCCACGTGCCGGATCACGTCCAGCTCGTAGTTCAGGCGGATGCCGTACTCCGTGTGACCAGCGGGCTCCTTCCCGAACCTGCGGGCCAGACCCTGGCGGCACATCTCCTGGAGGCAGCGGAAGCTGTCCGTCCACCCTGCAGGCAGGCGCACCGGGGGCGGGTAGCTGGAGCCCGAGGGGAACTGGACGTTGCACATCTCGGCGATGGCGTCGCTCTGCTCCAGGGCGGCGGGTGCCGTGGTGCCGAAGACCTCCTGCATCTCCTCGGCGCTCTTGAGATAGAACTCCTCCGGCAGGTGGTAGGTCAGGTCGGACAGGGGGCGGCGGCGGCCGATGCAGGTGAGGGTCCGGTAGGCGTCCGCGTCCTCCCGGTTCAGGTACAGGACCTCGTTGACCGCCACCGTGCGGATGTTCAGCTCCGCGGACAGCTTCAGCAGGGCCGCGTTGATGCGCCGCTCGTTGTTGAGGCCGTGGTCCGCCAGCTCAAAGAAGTAGTCGTCTCCGAACACCTGCTTGTACTGGAGAGCCAGGGTCCGGGCGCCGCCCAGGTTGCCGTTGTAAAGGAGCTGGCACAGTTCGCTCATCCGGTTGCCGGAGAGGCAGATCAGACCGTTCCTGTACTGAGAGAGCATCTCAAGATCGCAGCGGGGACGGAAGTAGTAGCCCTCCGTGGAGGCGATGCTGGCGATCTTGAACAGGCTGGCGAGTCCGTTGCCGTCCTTGGCCAGCAGGGTCACGCGGCTGTTCTGGCGGGTCCTGTCCCGGACAGAGGGCGCAACGAGGATGCTCATGCCAAAGATGGGCCGGATGCCCGCCCGGCGGCAGGCGTCGCTGAACTCAGGGAAGCCGGCCAGCGTGTCCGAATCGGTGATGGCCAGAGCGGTCATGCCCAGCTCCTTGGCGCGGGCCACCAGTTCGGGGATCTTCACTGTGCTGCTCATCAGACTGTAGGACGTCTTTACATGCAGATGTACCATTTTGTGCTTCACTCCTTAAAATTGTCCTGTGATCGAAGAAATACAAGTTCTGCTGCTGCGCTCTGCGCATATTCTTCTCCGTGCTGTTTTCTTCGTGCTGTCAGCTCTCGGATTTCTCTGCCTCGGCCAGCTCCTCCCGGTATGCATCGGCGAACCGGATCTTCCGCCTGTCCACCGGGGGCTGCGTGACCCAGGTCTGCTCCGCCAGACGGGCCAGGGCGTCTGCCCTCTCCTCCGGCTTCAGGCCCCCGAACCTGCCGCTGCAGAACCTGCAGCGCCGGTTCATCTGGATCTGCCAGACCGTGCCGTCCCCGAAGATGTCCCCCAGAGAGGCCAGGAGCACCGGCACCTGGAACTCCTCCTCCTCAGGCACCACCTCGAAGGGCAGGGACCGTCTGATGAGCTCCGGGTAAAAGCAGATCTCCTTCTGGAACTGCCGGACCACGTACCTGCCGTCCCTGCATTCCACGGGGTTTCCGTCACTGGAAA
This sequence comes from uncultured Oscillospiraceae bacterium, assembly GCA_964471855.1. Classification (GTDB taxonomy): domain Bacteria; phylum Bacillota; class Clostridia; order Oscillospirales; family Oscillospiraceae; genus Lawsonibacter. Next base: position 17,778 of record CAYYHY010000009.1, on the reverse strand, counting down.
AGCCGGAGGCCAGGAGCCTTCCGAAGCTGTCCGGCGCAATGCCGGTGTTGTCGGTTCTGCTGCCCCCCGCGGCACAGACCCAGGGGGCCAGGGGATCCAGCTGCGCCAGTCTGCCGCGGACGCTCCGCAGCACCTGCTTCACCTCCTGCATGCTGCAGGCGGTCAGATCCTCCTCCCCAAGGAACATGTGGGGTCTGTCGGCCGGGAGCATCCAGATCATGCGCCAGTTCCCGGCCGAGGGAATGCTGCGGGGAAGGCGGGCCTCCCACACCCGAAGGTACGCCTCATAGGGCACATTCAGGGTCAGCTGCGACTCGAAGGGGCGCTGGTAGCCGGCCGGCAGAATGCCGCTGGAGAAGTCGTACGCTCCGGTGTCGTCCGGGTTGTGAAATCTGTACAGATACTCCTCAAACTCCTCGTCATACTCCAGACAGCGGCTGAAGTCCTCGAAGATGGAGTCGCAGGCGGTCTCCTTTGCGAAATGCAGCAGGCTCTCCCCGTCCGTCCAGGTCACCCACTCGTTCTGGTCCAGGCGGATCGGACCACGCAGCCCCTCAAAGGGGTTGACCGGACTGCGGTGCTCGTAGAAGCCGGTCTCCTCCCCGGTCAGGCCGCAGAGGTCTGAAAAGCTCTTCGGACCTTCCGGCGGGCAGCCAAGCAGCTGTTCTGCCAGTTTTTTCATCACTGCATTTCTTGTGTCGGTCATGGCTTGCAAACCTCCATCCGCTCTCCCCGGACCGGCGCCGCCGTCCTGTATCCCGTACGGGGCAGGCTCTTCCGGGAGCAGTACGCCTATTATACATCTCCCGGACCCCGTTGCCAATAGGTCGAAAAAAATCTCCCTGCTCCCGGAGTTCCGGCTGAAGCATCTGCCCGGCTGTGAATAAAAATTTATGGCGGCCCTGATCCGGTCATGTTGACCGGCACAGTTCCATATGCTAACATGGGCACTGCCGCCGGAAAGGAGGGAGCGCATGGACGCAGATGGCAGGATCAGCGAGGAGCTGATGACCCGGCTGCCGCCGGATGCGGGAGCGATGCTCAGGAGGGTGGAAGAGTACAGAGAACGCATGCGAGATGCCGCCCCGGACCCCGGTCACCCTGCGGCACTTCCGGAGATCGAATCAGCCTGGGCAGATCTTCTGCAGCAGATAAGGGATCAGTACGCCGAAATCACGTCGGATCTGCTCAAATCATTCGACGAGAGGCCGCTCATTAATAAAGCAAAACAAGCGTACAGGGAGAAGTACGGAATTACTCTGATAATATTCAGGAAAGACCCCCTGGTTCTGCTTGCACTGTTCGGTCGGATCCATGTTGTGCGGACTGTCCTGAGGCCGGCAGAAAAGCAGGACAGGGAACGTCTGATCGCCTTCACAGGAAAAAAGAGCGTTGTGCCCTTCGATGAATACATGGGGATCGACAGGTACTCCTTCAAGATGTCCCCGCTGCTCATGCTCTGCTGTGCCTGCTGGGCCCAGGACCAGGGATCATACCGCAGGGCAGCTCAGGCAGTCAGGGAAAAGACTGGGAACACAGTCAATACAGCAACTGTGCGGCGCATCGCGAATGATGTCGGCCGGACTGTCTTCGAGAGGGACTGTCAGGCAGCGGAAAGGACCAGGGCAGCATTTGAGGAGGGCAGACCTGCCTTCCCCGGGACGAAGAAAAAAGGAACGCTGTATATCGTGACTGGCAGTGAGATGCTGTATACCCTGTCTGCTGATGAAGCCGGCTGTTCACACACAGAAATCAAACATGGTCTTGTTTTTTCATCGGATAATATGGAAGAAGTGCGCAATGAGGACGATGAAATTGCTGAAATGACCGTCAGGAAGAAGGAATATGTCGCTTTAATCGATTCCGGAGAACAGTTCCAGTGGCACCTCTTCGACTGTGCATGCAGAAACGGATACGGGACCTTTGAGAACACCGTGATCCTGAGTGACGGTTCAAGCTGGACAGCCGGCATGGCCAGCCGTCTGTTTCCCGATGCAGTGCATATTCTTGACCTGCATTATTTAAAGGAAAATATATATAAATTTGCAGCTTCTCTCTTCCATAATAATTCAAAACGATATAAGCCATGGGCTGAAGAGATAATTGAAGATATCGAAGAGCGCGGTGACTGGCAGACAGCCCTGACCAGGATTCCGAAAGATGTTGAGTTTAATAATTCTGTCAATTTGTATGATTATATTTACAGCAACAGGAACAGTTTAGATTATCCCGCATGCAGGAAAAGGGGATTCATTGCAGACAGCGGGTCCGCTGAAAGCGGAAGCAGGGCTGTCATGCAGGCAAGATACAGGCACTGCCGCATGAGATGGCTGGCTGAGTTTGCCCAGTACATGATTTCACTTCGTGTCAAATACTGCAGCAGCATCTGGCTGGAAGGCGCAGTGAATGTATTCCTGCAGTCCATAGGTCAGCCAGTCATTGAGCCCGGATCCTCCGAAGCCAGGGCACTTTTCTCCTGCTGTGAGCAGACAGGCCATCCGCAGCAGGCATGACAGCTGACAGGGCCGGCCCCGGCTGCCCCGGGCGGACCGCCCGGCGGAGCCGCTGCCGCCCTGAGGGTTCTGTCCCGGGAGCCTGCGGTTTTTCTGCAGATCCGGGGGAGAATCCGCCTCTGCCTGCGTCTTATACAGCAGAAGGTCCGGTCTCTCCCGGACCGTACTGTGAAATTCCAGGAGGTGCTCTGCTGTGAAACGGAAGATTCCCGCTCTTCTCCTCACCCTGGCCGCTGTTCTGGCTCTGATGCTGCCGGTCCGTGCGGACGTCATCTGGGAGCCGGATGACAGCTTCTACAGCAGCCACAGGGACCAGTGCAGCCCCGTAAACAGGGGGTATCAGGCGGCGGGCAGCGGAGGAACAGTCTCCATATGGTCCGCCCCCGGCGGAACCGCCGGCACCGTGCTGGACAACGGGGCGGAGGTCTGGGTCCATTTTGTGTATTCCGGGGACATGGACTGGGGCTATGCCGTCACAGGTGACGGAAAGGCAGAGGGCTGGATCCCCATGGACGACCTCTCTCTGATCTACGACGCCCAGGCCTTTGAGGAGGACCACCAGGACGAGCTGACCCAGGCGGAGAACATCACCGCCGACCCCGATTCCTTCGTGGCCTACAGCTATCCCGGCGGTCCTGTCCAGCGGACTGTGACGGTTGACCGGGACTACATGTCACTGCCGGAAGCGCTGAACGGCAATGACATGTACACGGACGGGTCCGGTCTGCGCTGGTGCAGGCTGAACTACTACTTGGGCCGCATGGACGCCTGGATCTGTGCGGACGACCCGGAGAACGAAAACCTGTCCACGAACATTGTCTCCCCCGAGCCCTCCGTCTCCCAGACCCGGGGGGAGCCCGCCGTGCAGGGGGAAGACCGGAACTCCCAGTTCCTTCTGGCCGGCGTTCTGGTAGCCGCAGCTGCTGCCGTGACCCTCGTCCTCATCATCTGGCTGGGGCGGAAGAGGAAGAAAGCAGTCAGGCCGGAGGATACGGATGCCCCACGGGCCTGAGCCTGCAGGAAAGAAATTCAGAGACCTGCGAACTTGCTTCGCAGGTCTCTGTCTCTTGTCTGTCAGCTGTCCAGAACCGCCAGCTTTTGCTCCTGGCTGCTGCGCAGGGCGTCGAAGTCCGCCATGGCCTTCTCCGCCGCCTCCCTGTATTCGCTCCGGTTCCGGCTGGTGACCCGGTCATAGGTCAGGGGCGGGTCCAGGGTTCCCGCCAGCTGCTCCAGCACCTGCCTGGCCTCCGCCAGGTCCCCGAAGGTTCCGCAGGCCTCAGAGGCCTCCCCCAGGCTGTCGTGGAGCCGGACCATGCGGGTGCGGGCGTCCTGCAGGCTGGAGAGGGCGCGGCTGGTGTTCCTTCTGTCCTCCGCCTGGGCGGCGGCTGCCAGTTTCTCCTTTACGGCATCCGCTTCCTTCCAGGCGCTGTCCCGGGCCTTCCGGGCTGCCGTCCTGTCTTTGGCGCTGCTGGGGGGACCCTCCGGCACGGGCGGTGCCTCCGGTCTGACCCGCTCGCTCTCAATCACCATCCGCACAACTGCCGCAGCCACCTCGCAGCGGGTGATGCTCCGGCCGGGCTCAAAGTTTCCTTCCTCGTTCCCCGCCAGAATGCCGGCGTTGTACATCTTCAGGACGGCCGGGGTGAAGGCCTCGAAGATCCCTGTCAGGTCGGGAACCGATGTGACGGAGCCGATTTTCGCCAGGGCCTCGTCGGGGAGGGTCTGGCTCATGATCCAGGCGAAGCCCGCCCGGGTGATGGCATAGCCCATGTCCTCCTGGGTGAAGTTTACGCCGTTCAGAATCCCGTTGGCCTGGGCGTAGAACAGGTAGTTCTGGTACCAGGGGGTGATGTCTGTCTCGAAATAGGCTGTGCCGGTGTAGTAGATGCTGTGGATGCGGGCGGCCAGCGCCACCGTCTCCGCAGCGGAGAGCCAGCCCAGGGGGTGGAAGAGCCCGTCCCCTCTGCCGTTGACAAGACCCAGCTCATACGCCTGCTTCACCGAGTCCGCATACCACTGCCCCGGATGCACGTCGGCAAACTGGATCCCCTTGTATTCCTGGGTTTTCACAAAGTTGTTCAGTCCGGGTGTCACCTGGTGCCCCCGTGCATGGACAGTACCTGCCAGCACGGAAACAGCCAGCCCCAGGGCCAGCAGCAGGGCGGTGATTCTCTTCTTCATCCTGGTCTCTCCTCTGCCTGCCGCCGCCCGGTCCGGGTCTCCGGCGGATCTTCTGTGCAGTCTGCACAAAACATGGCGAAAACTGTGTGCAAAACGCTGCAGACTGACAAAATCCGTCATTTGCACCGGCTTTTCTGCGTGCAGTATATACCCGGCAGGAACCCTCTGTCAAGAGAGGACCCCTCCGCTGTGTTTCTAGCGCGGACAGAATGTCTCCATCTGTTTATGCAGGACCGCCTGCGCAGGCACGGCGGAAGCCGGAGCCCCGTCAGGCCGGGACTTCCCCCTGGTCCCGGGTCAGGTCGCTGAGAAGTTCCGGCAGGAGCAGTTCCTGGTATCCCGCCGTCTTCCCCTCCTCCACGGCCTGCGCCGTCTCCTGCAGGGAGGTGCAGAGTCTGCCCCGGAGCAGCTGTCTGCTCTCCTCCGACAGCTCCACGCTGGACCGGCAGCGGCGGTAGTCCTCCGGACCCATCCGCCAGGGGGTGAGCACCCCGGGATAGCGCTCCGCCAGCTGGGAGGCGATGGAGAGCCCCTTGCCGTCGAAGTCCCCGGAGTAGTACATGCGGGTGCCGGAGGCGGCCAGCAGGTCCAGCAGACGCAGGGCCGCCACGCTGGGCTGCCCCGAGGTGCAGATGAGGGGGGAGTGAAACTGCTCCGCATGGTCGCAGAGCTGGGAGAAGACCATCTGGTTCTCTACGATAAAGGCCTTCCCCGAGGGGCTTTCGGCTCCGGCCAGTCCGGACAGGTTGGAGGGGGTCAGGGTGCACAGCTCCCGCCGCAGGCGCAGGGCCTTCCAGGCGGGGTGCTCCCCCTCCCCGTCCAGCAGCATCAGCCCCGTCTGGGTAACCGTGCTGGATATGCTGTCACAGAGGATGCCGTACTGGAAGAACAGCAGCTCCCTCTCCTCCGCCCCCTCCGGGACCGGCACCCCCCGCCCGCAGGCCAGGAGGTCCACCAGCAGCTTCCCTGCCAGGGTTCCGGAGTCCAGGGCGTGGGGATCAGTGGTTGCGGCGGCGCTGAGCACAGCCAGGCGCACCTGGCGCCCCTCGTGCTCCGACAGCCATCTGCCGCAGCGCAGCACCTGCTGCAGGGCGGCGGAGACGGGGGCATCCCCCTCCGGGAGGGTCCGCACAATCAGCTGGCGGCCCCGGCTGCGGCTGCTGCCCAGGCTCTCCAGCCAGGCGGCTCCGGCGCTGTCCGCCTCCGGGGCGGCCTCCGCCAGAATCCGCTCCAGCCGGGCGTCCCGCTCCTCCTTCTCCTGCTTCCGGGTCTGCAGCTTCTCTCCGCTCCAGAGCTCCAGCACCTCCTGGAGGACCGCTCCCCGGAAGGGGGTCTCCTGCAGCGCCTTCTCAAACTCCGCCGTCCGCACCCGCACAGGGGGCCGGAAGGTGCGGCCGAACAGACCCCGCAGGGCACTGCACTCCTCCTCTGTGGCGTCCGCCAGCACGACGGTCCCGGAGGGTCCCCCGTAGCTTCTGTATTTTGCGCACATGCCCTCCAGCACCCGGGCAAAGCCGGGGGTGCGCTGGAAATAGGCAGCGCACTCCCGGGACGCCTCATTCATCTTCCTCTTCCTCTTCTTCCTCCGCGTCCTCTTCCACCTCGTCCAGCAGCTTCTTCTCCACGCCGTCCCAGTGGTAGTGGAGGATGGTGACGACCTTGGAGTTCAGGGGGCGGTACAGGTCCGCGATGTCCAGGTCAGGGACCTGCTCATAGCAGCCCCAGACGGCCTGGGAGTTCATGATGTAGTCGAATTTAAGGGTATGGGTCAGCTCGAACATGGAGCTGATGTTCTTGTCGTCTACCCCGGCGAAGGCCTCGTCCAGAGCCAGGATCCGGGGTGCCTCCGGACCCGCCTTGTCGTACTGGGCGTTCAGGGCCGCATACAGGGGCAGGTAGGTGGACAGACCCCGCTCGCCGCCGGAGAGGGAGTCGAAGCGGGCGTTGGTGAGCTCCTTCCAGTCCTCGCTGCCGAAGCGGACGTAGAGGCGGAACTCGTACCAGGTGCGGTAGTCCAGGGTCTCCCGGATCAGATCCCCGTAGCTGGGGGTCCGGTCCTCCTGCAGGGCGCTCTCCCTGGCCGCCCTGACCCGGGTGCGGAAATGGCTGGCCACCTGCTGGCTGTCCTCCTCCCGGAGCAGAGCCCGGTCCTTGTTCAGCAGCTCCACCAGCCTGACTGTATCCATCTCCTCCTCGCTCTCCGCCTTTTTTGGGCGCCAGTCCAGACGGAAGGTCAGCCCCATGGAGGAGTCGAAGTTCTCCATGAGCCGGGACATGTCCTTCGTCCACTGCTGGGTCTCCTCGATGCGGGAGCGGAGCTTGAAGCTCACCGTCTCGGAGAGGATGTTCTCAAACAGCTCCCGGTCCTTGTCCTCCAGCACCGCCTCGTTGAGGTCGATGTCCCCCTGCAGCATCCGGATAAAGCTGTAGATGGACATGGTGCCGCTGTCCTTCTGCAGGGTCACCAGCCGCCGCTGGCGCAGCTGCCCCGCCTCGGCAGGGGGATCGAAGGTGATGTCGCTGCGTATGTGGTAGCGGACCAGACTCTGGCTGTACTGCTGGATGTTGTTGAGCAGGGCCTCCGTCATCTGTTCCGGTGTGCGGTCCCGGTCGCCGGGGGCCACCTGATTCCAGGCCTCCCTGGCAAACCGCTCCAGGGGAAGAGTCCGGTCCGGCGCCGGGAGGTCCAGGTCCATCTCCTCCCGCAGATAGCTGCGGAGGATGCCCTCCTTCTTCCGCTCGGCCTCCGCGTCAGCGCAGCAGCGGTCCAGGTCGGACTGGCAGCTTTTAATGCGCTCCTCCAGGCGGCTCATCTCCATGCGGGCGTTCTCCCGCCGCTCCCTCTGGTTCTGGATCTCCTGGGCCAGGGTCCTGAGCATCTGGGCGCGGGTGCGGTTCTCCTCGCTGTTGAGCAGGTCCCGCACCGCCTGGGCCCGGCTCTCCTCCACGCTGAGCTGGCTGCGCTGGCTGTCCACGGTCTCCTTCTGCCGGGACTGCTGTTCCCGGAGGTCCTCGATGTGTTCCTCCATGTCCAGCTCCGACTGTTTCCTGTACTTCAGCTCCAGGACGGCGCGTTCCAGGGTCTGGAGGATCCTCCGGTACTCGTCCAGAGTCTCCTTTGCCTCCTCGTAGCTGTCCCGGGTCCTGGGGTAGGGGATGCCGGTGCCGATGTCGTCTCTGCGCTGCTCCAGCCTCCGCTCCTGCTGCTTGGCCTGGCGCTCCCGGTTCCGGCACCGGTCCGTCTCCATCTCCGCCTCATGGAGTTCCTTCAGCATCTGCTGCAGCAAGGTCACTGCCTGACCCAGCCCCTCGTCGGAGGGCATGGCTGCCCGCTCTTCCCGCAGCACTTCCAGCCGCCGGTCCAGCTCGGCCAGCACATCCGCCAGGCGGGAGAGCTCCGCCTCCTCCGCTGCGATCAGGTCCTTCAGGTTCTGGATCCTGCGCTCCCGGGCGGCCTTCCGGGCTGCTGCGCCTACATACTCCGCCTGCGCATCGCCCCTGCTGGAGCCCTTCAGAGCGCCGATCCGCCAGGTGCCGTCCGGCAGAACTGCCGTCTCCGCGTTCAGGTCCGACTGGGAGATACCAGCCAGACAGGCCGCCGCCAGTTCCGCATCCCCCCGGCTGCTGTCGGGTACAAGACCGGTGAGGGGGTCCGCCGCGGGCGCCCCGGGGACAAGGATCCGGTCGGGGTAGGCCGCCATCAGGCCGGTGACCGCCTGCCGGTACGCCTCCGGCACCAGCAGAGCGTCCAGCAGCCCTGTATCTGTCAGCTGAGCCTCCAGCAGGTTCCGCTCCTTCTGGCTCAGGTCCGGGCGGAAGTCCACCGCCTCATAGAGGGGAACATGGGGAATGCCCCGCTCCCTGAGAACCCGGCGGATCTCCTCGGTCCCCGCCCTCCTGGGGGGCGCGGGATCCGGATGGGACAGCACGTCCTCCAGTTCCTTATGCAGGGCCTCCGCCTGCCTCCGGCGGGTCTCGTGCTCCGCCTCCGCCTGGATGTGCAGGCGGTTGAGGGTGCTGGTGCGCCGCTGGTACTCGTTGTCCAGGATATCCCGGATGGGCACCCAGTCCGCCGTGCTGGAGTACATGGCGATGCTGCGCTTGATCTTTGCGGCGTCCTCCTCGGAGAGCAGCAGCTCCCGGGCGGAATCCTGCCTGCGGATGAATTTCTCCATCAGCTGGTCCCGCTCGCTCTGTTCCAGGAGCTGGGCGTCCCTGTGTCTGGTTTCCGCGTCCCTCTGGGCCTTCTCCGCCCGGCCTGTGGCCTCACAGGCCTCGTCGTACTCCCTGGCGGCCGTCTCCAGTTCCTTCAGGCATTCCAGCATCTGCCGGATCACGCCCTCCCGGCGGTCCAGCGCATTCCGGACTCTGGAGGAGTCCGCCTCCCATTCGTCGTGGAGGTCCAGGACGTAGTCGTCGTGCTCGTCTCCCAGCTGCAGGATCCGGTTCTCGCTGTCCAGATTCTTCCGCTCCCGGTCAATCTCCAGACGGGCGTTCTCCGACTCCGCCTTCCGCTGGCGCAGCTGCACCTCTTTCCTGCGGATGTCCTCCCCGATGCCGCTGAGGTTTGCCTCGCTGCGGCTGATCTGGCTGCTGAGGTCGGCGCAGTTCCGCTCCATCTGCTGGAGCTGTTCCTGCTTGGCGGAGAGGTCGTCCTCCCCCAGCTCGGCCCGCTGGGAGACCGCCTGCTTCTCCTTCAGCTCCGCATCCTGAGCGGTCCGGGTCTGCTCCTCCAGGTTCTTCCTGGTCTGCTCCAGCTGCTCCTGAGCCTGCTTCAGCGCGGCCTCGCTCTTCCCGGCGGCATCGCAGCCGTCCAGCCAGGCCCTGCTCTTGTGCCCCAGCATGTACCGGTTGTAGCGGTTGTACTCCCGCTGGACGATGTCCGCCTCCCGCATGGACTCCCGCAGGTCCCGGAGCTGGTCCTCCAGCTGGTCCATCTGCTCCATGGTGGAGATCATGGCGGACAGGTCCTCGTCCGTAAGGACGGACAGGGAGTCGTTGAGGATGCGCTTGACCTCCTGGGGCCGCTGGCTCTCCTTCTCCAGCTTGGGGGCCCGGACCTTGATCAGCAGGTTCACCAGCTGCTCGTACTGGCGGATGTCGTGGAATCCGAACAGACGCTCGTTCACCATCTGCCTGTACTTCCCCTGGCTGTCCGTCCAGTCATCCGGGCTGTTCAGCAGGTTGCGCATCTTCTGCTTGCTGAGGGGGATCTGCTGGTCGCCCACGGTCTCCACCAGGTCGAATCCGCCATGGCCGATCCGCCGCCCGTCCCGGAGGCAGAAGCCCCAGAAGTCCGTGCTCTTCCCCCGCTGGGCCCGGAGGCCGATGCAGAGGGTCAGATACATCTCCGCGTCCGGCTTCCTGAACTCCAGGTAGATGTAGGCCGTGGACTCCTCCTTCTCCCCGTCCCCCAGCAGATAGAAGTCGAACTTCCGGGCCCGGGACCCCCAGGGGTCCAGCCGCTCCGGCCGCCGGTCCCCGTCCAGAATCAGGGGGACAAAGCTGGATGTGGTGATGGACTTGCCGGCTCCGTTCTGCCCCCGGAGCAGGAAATGCCCGTCGGTGAGCTGGAACTCCTCCCGGTCGTAGTACCAGAAATTAACGAACCCCAGCCGGTTCATCTTCCATCTGCTCACTGCTGTCCTCCCCTTTCCCGGCCTGAGCCGCAAACTCCTTCGGATAGAATCCGCCGTACTTCCCCGCCGCCGGCGTCAGCAGCAGGGTGTCTCCCCTGACGATGAGGAGCATCCATCCCGCCATCCACTCCTCCAGTTCCTCTGCCACTTTGTCCAGGGACTTCTCCCGGTACTCCTTGCTCCAGCCCCTGACGGTCTGCTTCCTGCACTCCTCCAGCTCGTGGCGGAAGTCCCGCCTGGTCAGAGGCACCAGGTCGTCGCTGCGGCGCTCGTAGACCCCGTCCAGCACCTTCTGCCGCAGCCGGGCACAGAGCAGCAGGGCGATGTCGCAGATGGCCTGGCTGGTGGGGAACTGGCTCCGGGAGTTGCCCCCGTCCTCCAGGGCGTAGAAGGCGCCGTTGCGGTGCACGTGGAGCTGCCCGCCTCCCACCAGGTCGTCCAGACGCCTGGCGATGGTGGTCCGCTGGTACCTGATGTACTGGTAGTCCCCGCTGGTGTCGTTCTGCTCCCAGAACACCCCCGGGCACATGACCAGCTGGCGGTAGACCCGCTGCCGGCGCAGGCGCAGGGCGTCCACCTCGGACTCGCTCACCGCCTCAAAGTCCTCCGGCGTCCGGCAGTCCATGATGCTGCGGCCGAAGTGCACCGGAAACCAGTGGCACAGACCGGTGTTGTAGTAGAGGACCTCCTGCTGGATATCGGCGGAGAAGCCCTCGCTGCTGCCGTCAAACACCTCCACCAGGTGCATCTGCTGGGCGTAGAGCAGCACCCGCACCAGGCTCTTGCGGTGGGAGAAGCGGGTCCAGTCCGCCTTGATCTCCTCCCTGCCGGCTGCCCTGGCGGTTTCGTCCAGATACGCCTGGATGCGCTCCGTGAGGGTGGAGAGCAGGAACTGGCGTCCGTCCGACTCCGTGAGGAACAGAAGCAGGGCGCAGAGCATGCAGTAGTCCAGGGGCTCCTGGAAGGACTCGATCCCCATCCAGGCCATGGCGTGGGAGGGCACCTTCTCCAGCTTGATTACCGACTCGTTCATCACCAGGTTCCAGCCCAGCAGCTCGGAGATCGCCCGGCCCAGGGTCTGGTCGTCCTTCCTGCCGCCCATGGGAGTGGTGACCGCCCGCCTGACGGCGTAGAACAGCTCCTTGTTCTCGTCCCGGGTAATCCAGAACCGGTTCAGCAGCACGCGGAACTCATCCATTCCCCTTCACCTCCTCAAACACCAGCACAAAGTCCGGCATGGTCAGCACCCCGTCCGTACACACCATATGGCAGGTTCCCCTGCTCCTGCGCTTCAGGGTGAAGCTCTGCCCGTACTCCGTCCGGCCCTTTCTGTTTGCATTCAGGCAGGCCATGGAGATCCAGCTGAGGAAGACCTCCCGCACCCTCGGCGGCACAGGCTCCTCCAGCTTCCCGAACTCCAGCCTGCCCCCGCGGACGAACCGCTTCACATCCGCCTCCAGCTGCCTCGCCTCCGCCAGCACCCGCTTCTTCTCCGCGGCCTTCTCGGCGGACCGGTCCCGGAATCCCGTCCGGTCCACCCTGGGCCGGTAGACCCTGGTCCGGGGCTTCAGCTGAAACTCCATGGGCGGCTCGTCGTAGGCGGAGGAGTCCGTCTGGTCCGTGACCCGCACCGCGTTGGCGGTGACGTTCCGCACCCCCTGGGAGCCGAAGACCATGGCGGACAGGCGGTGGGCCTCGTCGATGCTGCCGCAGCCCGCAAACAGCTCCATCATGTGCCGCAGTTCGGCGCTGTTGCCTGTCCCGGAGCTCTGCATCTGCAGCAGCAGGGCCGCCTGCTGCACCACCATGCGGATGACCTCGTTGGTCACGTCCATCACCTGGCGTGCGTTGCTGTCCCTGCCCACAAACCAGCGGTACAGGGCATTCCAGAGATCCCGCTGCCTGGTCTGCAGTTCCGCCTCCCGTTCCTGGGTCTGTGACGGGTTTGCCCGGACCGTCTCCAGGCTGCTGCGGAAGACCAGGTCCAGGATGTGCTCCGTCTCCTCCGGGGTGAAGGACTCCAGCCGGGAGCCAATCTGGTCCACGCTGTGCTGGAGGTTGACGATGAAGTCCTCCAGATACTGGACAAGCCGCCGCTTGTAAACCACAAACTCCTCCGGGTCCACAGCCCGGCTGCTGGTCGGGTCATAGAACTCCCGCAGGTAGTCCTGGTGGCTCTGGTTCATCCTGTTGAAATCTTCCTCCAGGTCGTTCCACCAGTCCACGATCTCCGCCGATGTCATGCTGTCCAGCTGGCGGGCCCGGTCCAGGGCCGCCCGGATGCGGCGGAAGGCGTTCATGGAGAGGCTGTCCGTCTTCGTGCGCAGGTTCTCCAGGGTAATGGTCATGCGCTCGATCTCCACCGACTCCGGGGTCAGCATGTACTGGAAACGCTGGTTCTTGAAGTCCGCAATGGTGTACTGGATGTGGGGGTCCTGAATCTGGGTCAGGTTCTGCCACCTGCTCAGCTGGGACAGGGCCGCATTCAGCTTGTCCGGGTCGTAGTCTGCATACCCGGGCACCCTGTGCATGAGCTCCAGAATGTCGTCCCGCATCAGCTGGTAGTGCATCTTCTCATTCTCAAGGTAGAGGATGCGCATGATGACGCGGTACTCCTCCCAGTTTTCCGCCGCCAGGTACTTCACCTGGTCAATGCGGTCAAGGTCTGCTGGCTGCAGAGGCATCCGATCTCCCCCGTTTCTGCAAAATTCCTCTCATTATACCACTGCCTGCAGGAATTGGAATACCGTTTCTCTCCCCGCAGCCTGTCTCCCTCCCGGAAAACTTCTCTTTTCCCCGATTTCCAGCTTTTTTCCACTGTACATCTTATAAATTCAGTGGTAAACTTGGAAGCGCTTCCGGCGCAGCCCGCCGGGGAGCGAAATTTGATGCGGCCGGAGGGCCGCATGCGGAGGAATCCATGAATCCCACACAGCAGCCGGGTGACAGCCCGCCCGAAGAAGTCCGGAACGAAGCTCCGGAGGAGCAGGACAGGTCCCCGGAACAGCCGGAACAGAAGCCCCAGACCCGGCCCCCCAGGGAGCGCCGGAACCATGCGGCCCCGGGTGTCGGCTTCCTGTACATAGCGGTGGCGGCCCTGTCTGTCACTGTCGTTCTTCTCCTCCTGGTGATTGCCCGCATGGCGGGCTTCCGCTTCCCCTGGGAGAAGGCACTCCTGAAGTTTGAGTACAACGGCTCGACCTATACCGCCGTGGAGGGCGTCCCCCTGAACCCCTATGACCCCGCTCTGTTCGTCCTGGACGGGGACGGCAGACTCCAGTATGAAAACGAATTCGGTACCTCCCGCACCGGCGTGGACGTCTCCTCCCACCAGAAGGAAGTGGACTGGGAGGCCGTGGCGGACGACGGCATCGAATTCGCCATGCTGCGCATCGGCTACCGGGGCTACACCGAGGGCGGTCTCTTTGCAGACAAGTGCTTTGAGGTCAATTACAGCGGCGCCACAGAAGCAGGCCTGGACGTGGGCGTCTACTTCTACTCCCAGGCCGTCACCCCTGAGGAGGCGGAGGAGGAGGCCAGGTTCATCCTGGACACCCTGGACGGGCGGACGCTCGCCTGTCCCGTGGCCTTTGACTGGGAACCCGTGGCGGACGGTCCCGCCCGGACGGACGGTCTGGACGGGGATACCCTGACAGACTGCGCCGACGCCTTTCTCCGCACCATCCGGGACGGCGGCTTCACGGCCTGCCTCTATACAAACCGGGACCACTCCTACACCAGGTACGACCTCTCCCGGCTGAAGGACTGGCCCGTGTGGCTGGCCGACTACCGGAACAGAACTGACTACGTATACGACTTCAGCCTCTGGCAGTATACCCACACTGCAGAAGTGGCAGGAATTGAAGGTCCTGTGGACCTCAATCTGGACCTGGGTCCCTGCAGAGACCAGCAGCTGCAGTGAAGCGCCGCCGGGCAGGCGGCCCTTCCCCGGCAGCATATCCGCAAGGAGGTCTTCCAGACCATGAGAATGTTAACAGCCTGGCTCCTGGCAGCGGCACTTCTCCTGACCGCCTGTGAGCAGAAGCCCGCATCCTCCGCCTCCGGATCTGATTCCGGCTCCGAAGCCGGAACCGGGGCCGCTTCCCCTGCCTCCTCCTCCGCCGCCGGAGAGGAAGAGGCGGCGCCTCCCCTGGCATCGAGGCTCTCCGAGCTGGGCAAGCAGCTCCTGGCCGCAGGCAACACCGAGGACGCCATTCCTGTCATAGAGGCCGCCATGAGTGCAGACCCCCTGGCGGCGGGTCCCTACGCAGACATGGGCGGCTACTACATCACCATGGGGGAGACCGACGAGAACCTGGCCACGGCCCAGGAGTACTACCGGATCGCCGCCCAGCTGGACAGCCGCCTGTCCGACGCCTGGCTGGGGATTGCTGACACACAGATCCGCCAGAAGGACTACGCCGGCGCCCTCAGCACCCTCTGGAACTCCCCCAAGGTGACCTCCAACACGGATGCAGTCAACAGCAAGATCACCGAGCTGCGCTCCGGCACCATCACCGACTCCTCCGGCAACATCCGGCGCATAACCAAAAGCAATGCCAGAGGCACGATCCTGTGGTTCCATGACTACGACTACGACGCCCAGGGCCGCCGCTCCAGCGTCACCTCCTTCAGCCCCGACGGGATCCAGACCGGCTACCTGGAGCTGAAGTACCGGGATGACGGCCAGCCCCTGAACTCCTTCAGCTACGACGAGAACACCGGCACCCTCTCCCAGACCGTGTACAATTACGGCGCCAACGGGATGGTCTCCGAGAAGATCACCTACGCCTCCGACGGCACGGATACCGGCCATACCCTCTACACCTACGAGGGGGACCTGGTGGTCCGGGAGGACACCTGCGACAGCGAGGGCAATCTGGTGGGCTACTTCGACCAGGAGTTTGACGAGCAGAACCGCCTGATCAAGCGCACCTACCATGAGCCCAAGGGCACCAAGATCTACTCCACCGAGTACACCTACAACGAGATGAACCTGTGCTCCGAGGCCCTGACCTACTTCAACACCTACTCCTGGCTGGGCATGGTGCTCAACCAGCGCCGGGTCTTCAACTACGACCCCAGCGGCGTGCTCCTCAGCATCGACACCTACGACGGCGACGACAACCTCCTCAGCTCGGAGCCCGCTTCCTGACACAAAAAACTGCCTCTCCGGACGGTATCCGGGGAGGCAGTTTCTGTTTTTTACTTTTTAACGGGCTTGAAGCTGTCCTTCAGAACCACCGAGCGGTTGAACACCAGGTGCCCCGGGGCGGAGTCCTTGGAATCCGCACAGAAGTAGCCCAGCCGGAGGAACTGGAAGCGGTCGGAGGGCTGCGCCTCCGCCAGACCCGCCTCCACCTTGGCCCCGTGGAGCACCTCCAGGGAGTCTGGATTGAGGCAGGCGATGAAGTCCTTCCCGGCTCCGTCGGGGTCGGGATCGGAGAAGAGGCTGTCATAGAGCCGCACCTCCGCGTCCACAGCGGTGGCCGTATCCACCCAGTGGATGGTGGCCCCCTTCACCTTGCGGCCGTCGGAGGGGTTGCCTCCCCGGGAGTCCGGGTCGTAGGTGGCCAGGATCTCCACCACCCGCCCCTCGCTGTCCTTTACGCAGCCGGTGCAGCGGATGAGGTAGGCGCCCTTCAGGCGGCACTCGGGTCCCCCGGGGTAGAGCCGCTTGTACTTCGGCACCGGCTTCTCCAGGAAGTCCTCCTCCTCCACATACAGGGTGCGGGAGAAGGTGACCGGCCGGGTCCCGGCGGAGGGGTCCCCGGGGTTGTTCTCCACCTGGAACACCTCGCTTGCGCCCTCGGGGTAGTTGGTGACAGTCAGCTTTACGGGCCGCAGCACCGCCATGGCCCGGCGGGCGTGCTCGTTCAGGTCCTCCCGCAGGCAGTGCTCCAGGAAACTGTACTCCACCGTGCTGGTGTTCTTGGCCACGCCGATCCGGTCGCAGAAGCTGCGGATGGATGCGGGGGTGTAGCCCCGGCGGCGGAGCCCGCAGAGGGTGGGCATCCTGGGGTCGTCCCAGCCGCTCACATAGCCCTCCTCCACCAGCCTGCGCAGCTTCCGCTTGGACATCACGGTGTTGCTGATTCCCAGGCGGGCAAACTCGATCTGCCGGGGACGGCAGGGGACGTCGGTGTTGTTGATGACCCAGTCGTACAGGGGGCGGTGGTCCTCATACTCCAGGGAGCAGAGGGAGTGGGTGATCCCCTCCAGGGCGTCCTGGATGGGGTGGGCGAAGTCGTACATGGGGAAGATGCACCATTTCGTCCCCTGGCGGTGGTGCTCGATGTAGCGGATGCGGTAGAGCACCGGGTCCCGCATGTTGAAGTTTCCGCTGGCCAGGTCGATCTTCGCCCGCAGGGTGTACTTCCCCTCCGGGAACTCCCCGGCCCGCATCCTCTGGAACAGATCCAGGGACTCCTCCACAGGGCGGTCCCGCCAGGGGGAACGGGCCGGCGTGCCCACATCCCCCCGGTACTCCCGGAACTGCTCCGGTGTCAGCTCGCACACGTAGGCCAGGCCCTTTTTAATCAGACCCAGTGCCAGCTGGTAGGTCTCCTCAAAGTAGTCGGAGCCGTAGAAGAACCTGTCCTGCCAGTCAAAGCCCAGCCAGTGGATGTCCTCCTTGATGGCGTCCACATACTCCGTATCCTCTTTGGCCGGGTTGGTATCATCCATCCGGAGGTTGCAGATGCCGCCGAACTTCTCTGCCGAGCCGAAGTCAATGATCAGGGCCTTGCAGTGTCCGATGTGCAGATAGCCGTTGGGCTCAGGGGGGAAACGGGTGTGCACCTGCATCCCCGCAAAGCGTCCCCCGGGCGCGATATCCTCCTGGATAAACTGATGAATAAAATTCTGGGTCTCGCCGCTCTCCCCGCCATTGAGGAAGATCCTGCTGTCTTCCGGCATCTCCGACCCCTCCATTCTCTTTCCAGCCCGGCCCCGCTGCCGGACCTCGTTAATAGGGCATTTTACTTTGCGCAGTCCCGGAAATCAAGAATTTCGTCCGGCTGCGCCGCCGGTCTTCGGCCGGGATTTCTGCCGCCGGCGCTGTCCCGGGACTACAGCTCTGTAACAATATAGCCGCTCTCCACAGCGAACGAGTACAGCAGCATGAACACGGGCATGAGTCCTGCAGCTTTCTGGTCCAGGGGGGCGCCGGCAACAAGCATGTTCGGCATGATATATCCCCGGAAAGGCAGCAGCGCAGCATGCACGATGCAGGGAATGCCGCACGGCCCCACAAGTTCATGCCATGTGCGTGTCCCCGTCTTCACCAGGTACATCTTCGCGTCTCCGTATTTGTTATTATAAAGTTTGATGAGGATGCCGCCGTCAGGCCGCTCCTTCAGGAGGAGATGCGGGCCAAGGCTGCACTGCGCCCATCGTCTGACCGTCTCTGCATCCTCTTCCGGCAGTTCCGGATGCTCCCTCAG